>DASXJP010000341.1:0-7025 GCA_036497345.1 Thermoanaerobaculia bacterium
ACAAGAACCGCCTCACGCTGCGCACTCACAGCGATTACCTGAAGCTCTATGGATCGCGGGCGCTCGACGGCGAGCCGGGCAAACAGTTCAAATATTCGAACTACGGCTTCGTCCTGCTCGGCGCGGTGATCGAAAAGGTCACCGGCATGTCCTATTACGACTATGTGGACGCCAGGATCTTCAAGCCGGTCGGCATGACCGCCACCGGCTCGCTGACCGAGAACGAGGCGGTGCCGAACCGCTCGACCGGGTACATGAAGAGCAAGGACGCCTGGGTGCCGAACACCGATACGCTGCCCTGGCGGGGCACCGCGGCCGGCGGCGGCTACTCGACGGTGGGCGATCTCCTGCGCTTCGCCGAGGCGCTGGAGGCGGGGAAGCTGATCTCGAAGAAGATGCTCGCAGAAGCCACCACGCCGCATCAGGAGGGGTACGGATACGGCTTCGGCGCGCGGGGCGAGGGGCCGTTACGGGCCTATGGCCACGGCGGCGGAGCCCCCGGGATGAACGGCGAGCTCCGCGTCTTCCCCCAGCTCGGGACCGTGGTGGTCGCCCTCGCCAACCTCGATCCGCCGGCGGCGACCCGGATGGTCGACTTCTACGCGCTCCGGATGCCGGCGACGCCGTGAGCCTCGTTGGCGGGCGTGGTATGCTAGATCTCACCAACGTCTGTCCAATCGAGGAGGTTCTATCGTGCGAGGGTCGACCTTTCGAATTATTGTGGTTTCTTTGACGTTGCTCCTGTCCCTGGCCGGCATGGCGCTGGGGCAGGGGCCGGCGCCCGCCTCCTCTCATGAGCAGGCGGCCCGGGAGCTCTACCGTCTGCTCGGCGGCGAGAAGCTCGCGCAAGCGGGGGCCGAGGCGATGATGGGCGTGATCCGGGGGAATCCGGATCTGGCTCCCTACGAGGACGTGTTCCGCGCCTGGTACAAGAAGGTCTTCGCGGACGGCAACCTTGAGCCCGAGATGGTCAAGATCTACATGGGCGCCTTCACGGAGGACGAGTTGCGGCAGATGACGGCCTTCTACCGGTCGCCCGTGGGTCAAAAGTCCCTCGCCAAGATGCCGGAGGTCCTGAAGCAGGGCGCCGACGTCGGCATCAAGCTGGGACAGCAGCACATAGGCGAGCTCCAGGAGATGATCGAAGCGGCGAAGAAGGAGCGCGAGAAGAACCCGAGCCCCAACCCGTAACGTCAGGGCCGGGGCTCTCTCGACGCGTCAGGCCGGAACTTCCTCCTCGAACCGCGCCAGCGAGCCGAGGAAGCCCTCCGCGGCGCTCAGGCTATACCCGGAGAGGTTCCGCATCAGCCTCTGGATCCCGGGCGAGCGTCCCATGCGGTCGGCGTAGCGCCGCGAGACCCAGACCGCCAGCAGGAGCACCGCCACGCCGAACGCCACGTTGGCGGCCAGCCAGGCGCCGCTGAAGAGGACGTAGGCGTCGAGGCCGAGCAGGCCCTTGATCGCCACGATCAGCAGCGGCGTCCAGGCGAGGGGGGCCGTCACCATCACCCACTTGAAGACGCGGAGCTCCTGGAGCCGGAGCCGGCCGAGCTCCTTCTGGATCGCCACCACCGGCGCGCCGTAGTCGATGCCGCGCAAGGCAAACCACTGGTGGCCCTGCGCGATGAGGAGAGCGATGGCGCCGAGGTCGAGCGCCAGGGCGGGAATGGCGAAGCGGGCCTGCGCGAAATGGTCCGCGATGAACGAGCCCAGCCAGACCACGAGGCCGAGGTTGAGGAGGATCTCCGGCAGCATCAGCCAGGAGAGCCGCGACGTGGCCCTGGCCGCCTTGCTCAGAGCGGATTCCCGCAGGAGGCGGGTGCTCAAACGGAGGCTGGCTTCCAGCTTCCGGTCAGCCTCTTCCCAGCGCTGCTTCATATCGTCGATATCCATTTTGAATTCCTTTCTCAAAGCGTCGCCGCGTCGCGCCGGAGCCGAGCCTTGATCCGGCCGATCTTGGTGCCGACGTTGGTTTCCGAGATGCCGAGGATCTCGGCGATGGTGTCGTAACGGTTGCCGTCCAGATAGAGAAGGATGAGCGCCCGGTCGAGCTCGTCGAGCTGCGCGATGAGCCGCCGCAGGATCTGGAGACCGGCGTCCGTCTCCGCGGTCTCGCGGACGTCCGCGATCTCCAGGATCGACTCCCCGGCGGGCACGGTGTGGCGTGACCTCCGGGTCTCGCTGCGGGAGAAGGAGATCGCCACGTTGAGCGCGATCCGGTACATCCAGGTGGAGAATTTGTAGCTCTCGTCGTAACGGTCGAACGACCGCCAGAGCTGGGCCACGATCTCCTGCTCCAGATCCCGCCGGTCCTCGGGGTTGCGGCAGTACGAGCCCGCCACCTTGTAGAGGATCTTCTTGTGCTCGTCGAGCAGGGTCAGGAAGCGTTCCTGGCTGGGGCGTCGGGTCATGGCTCTCGGTCTCACGTCCGGGTCTTGCCTTCACCCTATGATTCGCCCGGGGGGAGAGAAAATCACATCCGTCTCTGCGATACTCCCCCGCCAGGAGGAGGCTGACTGATCGAAATCCGCGATCTCAACGCCGGAGAGACGGACGCCGCGGCCGCGGTGCTCGGCCGGGGGATGCGCGACAATCCGCTGCACGTCCAGGCGTTCGGGTCCGATCCGGAGCGGCGGGAGCGGGCCCTCACCCGCGTCTTCCAGGGCGTTCTCCGCCAGTACATCCCGAAGGGGGCGGTGCTCGGCGCCTTCTCTCCGGGCGCGCTGGTCGGGGTCTGCGCGATGGTGGAGCCGGGCCGCTGCCAGCCTTCGGGAGGCGAGCGGCTCCGCCTGCTGCCGGAAGCCATCGTCGGCGCCGGGCTGGGCGGCACGGTGCGGCTGTTGAAGTGGGTGGGGACCTGGGCCCGGCACGATCCCAAAGAGCCGCACTGGCATCTCGGTCCCGTGGGCGTCGAGCGGCACCTCCAGGGGCAGGGGAGCGGCACCGCCCTGCTCCGCGTCTTCTGCCAGCGGATGGACGCGCTCGGGGCGATGGCGTACCTGGAAACCGACAAGCGGGAGAACGTCGCGTTCTACGAGCGTTTCGGTTTCCAGACGCAGGGCCAGGAGCCGGTGCTGGAGGTGCCCAACTGGTTCATGGCGCGCGCGCTCAGCGGCAGCGCACCTCGTTCTTGACCACCTTGCCGCCCTTCATCACCCAGGCCACGTGGCGGAGGGCGTTGATGTCTTTGGTGGGATCGCCTTCGACGGCGATGAGGTCGGCTTCGAGACCCGGGGCCACGGCGCCGATCTTGTCTTGCAGGCCGAGCGACTCGGCGGCGCGGGAGGTCGCGGAGACGATTGCCGCCATCGGGTCCTGGCCCCCCTTCTCCACCCGGTAGATCAGCTCCTCGAAGTTGCGGCCGTGCGCGCCGGCCACCGCGTCGGTGCCGAAGACGATCTTCAGGCCCGGCGTCTTGAGCGCCTCCTTGAACATGTTGAGCGCCAGAGGCACGGCGCGGCGCATCTGCTCGAATCCCTGGTCGGTGAAGTTGCCGATCCCCACGAAGTGCTGTTTGTTCTCGAAATAGTTGCGGAACACGAGGTCGGTCTGGGGATCGAACCAGGTGCCATGCTCGGCCATGAAGCGCAGGGTGGCCGCGTCGAGCAGCACGCCGTGCTCGATCACGGTGCAGCCGGCCAGCACCGCCCGGCGGACGCTCTCGATGCCGTGGGCGTGGACGGCGGCGCGCAGGTGGTGGGCCTTGGCCTCGCCGCAGGCCGCGTCGAGCTGCTCCTGGGTGAGGGTCGGGGCGCCGCCGTCGCGGATGCTCTTGGAGGCGAAGATCTTGATCACGTCCGCCCCCTCGTCGGCCCGGCGGCGCACCGCCTCACGGATCTTCTCGGGGGTGAGCGAGGGGTCCGCGATCGGCTCCAGCGAGGTCAGGATGCGCGGCCCGGGGAGGATGCCGCGGGCGATGGCGTCGCGCAGGGCCGCGTCCTCGGGCGCGCCCAGGCTCTGCACGGTGGTGATGCCGCTCCGCACGGTCTCCACCCCGTTGTCGGCGGCGTAGAGGATGGTGTCGGCCGGGGTCTCCTTCTGGACCCCCTTCTCCTCCTCGTCATAGAGCTTGCCGTTGCGGCCGAAGTGCCAGCCGATGTGGACGTGGGTGTCGATCCCGCCCGGCATCAGGGTGAGATGGCGGAGATCCCAGGTCGGATTCTCCCGCGGCTTCGTCTCGACAGCCACGATCTTCGATCCTTCGAC
Source organism: Thermoanaerobaculia bacterium (assembly GCA_036497345.1). GTDB lineage: Bacteria > Acidobacteriota > Thermoanaerobaculia > Multivoradales > UBA5704 > DATARR01. Next base: position 4,207 of record DASXJP010000341.1, read on the forward strand.
GACGATCGTGACGTCGCTCATCGCTCCGCCCTTGCCGTCGAGGAGCTTGCCGACGCGGATGGTGACCGGCTCCGCCCCCCGGGCCGGCGGTGTCAGGGCGGCGAGCAGGAGGAGGGCGAGAACGATATGGAATGCCTTCATCGCGAATCCTCTCTTAGAGGGTGTCTGGAAAGTGCCTTGCCACTGTAGAGACGCCCCGTGGGGCGTCTCCGAGGCGGTACCATCCGTTACGCAATCCAAAACGCCCCGCGGGCACGCCGTGGCGAATGGAAACGGGGCTGCCGCCTCGGGAGACGCCCCACGGGGCGTCTCTACAGTGGGGCGGCAGAGGTGCCCCTTTCCAAAAACTCTCTCAAGCGAGCGCCCGCAGCGCCGCCTCGAGCCGTGGCAGGGCGGCGTCGATGTCGGCCGGCGAGACCGCGCCGGCGCTCAGGCGGAACCAGCCGTCGTCCTCGGTCGAGCCGAAGGCCTGGAAGGGGACGACGCCGATGCCCGCCGCCTCCAGCAGCCAGCGGCGGATCTCCTCGTTGGTGCGCAGCTCCCCCCCGGCGGTCCGGCCGCCGAAGGGGTGGATGCGGGCGGTGAGGTAGATCGCCCCCATCGGCGGGATGCTGTCCACCGGCAATCCTCTCTGCTTCATGGCCTGGAGGCCGGCGTGCAGGCGGTCGAGGCGCACCTGGAGCTCGCGCTGGAAGACGGCCTCGAACTGGCGGATGGCCTCCGGATCGTCGAGCAGGCCGACGGTCGCCACCTGCTCGGCGCGCGGGGCCCAGGCGCCGACGTGGCCCAGCACGGCGGACATGCGGGAGATGATGTCCACCGGCCCCACGGCCCAGCCGACGCGCAGGCCGGTGGCGGCGAACCCCTTGCTGATGCCGTCCACGAACAGGGTGTAGCGCGCCATCTCCGGGATCAGCTCGGGAGGCGTGAAGTGCGGGATGCCGCCGAAGCGGAGCATCCAGTAGATGTGGTCGTAGAGCAGGAAGAGCGGACGCTCGCCGCGGCGGGCGCGCCCTTCGTTCTCCTCGAGGACCGCCTCGCAGATCCCCAGCAGGTCCTCGCGGGTGAAGGCGGTGCCGGTGGGGTTCAGCGGCGAGTTCAGGCAGAGCAGCCGGGCGCCGGGAAGGGCCCGGACCAGGTCCTCGCGGCTGGGGAGGAAGCGGTGCTCCGGACGGCAGATCACCGGCACCCCGACGCCGCCCACCATGTGCACGTAGTGGTTGTTGTTCCAGCTCGGCACGGGGTAGACCACCCGGTCGCCGGGATCGCACAGGGTGCGGAAGACGCAGTAGATGACCGGCCGGGCGCCGCCGTTGATGAGGATCGACTCGACCGGATAGCGCAGCCCCAGCTCCCGCTCGTAGAACCTGCCCACGGCCTGCCGCAGGTCCGGCATGCCGTTCGCGGGGGGGTAGTTGGTCTCGCCGCGCTCCAGGGCGGCGCGGGTCCCCTCGGCGAGCTTGGCCGGGATGGGGAAATACCGGGGGTCGAAATCCCCGACCGTGAGGTTGCAGACGGGGCGGCCCGAGGCGACCAGGGCCCGGATCTCCGAGGCGATGCGGAGGATCTCCGAGCCGATGAGGCCGGCCGCCATGGTGGAGACCCGAGACTTGGGATCCGGTCCGGGGTCTCGCGCGAGCGCCACGAGGTCGAGGCAGGTCTCTTGGATTTCCATGGGAATGACTATGCCAGGATCGGACCCGGCATTCCAGGGGTCGGGGGGCACCATGCCGCCGGACCTACACTTCCCCAGGTGTCAGGGCGGAGGGATGGGGGGACAGGGGCGTGATCCGGTACGGCCTCGTTGGCCGGTGCGCCCTGCCCTCCGAGTCCTCACCCCCTGGCCCCCTCTCCACTTCGTGGAGAGGGACCGAGGGTGAGGCTTCGAAGGGCAGGACGCCGGCAGATCTCAGGAGCTCTGGACGGCCACCCGCCGCAACCCTACGGACAAATTCTCCAGCCCCCGCGCCACGTCCTCCGGCATCACGGCGAAGCCCAATCGGAAGTGGCGGGGGGCTTCGAAAAATTTCCCCGGCACGATCGAGGTCTCGCGGGTGCGCAGCCAGTCGTGGAGAGGCCCGGCGTCCTCCTCCCGGCGGAGGCGGGGGAAGACGGTCATCGAGCGCGGCGGGATGACGCAGTCGAGCCATTCCTCGTGGCCGGCCAGGAAGGCGCGGACCTGGGCGATGTTGGGATCGAGGATCGCGCGGCTCCGTGCGGCGAGACGGGGGAGCTGGCGGAAGGCCGCGACGGCCAGGGTGTCGCTCGGCACCGAGTCCACGGCCTGCATCGCGTCGCGGGTGAGCCAGAGCCGCCTCGCGACCTCCGGCGCGCAGAGGATCCAGCCGCAGCGCAATCCCGAGAGGCCGTAGCTCTTGGTGAGGCTGCTGGTGGCGAGGACGTTGGGGCCGAGATGGACGTGGCTCGGCGGCGCCGCCTCGAGCCAGACGTCGCGATAGACCTCGTCGACCAGAAGATGGGCGCCGGCGCCTTCCGCCAGCCGCGCCAGCCCGGCCATCTCGTCCGGCGCCAACATCACGCCGCTGGGGTTGTGCGGATCGGCCAGGACGACGAGCCGGGTGCGGCTGGTGAGCAGGGAGCGGATCTCGTCGAGGTCCAGGTGGTAGCCGTTCTCGAACCGGCGCTCGAAGCGGCGGATCCGGGCCCCCAGGAAGCCGAGCGCCGCGAGGAGCGGCTCGTAGGTGGGCCGCTCGACCAGCACCTCGTCGCCGGGACCGACCAGCGCGGCGAAGGCAAGGAAGTTGGCGCCGGAGGTCCACGGAGCGGTGACCACCTGCCCGGGGGAGACGCCGTACTGC
>DASXJP010000342.1:0-44166 GCA_036497345.1 Thermoanaerobaculia bacterium
CCCCACGGCGGGTCACCAGACTGTTGCCGTCTCCGGTGATGCCGTTCTGTCCGGGATCTGGCGGTTCGTGGTGAGCCTCTGGCCGCGGGGGACCACGAAGGAGGGGATGTCGATCGATCCCGACGGCAACGCCAACCACACGGGGGCGTCGACCAACCCGCCCGGCGACCTGATCGACGAGGGGATGTCGATCGATCCCAACGGCACCAAGTAGCGGTAGTCGACGGGGCCGGAGGACCTCTCCGGCCCCATTTTGTCGTTTCCAGGTGTCACGAAACGGTGTGCTCCGGAGACTCTATGACTTGAGAGTTGCCCAATTTGAGAATGCTATGGGAGGGAGACCGGAGTGGAAGATTCCCATCTGACGGAAGAGACGCTGGCCAAATGGCTCTCGGGGACCCTGGAGCACGACGAGATGCTCCGGCTCGTGGTCCCTCACTTCCTGGCGCGCTGTCCGGTTTGCCGGGAACGGCACGCGGAGATCCTGCGCCTGCAGAAGGAGGTCGGCCATTGGGACCCGGAGATCGCCGTCCTGGAGGGCCGGCAGGCTCCGGAGCTCTGGGATCATCTCGCCGGGCGCCCCTACGCCGAGCAGCTCCGGGAGATCGAGCAGAGCGAGGATCTGCACGCCTGGGGTCTCTGCCAGCTCCTCCTCCGGAAGAGCCGGGAGGCCACGTTCAGCGATCCGGCCCGCGGCGTGGAGCTGGCGAACCTGGCGCTCCGGGTCGTCCGTCACCTCGGCAAGGCGTACGATCCGAATTGGGTGACGGACCTGCGCGCCCGGTGCTTCGCTCATCTCGGCAACGCGCGCCGGGTCCTCGGCGAGCTCAGGAGCGCCGAGGACGCGTTCATCAAAGCGGAGGACTGTCTGGCCCGGAGCACCTCGGGGAACGTCGAGGTCCGGGCCGAGATCCTCGATCTGAAGTCCTCTCTACGCCGGGCACAGCGCAGGCTCGATGAGGCGCTGGAGCTCATCGATCGCGCCCTCTCCCTGTACCGCGAGGCCGGCGAGGAGCATGGGATCGCAAAATTACAGCTCAAGCGGGCCAAGATCCTGGAGGAAGGCGGAGATCTGAGCGGCGCGATCGATCTGCTGCGCCGGACCGCGGACGAGATCGATCCTTCCCGTGAGCCGCAGCTCTCGACCTATGGTCGATTCAATCTCCTGATCGCATTGCTTCTGGCGGAGAGCTACGAAGAGGCGGAGCGCCTTCTGCCCGCGACCGAAGGCCTCCTCCGCGATATGGGTCAGCCGCTGGATCTCGTCCGTCTGCGTTGGGTCGAGGGAAATATCCATCTCGGCCGTGGCCGGCGCGGCCCCGCGGAGGCCGCCTTCCGGGAGGCTCAGAAAGAGTTTCTGGAGCGGCAGATGGGCTACGATGCCGCGCTCGTTTCCCTGGACCTCGCCCGGCTCTACGCGCAGGAAGGTTGTGTCGAGGACCTGAAGCGGCTCGCGGCGGAGATGATGCCCGTCTTCCAATCGCGCGACGTCCACCGCGAGGCCATCCTCGCGCTGCTGATGTTCCAGCGCGCCTGCGAGGAGGAACGGCTCACTGTGGACCTCGTCCGCGAGATCTCGGCCTATCTGCGCAGGGAGCGGCGGGGCAACGGGCTCTGATAGAAAAAGCCCCCCGGGGCGGAGGGGGGAGACGGCTCCCGGGGGGAAGGGCGACCCGGGTCAGGGCCGGATCGCCACTTGAGCACACCATCCCGCTGCTCGAAGAGGCCATAGGCCTCTTTGATGGGGTCGAGCGGGAAGGTATGCGTGATCAGAGGGGGCAATCAGCTTCCTCTTTCTTCCGTCTCTCTCAAGCTATCAAGAACAGAATGCAAGGCCGATACCCGGGAGGAGAGGGCGGCGAGGCGCGAGCGGGTAGGGAGGGGACTACGCGACTGGGTGGCGAGGAGAAACTGTCTGCGGGGGATCAAGACATTTCTTCAAGGAGGGCAAGGATTTCTTCGTCTGTTTCATCCCCCGGCCACTTGCCCATGACGGCGTTGAGACCGGAGTCAGGGCCTTGCGGCTGGTGCAAGACGCTTCGATCGAACTTCTTGAGGATGCCAGAGCGTGGGGTAGGCCTCTCCTCCACGTTCATCTCAGGATCTGCTGGGTCCGGCTTCGATTTCGGGATCGCCATGAGCTTCACCTCCTCGCCAGATAAGAATACCAGAATCGCCCTCCGTACCGCAATCCCGCGCCGTTATCGCGAGAGCTGGGTACGAGATCACCCCAGCCGCAACAGGCTCAGCAGCAGCTCCATCACGATCAGGAGCACGACCGCCAGCTCGAGCAGCACCAGCCGCCGGTCGCGGGCGACGTCGAGCACCAGCTCCAGGGACTCCTGGACGCCGCGCAGCTTCGACTCGAGCGCCTGATAGCGGTCCGCGAGGTCGAATTCGCCGCGCAGGTCCTCGTAGATACGGTCCATCGCCGGGTCGTCCCAGACGGCGTCGGGCTTGTCGAGGAGGTGGAGGACGGAGAGGACCTCGTTGCGCGTGCTGATCGCCTCGCCGATGAAGCGGTGGAGCGGGCGCACGCGCAGCGGGACGGTCCCCCGGGTCTCCAGGCGGGAGACCAGGTTGCCGGTGCGGGCGAAGAGGTCCTCGACGATCCGCTCGTAATACTCCATGGCCGCGCTCTGGGCGACCGTCTGCGCCACGATCGCCGCCCGCGCCGGGGTGAGCCGGTCCACGGTGAGCGCTCCGCCGGCGAGTTGGATGCTCGCGCCCTCCTCCTCGCGCACCGTGAAATCCTCCCGCACCACCTCGGTGGTCAGCCCCGGACGGGCCGCGTGGAGACGGGCGAGCTCCGCTTCGCGTCCCTCCCGCGGCACGTCCCGGAAGACCACGACCCCGAACGGATACAGGAACACCTCGCCTCCCTCCACCCGCGTCAGCCGCCGCTCGTGCGCGCCCCCCCGCGCCTCCGGAAACGCGGCGGAGATCTCCTTGAGCGAGAGGTTCTCGACGAAGGCGACGGCGACGAAGGTGTGTGCCTGGGTGGGCATGAGAGGATGATAGACCGGGGTGGGGGGGTGTAAACTCCACATCTCCAAGCCTAGGGAGGAATCGCCGTGAAAGCTCCGGAAGATCCCGATACCCTGCGGGAGCCGTTGTCCCCCGTCGATCATGCCTGGTTGCGGATGGACGAGCCGTCCAACCTCATGATCATCAACGGCGTCCTGGTGATGGACGAGCCGGTCTCCTTCGAGCGGCTCAAGGCCTTGTTCCGGCGCCGGCTCCTCTCCATCCGCCGCTTCCGGCAGCACGTCATCCACGTCGACGGCGACCCTTTCTGGGAAGAGGACCCGGAATTCGATCTCGATCACCACCTCCAGCGCATGGAGATGCCGCGCCCCGGAGACGACAACGTCCTGCGCGAGATCATCAGCAGCCTGATGAGCGAGCCGCTCGACCTCAAGCGTCCGCTCTGGAGCTTCTATCTGCTCGAAGGGTACAAGGGGCAGGGGTGCGTCCTCATGGGGCGCCTCCACCACTGCATCGGCGACGGCATGGCCCTCCTCCTGGTGCTCCTGTCGCTGACCGACCTGGAGCCGGGCGGGAGCGATGGGACCGATACCTACGAGGAGCTCGACAGCCCGTTCACCGACCTCTTCCGCGAGACCCCGCACGGGGCCGAGGCCGCCCGCCAGCTCGCCGAGCGCATCATGCCGGACGGCATCCGCCTGATGCAGCAATCCGCCGACGCCTTCCGCTCAATGGGTGTCCTGACCACCGGCGTGGCCTCGGCGGCCGCCTTCAGCCGCCTGGTCCTCCGCCTGCCCGATCCGTCGACCATCCTCAAGGGGCCGCTGGGCGTGCCGAAGCGCGTCGCCTGGTCCGAGCCGATCACGATCGACGACGTCAAGGAGGTCGGCCGCGCCCTCAAGGCCACCCTCAACGACGTCCTGCTCTCGGCGATGACGGGCGGCTTGCGGCGCTATCTCGGCCATCGGGGGGAACAGGCGAACGGCGTGACCTTCCGGGCGGCGATGCCGGTCAACCTGCGGTCGCTGGACGACATGGCGGACCTGGGCAACCAGTTCGGGCTGATCTTCCTCTCCCTGCCGGTCGGGATCGAGGACCCGGTGGAGCGGTTGCAGGCGCTCCACGAGAACGCCAAGGCGTTGAAACGCTCGGCCGAGCCGGTGGTGGTGTTCGCCATCCTGAAGCTCCTGGGGATGTCACCGCTCGCCCTGCAGAAGGTGGCGGTGAGCATCTTCGGCGCCAAGGCGACCGCGGTGATGACCAATGTGCCGGGGCCGCGGGAGGTGCTGCATCTGGCGGGCAAGCCGATCCGGGAGATCTTCTTCTGGGTCCCGCAGTCCGGCCGTCTCGGGCTCGGCATCAGCATCTTCAGCTACGCCGGCCACGTCCGCATGGGCCTCGCCTCCGACGCCGGCCTGGTCCCGGACCCGGAGGTCATCGTTCGGGGCTTCCACGAGGAGTTCGAAGAGCTCCAGGCGCGGGCGCGGCGGTAGACCCTACGTCGGCTTGTAGATCGCCGCCCAGGCCGCCACCGCGCCCAGCAGGGGGAGCAACCACCAGAGCAGCGTGCTGAGCTGGGGAGAGCGGCGGATCACCACGATGATCCCGCCCAGGATGAGCCAGATCAGCGCCTTGATCCACACCCAGAGCGGCCAGTGCGCCGGATTCGGCATCCCGAGCCGGGCCATGGCGCCGAACCCCGCGATCAGCACGACGAGCAGGGCGATCCCATGTGTCATCCCCGCGAGCTTGCGCCCGCGCCCACCCCACGCTCCGTCCCGGGACGCGAGAATCAACGCTCCCAGCGAGGCGAAGACGAACAGCACCCCCAGGATGTGAATCACTTTGTACGCGGCGAAGCTGATCATGGGCTCCCCTCCGAGGAAATTGGACGGGGGGATTGTAGCTGAAGGCAGGTGCCCGCCAGCGCGGGTTCCTCGTCGCGCCTGGACGTCAAGTCCGTCTATAATCCCGGTACAAGGAGTCCTTGAAGGGCGACGTCACGGCGTTTGAGGTCGCAAAATGCGACCTCAAGATTCTCTCTGGAGGAGAGCGAATGGCGCAGAGCACCCGGAAGCGGGCGAAGCAGGAAGAGGCCGTGCCGGAAACCGCCGCGGTACTGGTTCCGGTGGAGCGGGTGGAACGTCGTATCTTATTCATTCGAGGAGAGAAAGTGATCCTCGACGCCGATCTGGCAGAGCTCTACGGAGTCACCACCAAGCGCCTGAACGAGCAGGTCCGGCGCAACCGGGACCGCTTCCCGCCGGACTTCATGTTCCAGCTCACACCAGAGGAGTTCGACTGTTTGAGGTCGCAAAATGCGACCTCAAACGTTGGCCGGGGCGGTCGCCGGTCTCTGCCCTTCGTCTTCACGGAGCACGGGGCGATCATGGCGGCCAACATCCTGAGCTCCCAGCGGGCCATCGGCGCCAGCGTCACGGTCGTCCGCGCCTTCGTCCGCCTCCGGCAGATGCTCGCTTCTCACGCCGATCTGGCGCGCAAGCTGGAGGATCTCGAGAAGCGGTACGACTCCCACTTCAAACAGGTCTTCGCCGCCATCCGGGCCCTTATGGAATCCCCTGAGGACTCCCCGGGGAAGCGGATCGGCTACTGAGGCCCAGGGCGAGGTGGTCGCATTTTGCGACCACCTCAGGTGAGCTCACCTGACCCGTTACACGCCTCTTTGACCGTCCTGGAGGGGCGTCCTGGAGGGGTGATGAGGGGCCCTACCGCCCCATCAGCTCCAACTGCACCAGCCGCATGAAATCCTGGGCGTTGGTCACCACCCCGAAGGCCTGGTGGGTGCCGCGGTCCTTGAGCTTGCTGACCACGAACTCGGTCTGATCCACGCAGACGGTGGTGATCTCGTCCATCGTCCCGTCCGGGCGGACGCAGAAGGTCGGCAGCATGTTCCCCGCCGCGATGGCGTGGAGGGCGGTCGCGACCATCACCACCATCGTGGCCTTCACGGTCATCTCACGCATGGCCTCCTGCGAGTCCAGCGCCGAGGGGATCGTCTCCGGCAGCGGGCCGTCGTCGCGGATCGACCCGGCGAGCACGTAGGGGGTGCCGGTCACCGTCAGGGCGTGCATGATCCCCCCCTTGAGCTTCCCGGCGTCGACCAGGGCCTTGATCGACCCGGCCTTCTTGACCTCGTTGATGGCCCGCATGTGGGTGGCGTGGCCGCCGGCGGTGCCCGAGCCGTCGGCCAGCATGCCGAGGGTGGTGCCGTAGAGGGCGGCCTCGACGTCGTGGACCCCCACCGCGTTGCCCGTGATCAGGCCATGGCAGTAGCCGTTGTGGATCAGCCACTCCATGGCGACCCGTCCGCGGGCGTGGACCAGGGCCGGGCCGATCACCCAGAGGATGGTGCCGTTCGGGCCGCGGTTCTCGACGAGCTTGCGGAGGATCGCCTCATAGTTGACCGGCTTCTCACGGCTCACCTCCGAGGACATGAACGCGAACGCCTCGCCACCCTCGATCGTCTCGTCCACCTCGTCGAGAAAGCCGCGGTCCCACACGAGCACCCCCTCCGCGCCGTCCTCGGCGGTGGCCACGGCGACGAGGTCCCCCTGGCGGATGAGGCGGAATTCCTTGATCACGAGCCGCTCCGTGGCGGGATCCCAGACCAGGTGGGAATCCATGCGGGGCCGTTCCGGCATGCGCCACCGGCCGCCGATCTTCACGTAGGTGGGGAAGTTGGTGGTCGACATGAAGCCGTCCGGCAGGACGGTATCCGCCGGAGCGGGCTCGAACCGGCATTCGGGCGCGTTGGCGAGGCTCGGCTTGGAGAAATCGGGCTCTCGATACATAGGGCTCCTGTGGGAGAAATGGAGGCGGGCAAATCGACTGCCCAAACGGCGAGATGGTAGCCAAAAGGAGGGGAGGGGGGCAAGGGAAGAAGCGTCAATCGGGAGCCGCCGTGCCCTCTGGGGCAGGCGCCCCCCTGTCACACACCGCCCCCCGCCGCCCCACTCAAGGGACGGACCGGGCCTGACACCGGCCCTTTGAGAGCTCGATGACCGACGACGAAATCCAACGATCCCTCGCGGAGCTCCACCCGGCCAGCGCCGGTTGGGCCCTCAGTTGCTGCCGGTGGGATCGCGAGGAGGCGGAGGAGGTATTGCAGGTGACCTATCTCAAGATCCTCGACGGCCGCGCCCGCTTCGGCGGCCGGTCCAGCTTCCGGACCTGGCTGTTCGGCGTCATCCGCCGCACCGCGGCCGAGCACCGGCGCGGCCGGTGGCTGCGGTCCATGGCCGGCCTGCAATGGCGGGACGGGCACCCCAGCCCGCCGCCGAGCCCCGAGACGCGCCTGGGCGAGGCCCAATCGAGCCACGCTTTGCGGACGGCCCTGCGCGAGCTGACGGCCCGCCAGCGCGAGGTGCTCCATCTCGTCTTCTACCAGGAGATGACCCTCGACGAGGCCGCGCGGGTGCTCGGCATCTCGCCGGGCAGCGCCCGCACCCACTACCACCGGGGCAAGATCGCCCTGCAACGGCGGCTCGGCCGCGAGGGGAAGCCATGACCCCCGAAGACGATCGGGCCCTGGCGGCGGCGTTCGCCGATCTGCGCCGGGAGGAGGAGCGGCGGACGCCTCCTTTCGACGAGGTGGTGCGGCGCGGCCGGACCCGCCCCGCGCGCGCCACCGGCCTCCTCGGAGCCCGCCCGCTGTGGCTGGCGGCGGCCTTCGCGCTCGCGGCGCTGGGCGTCTGGCTGGGGGTGCGGACCCGAGAGCCTCGCCCTCCCGCCGTGCCGCCGCTGGCCGAATGGCATTCCCCCACCGATTTCCTGCTCGCGACCCCGGGCCGCGACCTCCTCGCCGTCCCGGAGGCCTGGGACCGGAGCGTGCTCGACCTGCGGGAGGTGCCTCTCATCTCCCAACCCTCCCAACCCGAAAGGAGATCCCCGTCATGATCCTGAAACCGAAAACCGTCCTGCCCCTGCTCGCCGTCCTGCTCGCCCTTGGGGTCTGCGCCCCGGCCGCGCGGGCCGACGGCCCGGGCGACGACCCGATCGCCAGGGCGGTCTTTCCTCCCGATCTGGTGATGAAGCACAGCCAGGAGATCAACCTCGACGAGCGGCAGCGCGCCGCGATCAAGGAGCAGGTCCAGAAGGCGCAGACCCAGGCCACGGACGCCCAGTTCGACCTCCAGGGGGAGAGCCAGAAGCTGGTCCACCTCCTCCAGGCCCGGCCGGTGGACGAGACCGCCGTGCTGACCCAGGTGGACAAGGTCCTCGCCCTGGAGCGCCAGGTGAAGCGGACGCAGATCCTCCTCCTCGTCCGCATCAAGAACCTGTTGACCGAGGCGCAGCAGGCCAAGCTCGCCGAGCTGCGCGCCAGGGAATAGGCGATACTGCCCACCCGGAATTCGGGGAGAGGGGTCTCCCCAAAAAGACGACCCCTCTCCCCAAAAAGACGAGGGGTCTCCCAAAAAAGACGGAGCCCCGTCCAAAAAAGACGGGGGGTCTCCCAAAAAAGACGAGGCCTCGTCCAAAAAGGACGAGGGGTCTCCCCAAAAAGACGGACCCTCGTCCAAAAAAGACGAGGGGTCTCCCAAAAAAGACGAGGCCCCGTCCAAAAAGGACGAGGGGTCTCCCCAAAAAGGGGAGAGGTTCCCCCAAAGAGACGGACGGAGCTTTCAAGCCGCCGCGTGGACCCTGGCTCGGCCCCAGGGCTCCCGAGAGCGGCCCTCCTTCCCGAGCTCACCCTGTTCCTCTGTCCCCTTTCGGTCCTCCGCTGGTACCTTGATCAATGAAACAGGCCGAAGTCTCACCTCGTCTGAAAGGAGACCGGAATGAGAATGCGCTCCACACTGCTGCTCTTCACCGCCCTGCTGGCCATGGCGACCCTCGCTGGCGCCGCGACCGCCCCGGCCCAGGCGCCCGCCTTCCTGGCGCCGTCCTGCGCCGCCAACGCCTCCACCCTCAACCCCCCGGGGCTCGTCCCCAACCCGATCCTGACCACCTCCGTCTGCGGCTCCTGCAGCCTGTCCCCCTGCCAGGGCCGAACCGTCAACTCGATCTGCTTCGCCTTCAACAGGCAGGGCACCTGCCAGCCCCCCAACAGCGATCTCTGCCCGGGCACGACGACCTGGAGCTGCCAGTGCTACTTCGGACCGCTCTGACCGCCTGATCGAAGCGCCCGCCGGAGTCGTTCCTCCCCGGGCCCGAGGTGCCGGAGCGGCAATCCCGAGATCTGGTTTCAGCGCCTGGGCCCGCGGCAACTGGGGTAGCCCCAGCCGTTGCCTGATCGATAGGAGGCGAGTATACTCCGAACATATTCATGGCGACGAGCGTCCACATTCCCCCAACCCTTCTCGAGGCCGTCGACCGCCGGGCGCGGGCCTTGCGCATCAGCCGGAACCGGCTGATCGTGAAGGCGCTGGAACGAGAGCTTGCCGAAGGTGAGGAGTGGTCCGCGGGGTTCTTCGAGCGGTTGCGGGCGGTAGATCCGGCGGAGGCCTCCGCGGTCGATGACATGCTCGCCGCCGTGCGAGCCCGGCGTCGGTCGAAGGAGCCAATGCTCCTGTGAAGTACGTTCTGGACACGAACGCGGTCTCGGCGCTGATGAAGGGCGATGTCCGGGTCATCGGGAGACTGGAACAAGTAGGGAAAAACGAAGTGGCCGTGCCCCAACCCGCGCTTGCGGAGATTGCATACGGCATCGAACGTCTCCCCCGATCGCGGCGCCGGGACTTCCTCCAGACGCGGTTCGATCTGCTGCGCCAGGAGCTTCTGCGCGCCGAGTGGACGGATGAGGTGAGCGAGTGCTACGGCACGATCAAGGCAACACTAGAGAAAAAGGGCCGTCGGATTGAGGACTTCGATGCCGCCATCGCAGCCCATGCACTCGCTAGAGGAGCGGTCCTCGTGACAGCGAACCTCGATGACATGGCCCGCGTGCATGGGCTCGCGGTGGAAGACTGGACAGCAGCCCCTTGACTCCGACGGGTTCGCCGTGGGTTGTCTGTTGAATTCAGCCCCGCCAGGGGCGAAGGCGTGTAGCCTGGGGCTTTAGCCCCAGGAAGGGGAATCCAAACGAATCCCAAAGCCCCGGAGGGGCGAAGGCGGATCCCCGCTCCCCGGAAGACAGCCGTCTTCCCTTCGGTAGAGCTGGTATGCTTGAGCCTTGGAGAAACCGTCCATGCGAGCCATCAAGCTACAAGCCCACGTCGAGAAGGATCACACCGTGAGCCTCCAACTCCCCGAGGACGTGCGGGAGGGCCCCGCGGAGGTGATCGTCCTCGTCCCGGACCCGACCGCGAAGCCTGCCCACTCGCTCAGTGATTTCCTGGCCCGGCTGCCTCGCCGTCCCCGGCTGCCTCGCTCCAAGGAAGAGATCGACCGTTATTTGGAACCAGAGCGCCAGACCTGGGACTAGCCATGGCGCGTGGACGAATCACCACCGCCTCGCGCAACCGTTGGGCGTCCTCGATCGACCGATGATTGTAGACGCCGGGCGGAAAATGCCGGGGGACGGTCCGCGCCGCGAAGCTCCACGCGCGAGCGATGGCCCGCCAAAGCTCGGGATCGTCCGGCTCCCGCCAGAGCGAGTCCTCCATCTCCTGCAAGTCGCGGATCTTCTTGACCGGCATCAGTCGTCCTCCAGGCGGAAGCGGCGGCGGAGGGCTTCGGCATCCCTCCAGTCCTTGGGACGGACCGTGTCCCGCTTCATACGATACAGCGTCCGCGGCGAGGCGATCGAGACCTGGATGCCGACAAGTAGGCCTCTGCGGTATTACCGAGATAAGCGCTCCTAGCCCCGATGGCTATCGCCTCATTGCGAGAAAGGCATTGAAATCAGTATTTAGATACAAGATGCGACAATTTCGAGAGCCGGGACCAGATTTCCTTCCAGATCTGCTAATCTCGAACTGCCAGGATAGGAGGCTCAATTTGGCCGGGAGCTCCATTTCAGAGTTGCTGAAGCCAGCACCTTCGAGCTGGAAGAGTCCCTGTGCCAACTCGGAGTGCACCCTGCACCAGCTGTCTCCTTACATCGGCAAGATCAAGAGCCGCATCGCTGGTGACCTGGTAGAGCAGTTCTCTGCTAAAGGGGAGTTAGTCGTTGATCCCTTTGCTGGCGCTGGAACTGTTCCTTTAGAGGCTGTTCTCCGGGGACGTCGAGTGTTTGGAGCCGATATTAGCACTTACTCGCGAATTCTAACTTTGGCGAAGCTCTCTCCTCCTCGATCTTTCTCGGATGCAGTTGCCTCTGCTGAGCAAGCCCTCGCTGAAGCTCATTATCTGGAGCTTCCTGATCTTCGGAGAGTCCCCCAATGGGTGCGGCGTTTTTTTCATCCGCAGACATTGCGTGAAGCTCTTCGTTTCGCCGAAGTCGTGCGGAAACCTGGCAACGAATTCTTGATGGCCTGTTTCCTTGGAATCTTGCACCATCAGAGACCAGGATTTCTTTCCTATCCAAGTAGCCATCTTGTGCCTTACCTACGAGATAAGAAGTATCCACGCTCTATTTACCCCGAGCTTTATTCCTATCGAGAGCTTAGGCCTAGATTGATGGCCAAAATTCGTCGCAGTTATCGTAGGTTCGAGCAATTGAGCGCTTCCGAGATAAAATTCCAGCAAAGTGCTGTTCAGAATCTCAAATTTCCGAGGCGTTTCGATGCTTTGATTACTAGCCCTCCCTATATGAATGCGCTCGACTACGGGCGTGATAATCGGCTGCGGCTCTGGTTCATTAACCCTGCGCTAGCTAAAGCTGTTGACAATGATGTGGCAACTCGGCGGAAATCATTTATAGAGGCTATAACCAGCTTGGTCGATAAGGTAGAAACTGGTCTGCGTCGGCGAGGATACTGTGTTCTCGTTGTTGGGCAGGAATTTAAGCGTAATTTTGAAGCCCACCCGTCAGAGGCTGTCCTAGACATTTTCCGAGATCGGGCGCCAGGCTTAACCTTGCGGGAGATTTTCTCAGATGACATTCCCGATGTCAGGAGGACTCGGCGTGAATGTTGCGGCGTAAAGACAGAGCATTTCCTCATTTTTCAGAAGGTCTGACGTGCGCCAAAATCTGCCAGATCCCGAGTACTTCATGGGTAGATCGCTGCCGGGTCGACCAGAAGTTAAAGTAGTCGAGAAGGTCGACAGTGGTAACGACGGACTCCTCTTTCGTGCCGATTCTGAACAACTTAGGCGAAACTTGGCCTGTAAGATCATTCCGCGTGCTAATCTAATTCACGGAGCTAATGGAGAAGAACTATGGCGCGCTGAGGTGCATAAAGCAGACGCGCTACGCAATCCGGCGGTTGTTAGATTTGAAGACATTCAAGAGTGGAAGGATTCAAGTGCCGGAATCGACTGTATTGTTCTGATTTCAGAATTTGTTGATGGGCCATCCCTGAGAAAGTTCATTAGAAAATTCAAAGACCAGTTGACTGTACCATTTGTTGTACGGTGGTTAACCGAGATGTTCAGCTTGTTCCATGAAATGGAGCAGCGCGGAGTTAGCCATGGGGATCTTCATTCAGGCAATATTCTGGTCGAGGACCGTTATTCATACAGCTTGTTACCCCCAAGATTCGCCTTTCGTGTAACTGATTTTGGTGTCGGAGAATCACTCAGTAACAATCGATTCAAAGATGATTATCTTCAGCTTGCCATGATCCTGAAAGAGTTGTTGGAGGCCATTGATTACTCGCTTTGTAGTCAAAAAGACAAGTTTATCTTTGATAAGCTGCGCCACGAATTACTTGCTAGGCACCTTGTGGAGATGGATCAAACGCGTGATCCTCTGGCTCGTCGTCCCCAGGAATTGTTTCGCAGGCTTGGCGAATTCGATGCTCAATTTGAGGAGTTTAAGCAGGCATCGGAGAACCAATCTGACGGTCTTATATCTCCGTTTGATTTTCTGAGTTGTGAGCAGATTGGAGAATCTTCCTCCCTGTTGCATGCGCTGTACTCAGATAGATTTTTGGGATTACCAGAAATAGAAGGCCGAAACAACATTGTCGTTACGGGTCCCCGTGGTTGCGGCAAGAGTATGGTCTTTCGCAGCTTGAGCTTGGATCAACGGCTGCGCGTCGGCGAGGCCGATCCCGACGACATCCGCTATATTGGCGTTTATTATCGGTGTGATGACCTATATTTTGCGTTTCCCCGTTATAAAGCGCCGGACATGGGCGTCGGTATCGACATTCCAATCCACTTTATAACTGCGACGCTCCTTAGCAAGCTTCTTGATTCATTCGAGCGCTGGGCGAGGCAGTATTTTGGGGATGAGTTCGGCCGCGCGCAACCCTTGGCGGCGCGCAGTATTTGGGAAGTTCTTGGTATTGGGCCGCCCGCTGTTCCGGGGAGTGAGACTCTAAGAGTCATAATTGCCCAACTAAACAAGGAGAGAAATCGTGCCGCCGAGTGGCATCGCTTTGTAAATGATCCTAAGCGAACTGTGGGGCATTGCTTTGGGCCGGAAATTCTTCAGCGGGCGTGCGAAGCACTGGGCGCGGCATTCCATTTTCTTCGGGATCGCCCTGTCTATTTTTTGGTTGACGACTACTCTTCTCCAAAGGTAACAGAAAAACTGCAAGAAAACTTAAACCGAATATTTATGCAAAGGGCTGCCTTTTGTTTCTTTAAGCTCTCTACTGAGAGTTCTGTCTCTTTTACGACAAGCGACATTGATGGAAAGAGCTATGTTGAGTCTAGGGAATTTATACTCCATAATTTGGGTATAGTATACCTTCACGCTGAAGTAGAGCAGAAGCTGTCATTCGTTGATGACGTATTCCGCCGGCGGCTTGCCAAGACGGTTTCTCAATTTCCTGCTCGTGAGCTTGAGGAGCTAGTTGGGCATAATCTTGAGCAGAATCAGAACAATCTTGCTCGCCAAATTCGCGGCAAAGAGAAGCCGTCACTTTGGGGAATGGAGACTCTCTGCCAGCTGTGTAGTGGTGATATCCACTACTTGATAAGCCTTGTCGAATCTATGGTGCGATCGGCCGGAGGAGTGGAAGATCTTGCTAAGCGGTCCCATGTGCCAAAGTTGAGGAAGGAAGAGCAGAATAGAGCGATTCGGGAAGCTGCCGGTGGATTTCTTAAGAACCTGAGAGGTGTTCCTGGCTGTGGAGGCCAACTGGTTGCAATTGTAGAGGCATTCGGCAATGTTGCCCATTCTCATCTCAAGTTCATGGACTCAAAAAACGAATCGGGTAGTCCACCTAAACAGGCATCGAGGATTGAGCCTTATGAATACTTTCGGCTTTCGGCCGAAGCGCAGCAGATCTATCGTGAGCTACTACGGTACTCCGTTTTTCTCGAGGACTTCCGTGGTAAAAGTCGGCGAGGTCATGTAGTTCAGAGGTTATATTTGCGACGTTTTTTAATACCTCACTTCCAGCTAACGTTTAGCATGCGTGATTCCATTGAGCTGGAGCCTTCTGAATTTGAAGAATTCTTGTTGCATCCGCAAGAGTTTGAGAGATTATATCGACTGAAGAGTTTGGAAGACGTAGAGCGACTCCGTCGACGGGAGGAGGAGGCTGCTGCTCGCGTTGATCAACTGAAACTATTTCCAGAGCAGGGAGAGGAGATGGTATGATACTTACGGTGCTGACTCCTGCTGAGAAATTAGCTGCCTTGGAATGGCCGGAATTAGAAGTCGTAGAGCGGATCTCGCTTTTGCCTGATGACTGGCTTGTAGTTTGCGCCGGATTCGAAGACAGGGCCAGGGCTGTCTTGGAGAATGTTGTGGTCAGTGGGGGACGATGCCGCGTGCTCTTAATCTTGTATAGGCCTTTTATTGATGAAAATAAAGAGCACGAATATTTCAAGATCTGTCATGAGGCTGGTATCGAGCCTGCCAAGATTATTTATAACTGCCAGGAGCCTGCGGGTTTTGGAGGTCACTTTTTAGAGGAGCTGGTCTCTAATCAGGGGCGGATTTTTGTTGACGTTTCTGGTATGTCAAGGCTTCTTATTACGCAGACGCTGGGGGCTTTGGGTACTCGAGCGCGGGGTTTTGCGGATTCCTTTGTTACCTATGCTGAGGCGGAATTCTATTATCCTGGACATGCTGACGCTGAAGCCGAATTTGCGAAAGGGGCCTTTGATCCTACTTTTCCAATTCAGTTCCTTTCTTCTGGAGTTTTTGAGGTCACGGTTGTGCCTGAGCTGTCAGCATTGGCGCTGGCTGGTGCGCAAACCAGACTGATTGCCTTTCCTTCGCTAGACGAGCACCAACTAATAGCTCTTCAATCAGAGCTTCAGCCTTCCAGATTCAGCTTCATCGAAGGGGTTCCTCCGAGTCCGGAAAATTTATGGCGTGAAGAATTTATCGCGAAGGTTAATCATCTGGAAGACATTCGAGCGAGTGCAGGTGAGCGCTTTAAGGTGAGCACTTTGGATTATAGGGAGACACTTAGTTGCCTGCTGCAGCTCTATGCACGGCATGCGATTCGCGAGCGACTCCTCTTGGCGCCGACCGGAAGTAAAATGCAGACTGTTGCTGTAGGGATTTTCCGGGCCTTTGTGCGGGATGTCCAAATTGTCTATCCAACTCCTCAGGGTTTTCGAAGTCCGGACGACTACACTCATGGTGTACGCACATTGCACCAGTTGCCTTTGGAGAGATTTGTACTCCCAGAAGATTGAGGGAGAAACATAGGACATGGCTATGTAACTCGGCTGTAGATGAAGATGCTGGCGTCGATGAAGACGCGGGATCCTGCCGCGAGTTGGTCAAGCGTCGAGGAAGCCATCCTCGTGCTCGAGAAGATCCTTCAAGATGTTGGAAGGCAGCTTCAAGATCCCCCAACTCCGCGCCGCGATGCCGCCTTGAGGAGCCAATCCGCTCTTTTCGTCGAGGTAGAATCTCAACGCTTCCCCCAGAAGACGGCTCAAGGGTTTACCCTGCCGCACGGACTCCCTTTCCGCGCGGCGGAACAGATCCTCGTCGAGCATCGTGCTGACCTTCTGGTCCATGCTTTCGATGATCCTCTTCGCGGCGTCGTGGTGTCAAGGCGTCCAAATCCGCCTGGTCCCCTGCGGGGCTGGACAGAGGTGTGGGTAGGAGTAGAAGTGCGAGCGGCGCCACAAATGAGGTAGGCGCTCCTGAGAACAGGATCCTAGGTTCGTTCGAACACGTCCTGACGCCCCGGGCCAATGACCTCGTTCCCGGAACTTGGACCCGTGGTCGCCGCTCGCGAGGAAAAGTATAGCATACTCAGGATCAAGACCGATCCTTCGGGACGCCTCCCAACGCAACACCTCTCCGGCGGCGGCCTCGGGCCGGGTCGATCCTCGACGAGGGGCTCCGAAGTAGGATGCGGCCGGTCCCGCGGGAGGCAGAGCCCCTCATCGCCGGTGGCGGCGATTTGGAGGCGATGGGAGCCGTCGGGTCTCAGGCCCGATGCCTTTCAGGGCATCTGCACGCTCCAGTTTCAGCGGCCTGATCCGCGGTCGCGGCCGGATGACCAGCTCCGTGGGAGCGCGGGTGACCCCGGCGGTCGGCCCGTTCCTCGGGTTGGTTGGACCGTTTCGCGGTGCGGAAGGCTCGTACCGCGGAATGGTTGAGCCGCTCCTCGGAGCGGTTGGTCCGCTCCGCGGAATCGCTGAATGGCTCCGCGTTCTGGTTGGACCGCTCCGCGGTATGGAAGGCTCGTACCGCGGAACCGACCAACACTTCCGCGTTCTGGTCCTTCCGCTCCACGGAGCGGAAGGACCTTACCGCGGAACGGACCGACGGCTCCGCGGTGCGGTTGGACCGCTCCGCGGTACGGAAGGCTCCCACCGCGGAGCGATTCGACCGCCGGGTCCGGCGGAAGAACCCTACCGCGGAACGGCTCGACCCTTCCGCGGAGCGGTCTCGCGGCCGCGAGGTACCAGCCGCTCGGCCGGCTCGCCCCGGCCGCTCCGGCGCACCTGAAGGGGGGAAAGGAGCCGCTATGCGAAAGAAGATCGTCAAGCTGGTCGTCGCCGCGTCGCTGCTGGCCGGGAGCTTCGGGGTGGGGCTCGCGCCGCGCGCCGCGAGCGCGGCCGTCTCCTGCCCGCCGCTCTGCTGTGACCCCAACTGTTTCGGCATCCGCCAGTGCTTCTGGACCAGCTCCGGGTGCATCTGCCGGGTGTACTGCGAGCCCAATCTGGGCGGTGGGACCGACTGACCGTCCGGATGGAATGTGTCCAGCCTGGGGTTCCCCCCCAGGCTGGTGAATATTCGCCCTTGCGGGGCGGGCAAAGGTCCTCACCCCTCCGTCCGCGCCACCGGCTCTTCCACGTAGTGCGCCACCAGGCTGTCGAGCAGGGCGGTCCACCCCTGGGTGACGGAGCTCTGGTAGGCCTCGCTGGGGAGGCGCTCGTGCTTGAGGGTCAGCTCGGTGAGGCTCGGGCCGAGCTCCCGGAGCTCCACGGTCAGCAGCGTCTCGCGCCCGATGAAGTCTGGAAAGGGGCCTTCGTAGACCCAGGTCTGGACCAGCCGCCGGCCTGGCTCCAGCTCCTGATAGACGCCGGTCGTCACGTGGACCTGGCCGTCGGGGGTTTGCATCTCCATGCGGTACTGGCCGCCGACCCGCGCGTCGACCTGCCAGGAAGCGGTGCCGCCTCCGGGGATCGACATCCAGCGGCTGAGCAGCCCGGGATCGGTCCAGGCCTTGAAGACCTCCTGGGCCGGGGCCTGGAGGGTGCGGACGAGGGTGAGGGAAAGCTCGGGGGTCTGCATCGCTCATGTCTCCTTGTCGGGTGGGGTGAACAGGGCCGCGAGGGCGTCGAGGCGCTCGTTCCAGAAGCGTTCGTAGAAGCGGAGCCAGTCGTGGACCTCGGCCAGGGGCCCGGGATCGAGCCGGCAGACGTGCGTGCGCCCCTGGACCGTGCGTCGCACCAGTCCGGCGCGCTCCAGGGTCTTCACGTGCTTGGAAGCCGCCGCCAGCGACATGCGGAACGGCCCGGCGAGCTCCGTGACGGTGTGCTCCCCCTGGGCCAGGCTGGCCAGCATCGCCCGCCGGGTCGGATCGGCCAGGGCGTGGAAGACGTTGTCGAGATGGGAGGGCTGTTGCTCAACCATGTGGTTGAGGGTAGGGGACGGAGAGGAGATTGTCAACCGAGGGGTTGAATGTTCGTAGCGGGAGATCCCCCCTGGGACCGCCGGCGGTCCCAGGGGTCCCAGGGGGGTGCGGTCCTACTTCCCCGTCTGGTCGTCGATCGCCGCGTCGGGTGCGTTCTTCTTCACCGACTCGACGCCGTTCTCCATGGCGGCGGTGGAGGAGTAGGTCTCGCTCTGGCCGACCACCTGGCCGTTGGAGGCCTTGAGGACGAAATAGGGCTCGCCGTTCTTGGCGGTCTTGCGCTCGTAGCGCTCGTCGATGGGGGCGTTGCGCTTCACCGACTCGATGCCGTTCAAGGCTCCCCGCTTCTCGGTATAGAGCTCGCTGGTCAGGATCACCTGGCCGTTGCTCGCCTTGAGGTTGAACCGGAATTGACTGTTGCTCGCCGTCTTCAGCTCGAACTTGCCAGCCATCCTCGCTCTCCTTTCGACCGGGCGGGCTCCGGGATTCCGGGCACGCCGGTGGAGGTTCTTGTTCCGGAAACGCTGAAGAAATGGTACTCCAAGTCGGCCCGGTGAGGGGGATGTGCGGTCTCCGTCGTCTCTCCCAACGGTCCCTCCTGCTATGCTCCCCGTGGTAAAAGCTCACTCCATGCTGCGCCTGCGCTACATCGCGAACGGCGAGGATCGCGTCGTTCCCCTCGCCGGTGGGAGGACCCGTCTGGGGCGGGGGAGCGACAACGACGTGATCCTCTCGGACGTCTCCGTCTCCCGTTATCACGCCGAGATCCTGCGCGAGGGGAGCGGCTGGATCGTCCACGACCTGAAGAGCACCAACGGCGTCGAGATCAACCATGTGCCGGTGGAGAAGGCGCCGCTGCGTGCGGGCGACCTGCTGACCATCGGCTCTTTCGAGCTGCGGCTGGAAGAGGAGGAGGCGCGGCCGCCCCGGCCGGCGCCGGCCGCGTCCGAGGGGCTCGACGGCACCATCTCCGGCTTCGGCAACGCCACCATCATCCGCCCGCTGGCCGAGCTCGCGGCCGCGTATGGGCTGAAGGAGGGCGTCCGCCCGGCCCCCGAGGTCCAGGAGACGGAGGAGCAGACCTACGTCCACCGGATGTTCGGCTTCCTCACCCGCCTGGCGCGCATGCTCATCGTGACCGAGTCGGTGGACGAGGTGCTCTCGCGGGTGCTCGACCTGGCCTTCGAGGCCTTCCCGGTGGACCGCGGGTTCATCCTCCTCTCGGACGACGCGGGCGAGCTGGTCTGCGAGCTGGCGCGGATCAAGAGCACGTCGCAGCGCCATCCCACGGGGGAGGTGCCGGTCTCGCGCACCATGCTCCAGGCGGTGATCGACGAACGGGTGGCGCTGGTCACCTTCGACGCCCAGGCGGACCAGCGGCTGTCGGGCGGGGAGTCGATCCGCCTGCACCAGATCCGCGCGGCCATGTGCGCGCCGCTCTGGTCGGGCGAGCGGATCATCGGAGTGATCCAGGTCGATTCCCCCTTTCACGTGGGGGCCTTCCGCGAGCGGGACCTCGACGTGCTCGCCACGCTGGCCAACTACGCGGCGGTGGCCGTGGAGCGCATCCGCTACGCCCGCAAGGCCGAGCTGGAACGGCAGGCGCGCAGCCGCCTGGAGCGCTATCACTCGCCCAGCGTGATCGAGGAGGTGCTGCGCGGTGTGGACGAGGGGATGCGGAAGCTCCAGAGCGCGCAGGCCACGGTGCTCTTCGCGGACCTGGTAGGTTTTACCACCTTCGCCGAGAACGCGCCGCCCGAGCGGGTGGCGGAATCGATCGACGCCTTCCTCGACCTCTCGGTGGAGGCGATCTTCCGCGCCGGCGGGACCCTGGACAAGTTCATCGGCGACTGCGTGATGGCCTTCTTCGGCGCGCCGGTGGCGCAGAGAGATCACGCCCTGCGGGGGGTGCGGGCGGCGGTGGAGATCCAGGCGGGGCTGGCGGCCTGGAACGCCCGGCGGGCGGCCGAGGGTCTCCCCGGCTTCAAGGCGCGGGTGGCGCTCAACAGCGGTCCCGTGGTGGTGGGGGACATCGGCAGCGCCCGGCGCGTGGACTACACGGTGCTGGGCAACACCGTGAACGTCGCCTCCCGTCTCGAGGGGGTGGCGCCGCCGGACGAGATCGTCATCGGTCCCGAGACCCACCGCCTGCTCGGCGGCGCCTTCCCCACCGAGCCGCTGGGGGAGCTCGCGCTCAAGGGGTTGCAGCAGAGGATCCAGGCGTACCGGGTCGTGAGAGGATAGGGCCGTGGCGACGAAACCGCAGAGAAGGCCCGCGATCCCCCGGATCGAGGCCTTGCGGGTCCAGCGGTACCGGGCGCTGGCCGACCTGGAGCTCCGGGGGATGACCCCCCTGACGGTGTTCCTGGGGCCCAACGGCAGCGGCAAGTCGACGATCTTCGACGTCTTCGCCTTCCTCTCGGAGTGCTTCACCGTGGGCCTGAGGAAGGCCTGGGACCGCCGCGGCCGTTTCAAGGAGCTGCGGACCCGGGGGACCCAGGGCCCCATCGTGATCGAGCTGAAATACCGGGAAACCCCCGACAAGCCGGTGATCACCTATCACCTGGCGATCGACGAGGGGCCGAAGGGGCCGTTCGTTGCCGAGGAATGGCTCGCCTGGAAGCTAGGGAGGTATGGGAGCCCCTTCCGGTTCCTGGATTTTCGCGAAGGCGCCGGACGCGTGGTCTCGGGGGAGACGCCGGACGAACAGTACGAGAGGATCGAGGAGCGCCTCAGCTCTCCCGAGACCATCGCGGTCAACACTCTGGGACAACTCGCCAAGCACCCACGAGTCACCGCGCTGCGGCGGTTCATCACCGGGTGGTATCTCTCCTATCTGAGCGCCGACAGCACGCGGGGCTCCGTGGAAGCCGGTCCCCAGGAGCGGCTCTCGCCCACGGGGGACAACCTGCCGAACGTCATCCAATATCTCAAGGAGCAGCATCCCGGTCGATTGGATGAGATCTTCAAGATCCTCGCACAGCGGGTACCCCGCCTGGAGAGGGTGACCGCGGACGTCATGCCTGACGGGCGATTGCTGTTGCAGATCAAGGACGCTCCCTTCGATCAGCCCGTGCTCGCGCGCTTCGCCTCGGATGGGACGCTGAAGCTCCTGGCCTATCTCACGATCCTCTACGATCCCGACCCGCCCCAACTGATCGGGATCGAGGAGCCGGAGAACTATCTGCATCCCCGCCTCCTGCCTCGTCTCGCGGAGGAGTGCCGGCAGGCCACGGTGCGTACCCAGTTACTCGTGAGCTCACACTCACCCTTCTTCGTGAACGCGCTGAAGGCTGAGGAGGTCTGGGTCCTGTATCGGGACGAAAGAGGTTATACCCAGGCCCGGCGGGCCGCCGACATGCGGGGAATCCCGGAATTCATGCGCGAGGGGGCGCTGCTGGGCGATCTCTGGCTGGAAGGGCACTTCGAGGTGGGCGATCCTCTGGTCCACGCCGGGGGTCCGAAGCCGGTGCCGGCCGCCTGCCGCTGACTCATGCCCGTTCTCGATCACGTCGAATTCCTGGTCGAGGAGCCCTCCGCCGAGGGGGCGCTCTACAACCTCGTGCCCAAGATCCCTCGGGCAGGACGTCTCGTTCACCGTCTACCCTCACCAGGGCAAGCCCGATCTGTTGAAAAAACTGCCGAGCCGCCTGCGGGGCTATCGGGCCTGGCTTCCGGACAACGCGGGGATTGTGGTGCTGATCGATGCCGATGGCCGGGACTGCGGAGAGCAGAAAGCCACACTCGAGGCCGCGGCCCGGCAGGCGGGATTCCTGACCCGCGGCTCGGCGCAGGGCCGCCGATTCCAGGTGCTGAACCGGCTGGCTGTCGAAGAGCTGGAGGCCTGGTTCTTCGGCGACGTCGACGCCTTGCGGGCCGTGTACCCGGGGATCTCTTCCTCACTGGGAGAACGCGCCAACTATCGGGATCCTGACGCCATCCGAGGAGGTACCTGGGAGGCTCTGGAACGGGAGCTCCAGCGAGCCGGCCATCATCGGGAGGGGCTGGCGAAGATCAAGGCGGCTGAGGAGATTTCGGCACGCATGGAGCCGGAGCGGAACCGCTCCCGGAGCTTCCAGGCGTTTCGCCAGGGTCTCCTGGCTCTGGTGGGTATGGGGCGGGAAACGTGAAACGTCCGGCCCGTTGGACGCACGGGCCGGACAGGTTTTTGAAGACGGCTCGGTTAAAGATCGAGAACCTGCACGAGAGTAGAAAAGCTCAGCCTAGCCGCCGTTCCCGCTCCCGCCACTGCCGTTGATGCTGCTGCTGCCGAAGTTAGTGGAGAAGAAATTCCCGAAGACGTTCTGGATTCCAGGCAGCCGCCCCGCGGCCTGGCTGTCGAAGAAGCTGAACGTCTGTGCGATGCTGGTCGACCCCTGGACGTACCGGAAGACCGTGATCGTGGAGAGAGAGGTGTCCGACGAGGTCGCGCTCTG
The DNA here is from genome assembly GCA_036497345.1 of Thermoanaerobaculia bacterium. Classification (GTDB taxonomy): domain Bacteria; phylum Acidobacteriota; class Thermoanaerobaculia; order Multivoradales; family UBA5704; genus DATARR01. The sequence goes on from DASXJP010000342.1 coordinate 22,442, forward strand.
GTTGTTGGAGGACTGCCGGAAGGCCCCGGCCGCCCGGAGCTGCGCCATGAGCTGATTGATCTGGGACGTCGAGAGCTGGATGGTGTCCAGGCAGTTGCCGCTGCAACCGCTGGCGTTCGTGCCGTCGGCGTTCGACTGGCTCCAGGTCGCGATGCCGTTGTCGTAGATGACCAGGGTGCTGACGTCCGAGGTGGCGGTCACGCTGGTACCGCCTCCCAGGCCCCAGACCGTGTAGATGAGGACCGGCATCGGGTTGTTCGCGCGGAAGGTGGCGCTGCCACCGCGGCCGTTCACTCCGCCCCCACCGTTGCCGTTCCCACCGCCCCCCGAGCCGCCTCCGGCCTGCGCAAAAGCCATTGTGGGGATGATCACCAAGAGAGAAAGAACCAGGACTACCAACTTCATCCAACGGCTGCTTTTCATGTGATGCTTCCTCCTAGATGCTTGAGCCGTCCAAGGCCGTAATTCAAGCAAAACAGAGGCCAGGAAAACGAAAACCAGCCCGGAGACCGGGCTGGCTCGTGTGGGGAAGGCGCGCCGGAGGCGATCAGCGGGTGCGGGCGGACTGCGTGCGCGAGTGGTGCGAGCCGCTCGACTTGGCGTGGACGACCGTCGCGTGGTGGGTGGCGGTCCGCTTGTTGGCCGCGCGGACGATGTGGGCCGTCGCCTTCTGGTGGCGGCTGCCGGCGCGATGGCTCACCGCCACGGCGGTCCGGTGGCTGCCGCGGCGGGTGGCGTGGTGCCGCGAGGAGGCGTGGACGACGCGCGGGCGGGAGGCCGTCTCATGGGTCGACTTCGCGACCTGGATCTCCGGCAGGGCCTCGCCCGAGGCCACGTACTGGAGGTACGGGTTCGGGAAGACGGCCACGTGGTAGTGCGGCGGATACTGCTCGCGGGTGGCCTCCAGGACCCCCTTGCCCTCGAGGTCGAGCAGCACCGTCTCCAGCCACTGCCGGCAGCCGGAGCTTTCGCTGCGCCGCAGGTCGACCGCCATGCCCGTGGGGTGGACCGAGATCGCCGAGGCGTTGGGGGGCTGGCGGGTGATCGGCCGGGTCAGGCTGGTGACCACCAGACGCTCGCCGCAGGCGTCGCGGTACTGCTTCGACAGGCGCTCGACGAACGTCTTCACCTCGGGCCGCGCGTAGGGGAAGGAGACCTCGTCGTCGGCCAGCTCGTAGTCGGCGTTGCCGGGCAGGCGGACCAGCAGCCCCTGCTGGGCAAAGTCGCGCACGTCCGCGGAGGTGCGCAGGTAGGTGAAGTCGTGCTCGCGGGCCTCCTCGTTCTGGCGCAGCAGCGATTCGTGCGATCCCAGCAGGCTCTGGGCCAGGAGCGGCGCCGCGCAGGTCGCGCAGGTGGAGAGGGCGAGGAGCGACAGGGCCGCGTTGCGGCGGGTCCGGGGGCTGGGGGAAATCGGTGATCTCGGCATGGGAGGTCTCACAAGCTCCATTCCGTTAAAGGGCCCCAATGCGACTCAAGCGCGGTCAATTGTAGAGCAAAACGACATACCGGTCGGCTGAGGGTACCATAGAATTGCCTGATTTCAAGCCGGTTTGGGCGGATTCTCCCGGTACGGAGCGGCCTGCCCTCCGAAGCCTCACCCTCGGTCCCTCTCCACGAAGTGGAGTGGGGGCCAGGGGGTGAGGTCTCGGAGGGCAGGCCGGCGCGAGGGCCGGGCTCTGTCTATCCCTTCTTGGCGCGCTCGAAGAAGTCGGCCATGGAGCCGAAGCCGGAGCCGGAGCTGTTGCTGGGCACCGCGGCGCCGCCGCCGCCGCTGCGGGCGTAGTCGTCGTCCCCGCCGCGGGAGCCGCCCCGGTCGCCGCGCGAGCGGTCACCCCGCTCACTACGGGCGAAGTCCTGATGCCGGCCGCCGCCGCCGCCGCCCCGCCGGCGCTCTCCGCGGGGCTCGTCGCTGCCCGCGCCCCCGCTATAGCCGCCGCTCATTCCCGAGCCGGCGGTCGCTGCCGCGCCCGTGTTCATCGAGAGAGAGATGCGGCGCCGGGCGGTGTCCACCCCGAGGACCCGCACCTGCACCTCCTGGCCCGGCTGGACCGCCTCGCGGGAGTGGTTGAGCCGGCGGCCGGCCCCCATCTCACTGATGTGGACCAGACCTTCGAGGCCGGGCGCCAGCTCGACGAAGGCGCCGAAGGTCTCGGTGCGCATGACGCGGCCGGGGACCTCCATCCCTTCGGTGAAGCGGGAGGCCGCCTCGTTCCAGGGGTCGCTCTGCAGCGACCGGCGGGAGAGGGAGATGCGCTCGGGGCGCTTCTCCTCCTTCCCCTTCTCGATCTTGATCACCTGCACCTCGACCTCCTGGCCGACGGTGAAGACGTCCTGAGGATGCGTGGTGCGGCTGTGGCCGATCTCGCTGACGTGCAGCATCCCCTCGATGCCGCCCAAGTCGATGAAGGCGCCGTAGCTGGTCAGCGACGTCACCCTGCCGTGGAGCACGGCGCCGACCTGGAGCTTCTCGCGGGTCTCGGAGGCGCGCGCCTGCTGCTCCTCCTCGAGGAGCTGGCGGCGGGAGAGCACGATGTTCGGGCCGCGGCCACCGCGGTTCCCCTCCTCCAGCCGGTTGACCTTGAACATCAGCTTCTGGCCGACGAACTGCTGGGGGTTCTCGACGTAGCGCAGGTCGAGCTGCGAGAGCGGGCAGAAGGCCCGCATGCCGTACACCTGCACCTCGGCGCCGCCCTTGTTCAGGCCGGTCACCAGCCCCTCCAGCGGCAGGCTGTGCTCGGCGGCCTGCCGGATCTCGGGCACCACCTCGGCCGGCTTCTTCCCCTTGCCCTTGCCGCCGGCCCGGCGCTGGAGCAGGAGGGCGCCCGACTCCGGATCGGTGCCGGTGACGGTGGCGTCGATGGAGTCCCCCTCCTTGACGGTGAGGTTCCCCTCGGCGTCCTTGAGCTCCGCCGCGGCGATCCGCCCCTCGGCCTTGCCGCCGAGGTCGACGAAGATCCACTCGTCGCCGATGGACAGGATCTTGCCGCTGACCTTCTGAGGGCCCTTGGATTCCCTCGGTTCCTTCTCCTTCTTGGGAGCGCTCTGCTGCTCGAACTCGGCCAGGATCTGGCCGAAGTCCTGGCTCCCCTGGGCGGCCGGAGCGGCCGCCGGCTCCGTGGCCGGAGCCGCGTCCGCCTGAGGGGCCGGGGCCTCCTCCGCGGGAGCCTCGCCCCCCTGGGGGGCCTCCTCGGGCTGGCTCGCGGCCTGGACCTCCGGAGCGCTGTCTTCGCCGGTCTGGACGTTCTGGTCGACCGCAGTGGTTTCGCTCGTCGCCGGAGCCTCCTGCTGGACCTCGGCCAGTACCTGGCCCGAGCCCTGCGTTTCCTGGTTTTCCTGATCGTTCATTGGTTCTCCACTCGTCTGGGATTTCTTCGGTCCGGGCGCTTCGCGGACCGGCATGCCAGGAGCAGCGACTCCGGCGGGGTCCTTGGAAGTATCGTGCCTGGAAAGCTTCAACCGATGCGGGGCGGCTGGAATTCCTCTTCGGGGGTCTGCGGAGGGGGCGTACCTCTCCTGTTTCGTGCAGAATACCAGGCGCACGGTATCGTTCCAAGCCCTATTCTGTAAATTCCGATGCGGGGAGCCCCGATGAGCACACGTCTCCTGCCCTTCGCCCTGGCCCTTTCCCTGACGTCCGGCGCTCTGGCCGCCGGGGACACGGCCCTCAAACCGCCGCCGCTCGACCCGCGCGAGGTCCATCTGTCGGGCCTGGTCCAGCTCAGCCGCGGCGGCGAGAACGCCGAGGCCTACTGGTCCCCCGACGGCCGCGAGCTGATCTTCCAGTCGATGCGCCCCCCCTACGCCTGCGACCAGATCTTCCGCATTCCGGCCGACGGCTCGGGCGCCGCCACCCTGGTCTCGACCGGCAAGGGGCGCACCACCTGCTCCTACTTCCTGGGGGGCGGGCAGCGGGTCCTCTATTCCTCGACCCATCTGGCAGGGCCGGAATGCCCGCCGCCGCCCGACCGCTCGCACGGCTACGTCTGGTCGATCGATCCCCACTACGAGATCCTCACCGCCCGGCCGGACGGCTCGGACCTCGTCCGCCTGACCGAGAACCAGGCGTACGACGCCGAGACCACCGTCTGCCCCAAGGACGGCTCGCTGATCTTCACCTCCACCCGCGACGGCGACCTCGACCTCTACCGCATGGACGCGGACGGCAAGAACGTCAAGCGGCTGACCAACACCCCCGGCTACGACGGCGGCGCCTTCTTCTCCCCCGACTGCTCGAAGATCGTCTGGCGCGCCTCCCGGCCCAAGGAGGGACCCGAGCTCGACGAGTACAAACGCCTGCTGGCACAGGGGCTGGTGCACCCCACCCAACTGGAGATCTGGACGGCCAACGCCGACGGCACCGACGCCCGGCAGGTGACCTATCTCAACGCCGCCTCCTTCGCGCCGTCGTTCTTCCCCAATGGCAAGAGGATCATCTTCTCTTCCAACTACGGCGATCCCAAGGGGCGCGAGTTCGACCTCTGGGCGATCGACGTGGACGGCACCCACCTGGAGCGGATCACCTGGACCCCCCAGTTCGACGGCTTCCCGGTGTTCTCGCCGGACGGCACCCGGCTCGCTTTCGCCTCCAACCGCAACGGCACCCAACCCGGCGAGACCGACGTCTTCGTGGCCCGCTGGGTGGAGAAGCCGGCCACGGTTCCTCCGGACCCGCCGTCTCCCACCGCCGCGGCCGACCGCTTCCGCGACGACGTGCGCTGGCTGGCCGACGACGCCCGTGAGGGGCGGGGGATCGGCACCGCCGGTCTCGATCAGGCCAGGCAGTGGATCGCCGACCGCTTCGCCTCCCTGGGGCTCCAGCCCGCGGGAGCGGACGGCTGGCTCGAGAGCTTCGACGTGGCGGTGGCGGTGGAGGCCCGGCCCGGCACCGGCGTCCGCCTCGACGGCGCGGCTGTGGCTGAAGGCGCCTTCCGGCCGGCCTCGTTCTCGGCCTCCGGCGAGGCCGCGGGCGAGGTCGTGGTGGCCAACTACGGCATCACCGCGCCGGAGCTGGGGATCGACGACTACAAGGGGGTCGAGGCCAAGGGGAAGATCGTGGCCCTCCGCCGCTTCGTGCCCGAGGGGAGCGCCTTCGCCGACCCCGCGGTCGAGCGCCGCTACGGCGACCTGCGCTACAAGGCGTGGAACGCCCGCGAGCACGGCGCGGTGGGGGTGATCTTCCTCGATTATCCCGTACCAGCGCCCGTACCAGCGCCCGTACCAGCGCCGTCCGGAGCCTCGCCGGCCGCCGAGTCGCCGCTGCCGGCCCTGGCGCTCGATCCCATCGACGCCGGAGGGGACGTCGGCATCCCGGCCGTGACGGTGAAGCGGGAGGCCGGAGCGCCCCTCTTCACCGCGCTTTCAGGGGGAAACCATCAGGCGTCGCTCAAGGTCGACCTGGAGCGGAAGACCAAACCCGCCGCCAACGTCGTCGGGGTGATCCACGCCGGCGCCGCGGACCGTCTGCCCGGCGCGCTGGTGATCGGCGCCCACTACGACCACCTGGGGCACGGCGGCACGGGATCGCTGGCGCCCGATTCCCACGAGATCCACAACGGAGCGGACGACAACGCCTCGGGCACCGCCGCCCTGCTGGAGGTGGCGCGCGAGCTCAGCGGCCAGCGAGAGAAGCTGCGCCGGGACGTCTATCTGATCGCCTTCTCCGGCGAGGAGGAGGGGACCCTCGGCTCCACCTTCTTCACCCGCCACCCCACGGCGGGCCTCAAGGCCGGCGACATCGTGGCCATGCTCAACATGGACATGGTGGGGCGGCTGCGGGAGAACCAGGTCGCGGTGCTGGGCGGCGAGTCGGCGGCGGAGTGGAAGGAGATCGTGCCCGCCGTCTGCGCGCGGGACCTGGTGCGCTGTGCCCTCTCCGGGGACGGCTACGGCCCGTCGGACCACAGCCCGTTCTACGCCGCCGGGGTGCCGGTGCTCCACTTCTTCACCGGCGCCCACGAGGACTACCACAAGCCCTCGGACGACGCGGACAAGATCAACGCGGCCGGCGGCGCCCGCGTGGCCCTGCTGGTGTCGGACCTCGCCACCGGGATCGCGGCGCGCCCCGACCGTCCCACCTACAAGAGCGCGCCGGCCCCGGCGCCGCAGGGGGACGTCCGCTCTTACGGCGCCACGCTGGGCACCATCCCCGACTACGCGGGCGACGGCCGGCCGGGCGTGCTGCTCGCCGGCGTGCGCGCCGGCAGCCCGGCCGAGCAGGGGGGGCTGCGCCGCGGCGACCTGCTGGTGGGCTTGAGCGGCAAGGAGATCCGCGACATCCACGACTTCATGTTCGTCCTCCAGCGCGCCAAGCCGGGGGAGAAGGCCACGGCGGTGGTGGTCCGCGACGGCCAGAAGGTGGAGATGGAGGTGACGTTCGGGGGGAAGAAGCCGTGAGGAGGGTTCCAGGCATCTTTGCCCTCCGGGGCGTCCCGCCCTCCGAAGCCTCACCCCCTGGCCCCCTCTCCACTGCGTGGAGAGGGGGAACGTATCCGAACCGGCTTGCCGAAATCCGACACCGCCTGATCTCTGGGCCCTCCCTCTCCACGCAGTGGAGAGGGACCGAGGGTGAGGCTTCGGAGGGCGGGACGCCCCAGAGGGCAAAGACGTATGTGGCCCTCCTCGTCCTGGCCCTCCTGGCCGCCGCCGCCACCGCGGCGGTCCCCCAGGACCTCGCCGAGTCGGCGCGCCAGATCCAGCAGCTCCCCGCCACCCGCGGCCAGGGGAGCGAGAGCGAGCGGCTGAAGCGGTTCTTCGACCTCTACTGGCGGACGCGGATGCTGGAGGGCCCCGAGCTCGCCACCTACGTCGGCTATCCGGGGCTCGACGACCGCCTGGGGGACATCTCGCCGGAGACGATCGAGATCGCGAAGCGTATCGCCCGCGACGAGCGCGCGGCCCTGGCCGCGATCGACCGCGCGCGCCTCACGCCGGCCGAGCAGGTGAATTACGACCTGGCGCTCTGGCGCGTCGAGCAGGGGATCGAGGGCGAGCGGTTCCATGCGGAATATATGCTGGTCCACCAGCTCAGCGGCATCCAGCAGGACCTCCCGGGCCTCCTGGCGAGCATGCCCACCCGCTCCGTCCAGGACTACGAGAACCGGCTCGCCCGCCTGCGCCAGGTCCCCCGGCTGGTCGACCAGACGATGGCCCTGCTGGCCCAGGGGCTCAAGGCGGGGATCACGCCGCCGCAGGTGACCCTGCGCGACGTGCCCGCCCAATTCGAGAGCCTGCTCACGGACGATCCCGCCAGGAGCCCCGTGCTGGAGACCTTCCAGCAGATCCCCGACGCCATCCCCGCCGCCGACCGTGAACGGCTCCGGCGCGAGGCGGCCCAGATCTTCCAGAGCCAGGTGGCGCCGGCCCTCCGCAAGCTCCGTGACTATCTGGTGCGGACCTACATCCCGGGCGCCCGCCAGACCACCGCCATGAGCGACCTGACGGCCGGCCGGGACTGGTACGCCTACCTGGTGAAGGAAGCCACGACGACCGACCTGACGCCGGAGCAGATCCACCAGATCGGCCTTTCCGAGGTGAAGCGCATCCGCCAGGAGATGGACGCGCTGATCGCCTCGACCGGCTTCCAGGGGAGCTTCCAGGAATTCTGCCAGTTCCTGCGTACCGATCCGCGCTTCTACTATGACAAGCCGGAGGACCTGCTCCGGGGCTACCGCGACATCACCAAGCGGATCGATCCCGAGCTGGTCAAGCTGTTCGGCCGGCTGCCGCGCCTCCCCTACGGCGTCATGGAGGTGCCGGCGAGCGCCGCCAGGTCGCAGACCACCGGCTACTACGCCAACGGCTCGCTCGCCGCCGGCCGGCCGGGGTGGTTCAACGTCAACACCTATGACCTGAGGTCCCGCCCCAAATGGGAGATGGAGGCGCTCGCCTCGCACGAGTCGGTGCCGGGGCACCACATCATGTACGCCCTCATCGAGGAGCAGGGGGAGCTGCCCGACTGGCGCAAGTGGGACGTCTATCCCGCCATGTCCGAGGGGTGGGCCCTCTACGCCGAGAGCCTGGGGTACGAGATCGGCCTCTACCAGGACCCCTACTCCCGCTTCGGCCAGCTCACCTACGAGATGTGGCGGGCCATCCGCCTGGTGGTCGACACCGGCCTGCACGTCAAGGGGTGGACCCGCCAGCAGGCGATCGACTATTGCAAGGCCAATTCCGCCCGCACCGAGCACGAGATCGAGGTCGAGATCGACCGCTACATCGTCTGGCCGGGGGGCGCGGTCTGCTACAAGATCGGCGAGCTGAAGATCAAGGAGCTGCGCGCCTATGCCCGGAAGGAGCTGGGGCCGCGGTTCGACCTCCGCGCCTTCCACGACCGGCTCCTCGGCCACGGCCAGTTGCCGCTCGCCCTGCTGGAGAAGAGCGTCAAGGCGTGGGTGGCGGAGCAGCAAGAATCCAGGAAAGGACCCTGATGATGAGAAAGCCGGCCCTCGCCCTCGCCACCCTCCTGCTCACGGCCGCCCTCGCGGGAGCCGCCGTGCCGCCCGACGTCGCCGAATACGGCAAGAGGTTCGAGCAATTCTCCGCCACCCGGGGGCAGGGGAGCGAGAGCGAGCGGCTGCGGAAGCTGTTCGACCTGTTCTGGGAATACCAGATGCACGCCTCGCCCGAGTACGCCACCTACGTGGGCTATCCGGGCCTCGACGACCGCTGGTCCGATTCCTCGCCCGAGTCGATCGGATTCGGCCGGCGGCTCACCCACACCATCGGGGTGGCCCTGGCGTCGATCGACCGCGCGCAGCTCACCCCCGCCGAGCAGGTCAATTACGACCTCGCGTTGCGCCACGTCCGCGAGGGGATCGAGGGGGAGCCGTTCCACGGCGAGTACATGCAGGTCACCCAGTTGGGAGGGCCGCAGCAGGGCATTCCGCAGCTCCTGTCGATCATGCCGGCGGGGGACGTCAAGGCCTACGAAAACATCCTGGCCCGCATGCGCGGCGTCCCCCGGGTGATCGACCAGACCCTGGCGCTGCTCGACCGCGGTCTCAAGGAGGGGATCACGCCGCCCAAGGTGACCCTGCGCGACGTCCCCGGCCAGGTCGAGAGCCTGCTGGTGGACGATCCGCTGAAGAGCCCGATGCTCAAGGCGTTCCAGAAATTTCCCGACACGGTGCCCGCCGCCGACCGCGAGCGGCTGACGCGCGAGGCGGTGGCCGCGTTCAGGAGCCAAGTGGCGCCGGCCTTCCGCAAGCTGCACACCTATCTCACCAACACCTATCTGCCGGCCGCCCGCGAGTCGATCGCCATGGGCGGCCTGCCCAACGGCAAGGCCTGGTACGCCTACCAGGCGCGGGTCTACACCACCACCAATCTGACGCCCGAGCAGATCCACCAGATCGGCCTCGCCGAGGTGAAGCGCATCCGCCAGGAGATGGACGCGCTAATGGTCTCGACCGGCTTCCAGGGGAGCTTCGAGGACTTCTGCAAGTTCCTGCGCACCGATCCCCGCTTCTTCTACGACAAGCCGGAGGACCTGCTGACGGGCTTCCGCGACATCGCCAAGCGGATCGATCCCGAGCTGGTCAAGCTGTTCGGCAAGCTGCCGCGCCTCCCCTATGGCGTGATCCCGGTGCCGGCCTATGCGGAGAAGTCGCAGACCACGGCCTACTACGACGAGGGCTCGCTCGCCGCCGGCCGGCCGGGCGAGCTCAACGCCAACACCTACGATCTGAAGTCGCGGCCCAAGTGGGAGATGGAGGCGCTCACGTCGCACGAGGCGGTGCCGGGCCACCACCTCCAGATCTCGCTCGCCCAGGAGCAGGAGGGGGTGCCCGAGTGGCGCAAGCACGACGACTACACCGCCTTCGTCGAGGGGTGGGCCCTCTACTCCGAGAGCCTGGGGGGCGAGATCGGCCTCTACAAGGACCCCTACTCCCATTTCGGCCAGCTCACCTACGAGATCTGGCGCGCCATCCGACTGGTGGTCGACACCGGCATGCACACCATGGGGTGGACGCGCCAGCAGGCGATCGACTACTTCCGGACCAATTCCGCCAAGACCGAGCACGACATCGAGGTGGAGATCGACCGCTACATCGTCTCGCCGGGGCAGGCGCTGGCCTACAAGATCGGCGAGCTGAAGATCAAGGAGCTGCGCGCCTACGCCCAGCGGGAGCTGGGCCCGAAATTCGATATCCGGGCCTTCCACGACCACGTGCTGGGCGACGGCGCCGTGCCGCTCGACCTGCTGGAGAAGAACATCAAGGCCTGGGTGGCGGAGGCGAAGTCGAAGGCGGCGGCGAAGGGGGCTCGGCAGGCGGGGGCGGGGGCGGCGGCGGGAGGAGGGTCCAACCCTTGAGGTAGGGCGCCAGCGGCTCCGCCCAGGCTTTCGCCACCTTCTCGTATTCGGCGGCGCACCCGGCGGCGCGGTCGGCCGGGAGGGTGCCGTCGCCCACGAGCTCCTGGAAGGCCTGCGGATCGCGGCCGTAGACCCAGCAGAGGATGTCCGTGAGGCGGGCCTCGTTGAAGCCGTGCCCGCTCCAGAAGGGGAGCTTCGCGAGCTTGGCCCGGACACCCGGGTTCTTCTCCTGCGCCAGCAGGGCCGAGGTGCTGTCCACCGCGGTGGTCCCCCCCTCCTTGCCGCTGCCGAGGAGGATCAGCGTGGCGATCTGGTCGGCGGCCTCCTCCTCATGGCCGGCGACCGAGAGCTGGTAGAGGCTGATCAGGGCGTGTCCGGTCTCGTGGAAGACCACGAAGAGGTTGGCGGCGCCCACGGCGGCCCCCGCCTTCTCGGCGTCCGCGGCCTTGGCGGCGCGCAGGAAGAGCTCGGCGAAGTCGCCCACCAGCTCGTAGCAGATGGAGATCCGGTGCCGGTCCGCCTCCCAGGTGGCGTCGGCCGCGCCGCACTCGCGGGGCGCGATGGTGACGTCGGCCGGCAGGGCGAGCTTCTCGTTGAGGGCCCGGGCGGTCTCCTCCAGGAGCTGGGTGCCGCGGAAGATCTCCTGCAGCTCCCGGTTGTCCGGGCTCTTGGCCTTCTCGTAGACCACCTTGAAGTCGCCGCGGTCGGGCGCGGGAGGGGGCGGCGCGGGGGCCGTCTCCACCGCCGGGGGGGCCGGCGCCTGGGCCGGAGCGGCCGGCGGGGCCTCCGGCGGCTGCGGGGCCGTCTGGGCCAGGGCGGCGCCGGAGAGGAGGATCAGCGGGAGCGCCAGGCGGACGAGTGGGATCGGGAGCACGGGGGAGAGGATAAGCTCACACCCCATGAACGTCCAGCCCGTGGTCCTCGAAGGCCCCGCGATCCGCCTGGAGCCGCTGACCCTGGAGCACGCGCCGCGGCTGTGGCCCGGGGCCGGGCCCGAGATCTTCCAATACACCCTGGACGCGCCACGGGACGCGAGCCTGGAAGCCTTCACGGAGTGGGTCCGCTTCAGCCTCGCCAGGCCGGACTCCCTGCTCTTCGCCATGCTCGACCGGCGGACGGGCGAGGCGCTGGGCAGCACGGGCTATCTCTACATCCGCCCCCAACACCGCGGGCTGGAGATCGGCCGCACCTGGATCGCCCGGCCCTACCAGGGGACCCGCGCCAACCCGGAGAGCAAGCTCCTGCTGCTGCGGCACGCCTTCGAGGACCTGGGCGCCATCCGGGTGCAGCTCACGACCGACCGCAACAACCTCCACAGCCAGGGGGCGATCGAGAAGCTCGGCGCCCAACGGGATGGGGTGCTCCGCAAATACCAGATCCGCTCGAACGGCACCGTCCGCGACACGGTGGTCTACAGCATCCTGGCGGAGGAGTGGCCGCGGGTGAAGGCCGGTTTGGAGGAGCGGCTGGCAGCTTTGGCGTGACCGTTGCATCCATGGTCCCGCGTGGATATCGAGAGAGCGTGGAACCTGCTGGCGGCCAAGGTGATGGGGTGGATGCAGGACTTCATCCTGCTGCTGCCGAACCTCGCCGTGGCGGTGGCGGTGCTGGTGGGCTTCTGGCTGCTCGCCAAGCTGGCGCGCAGCCTCCTGCACCGCCTGCTGCGCCGGGTCTCGCACAGCGAGCAGGTCAACCGGGTGCTGGGGGAGACGGTCTTCCTGGCCCTGGTGGCGACCGGCCTGTTCATCGCCCTCGGCATCGTGGGGCTGCAGAAGACGGTCGCCTCGCTGCTCGCGGGGGCGGGCATCCTCGGCCTGGCGCTGGGGTTCGCCTTCCAGGACATCGCCGCCAACTTCATGGCCGGCATCTATCTCTCGATCGAGCACCCCTTCCGCGCCGGCCATCTCATCGAGAGCAAGAGCATCCAGGGGGTGGTCAAGCGGGTCCACCTGCGCTGGACGGAGATCCGCACGCCGCAGGGGCAGGTGGTCCTCGTCCCCAACAAACAGATCTTCGAGAACCCGATCACCAACTTCAGCGCCACCGGCCAGCGGCGGGTGGACATCAAGGCCGGCGTCTCCTACGGCGACGACCTCGAGAAGGTGAGGCGGGTCGCCCTCCAGGCGCTGGAGCCGCTGCCGTCGCGCAAGCCGGACACCGAGGTCGAGCTCTTCTTCGAGGAGCTGTCGGACAGCGCGGTCAACCTGGTGGCGCGCTTCTGGATCGACTTCACCTCCAGGCAGGCCGACTACCTGCGGGCGAAGAGCGAGGCCATCGAGCGCCTGAAGAAGGCCTTCGACCAGAACGGCATCACCATGCCCTTCCCCACCCGCACCCTCGACTTCGCGGTCAAGGGGGGCGAGACCCTCTCCCAGGCGCTGGAGGAGGTGGGGATCGGGCGGGGCGGCAACGGCGGCCGCCGGCCGGAGTCGTCGCACTGAGGAAAACCAGGGACAGCAGGGACACCAGAGACTCCAGGGACCCGGGATCGGCTTTTTCTGCTGTCCCTGGAGTCCCTTTTTCCCTCGTAACCTTCCTCCTCCTCCGGCGTAGAACCCACGAGGAGGAGCCCGCATGAAGCTCGCGATCGAGGGAGCAGGGAAGCGCTACAAGGGGGACTTCTGGGGCCTCCGCGATTTCAGCCTGGAGCTCACGGCCGGCGTGCTCGGCCTGCTGGGCCCCAACGGCGCGGGGAAGTCGACGCTGATGCGGATCCTCGCCACCATCACCCGGCCCACCGAGGGGCGGGTGACGTGGGACGGGGCCGACGTCGTCCGCGCTCCCGACCGGCTGCGGGCCGTGCTCGGCTATCTGCCGCAGGATTTCGGGGTCTATCCCAATCTCAGCGCTGTCGAATTCCTGGAGTACATGGCCGCCGTGAAGGGGATCGACGCCCGGGCCGCCAGGCGCCGGATCGAGGAGCTGCTCGTGCTCGTCAACCTGGCGGACGCCCGCAAGCGCCCGCTCGGCGGCTACTCGGGGGGCATGCGCCAGCGGATCGGCATCGCCCAGGCCCTGCTCAACGATCCCCGGCTGCTGATCGTGGACGAGCCCACCGTGGGGCTCGATCCGGAGGAGAGGGTGCGCTTCCGCAACCTCCTCTCGGACCTCGGCGGCGAGCGGATCGTGATCCTCTCCACCCACATCGTCTCGGACGTCGAGGCCACGGCGACCGGCATCGCGCTGATCGACCGCGGGCGCCTGCTGGCCCACGCCGAGCCCGAGGAGCTGCTGCGCCGGGCCGAGGGGCGGGTCTGGGAGTGGGTGATCCCCAGCGCCGACCTGCCCGCCGTCCGCGAGCGCTGGAAGATCAGCGGCACCGTGCGCCGGGCGGACGGGGTCCACGTGAGGGTGGTCTCGGGGGTGGCGCCGGGAGTGGGCGCCTTGCCGGTGCCGCCCAGCCTGGAGGACGCCTATCTGGCCGTGCTCGAAGGGGACCGGGCGCGGGAGGCGGCGGCATGAGCCAAGCCCGCGTCCTCTGGCACCTCGCGCGCGCCGACTTCCTGGAACGGGTGCGGCGCACCAGCTTCCTGGTCACGCTGGGGCTCGCCGTCTACCTGGGGTACGTGGTCAGCGCCGGGCAGCTCAAGCTCTGGCTGGGCGACGCGCGGGGGATCTACAACTCCGCCTGGGTGGGCGTCCTGATGGCCCTGGTGGCCAACTTCCTCCTCTCGCTGGCCGGCTTCTACGTGGTGAAGAGCGCCGTCGAGCGCGACCGGCGGACAGGGGTGGGGGAGATCCTCGCCACCACGCCGATGTCGAAGCCGCTCTACATGCTGGGCAAGACGGCGAGCAACTTCGCCGTGCTCGTCGCCATGCTCGCCGTGCTCGCCGCCATGGGGCCGGTCGCCCAGTGGATGGCGGGGGAGGAGACCCACGTCCACCTCTGGCCCCTGCTCGCGCCGTTCCTCGTCCTGAGCCTGCCGGCGATGGCGTTCGTGGCCGCGTGCGCCGTGCTGTTCGAGACCCTACCGGTCTTGCGCGGAGGCTTCGGCAACGTGCTCTGGTTCTTCGCCTGGAGCGGCCTGATGCCCGCGGCCATCGAGCTGCCGGGCTTTCCGGACCCTTTCGGCCTGGGCGCCGTGAGCTCAAAGCTGTTCGAGGTGGTGCGGCAGCGCTTCGGCACCACCGATCACTCCTTCACCCTGGGAGCCATCGCCAACGAGCGCCAGGCGCGGACCTTCGTCTGGGAGGGGATGGACTGGACCTCCGCCGTCGTGCTGAAGCAGCTCCTCTGGCTCCTGGTGGCCATCGGGGTCGCCCTGCTGGCTGCCCTCTTCTTCGACCGTTTCGATCCCTCCCGCGGCCGGGCCCGCGCCAGGAAATCCAACGGCGCGGCGAGTGACACGGCCGGGGAGAGCCTCGCGCCGCCCATTCCGATCGCCGTCCACCTCCAGCCTCTGCCGGAGGGAGCGCGCCGTTTCCGCTTCCTGGATCTCCTGCGGGCCGAGACGCGTCTGCTCCTTCAAGGGCAGCGCTGGTGGTGGTGGGCGGTCGTCCTGGGGCTCCTGATCGCCGGCTTCGCCGCGCCGCTCGCAATCGCCCGCCAATTCATCCTCCCGGCGGCGTGGATCTGGCCGCTGCTGCGCTGGTCGGCGCTGGGGGGCCGGGAGGCCCGCTACGGCACGGAGGGCCTGGTCTTCTCGGCCGCGTACCCCTTGAGCCGTCAGCTCCCGGCCGCCTGGGCCTCGGGCGTGCTCCTGGCCATGATCACCGGAGGCGGAGTCGCCGTGCGGCTCGGCCTGGCGGCGGATTGGGGAGGCCTGGGAGCCTGGACGGTGGGAGCCCTGTTCATCCCCACCCTGGCGCTGGCGCTCGGCGTCTGGAGCGGCGGCACCAAGCTCTTCGAGGTGATCTACCTGCTCCTCTGGTACCTCGGCCCCATGCAGCACGTTCCCGGCATGGACTACCTGGGAGCCCTGCCGGCCACGGTGCGGGCGGGCACGCCGGTGGTGTACCTGGTGGCCACGGTGCTGCTGGGGGCGGGGGCGGTGGTGGGGCGGAGGCGGCGGCTGCAGGCAGGGTGAGCAAGGATTTACACGGACGAGCACGGACTGACACCGACAAGCACGGACGCCAAAGCCTGGAATTTCCCGTCCTTGTTCGTCCGTGTCAGTCCGTGCTCGTCCGTGTTCCCCCGGTGATAGCTTTCCCCCATGAACGCACCCTGGCACACCTGGGTCGACCACACCGCCGAGGTGCAGCTCCAGGTGGGGGCCGACTCCCTCGCCGGCCTCCTGGCCGAATCGGGGCGGGCGCTCGGAACTCTGCTGCTGCGTGGCCGTGCCGCCGAGCCTTCCGGCGAGCCCCGCACGATCGAGCTCTCCTCCGTGGACCGCGAGGCCCTCCTGGTCGACTGGCTGAACGAGATCATCTTCCTGGCCGAGGTGGAGAGGTGGGTCGCCGTTGAATTCAACGCCCTCGAGGCCGCGAAGACCCATCTGAAGGCGAGCGCCCGGGGCGTTGCCGTGGACGAGCCGCCGGCCCTGGTCAAGGCGGCGACGTTCCACGGGCTCGCGGTGGAGGAGCGGGAAGGCGGTTTGCAAGCGGAGGTGATCTTCGACGTATGAGCCGCAAGAACCGGAAGCAGAAGCCGCAGACCCTGCCCAGACCCCAGGCTCCCAAGGCGCCGCCGCGAAGCTATCCGTCCGTGCGGCTGAATCCGAACCTCGTGGAGATCCCGGCCACCGCGCGCGAGGACATGCGGGTGCCCGCCCGCGTCTGGGCCGACGAGGAGCTGTGGACGCAGATCTCGCGCGACCGCACCCTCAATCAGCTCGTCAACGTCTCGACCCTGCCCGGCATCGCCGGCACGGCCCAGGCCATGCCGGACGCCCACGAGGGGTATGGATTCCCGGTGGGCGGCGTGGCCGCCTTCCGCGCCAGGGACGGCGTCATCTCGCCCGGCGGCGTGGGGTACGACATCAACTGCGGCGTCCGCCTCCTGGCCTCCGAGGTCACGGCGGACGAGCTCGGCCATTCCCGGCTGGAGGCCATCGTCCATGACCTCAGCCGCGCCATCCCGTCCGGCATGGGGCGGGGGAGCCATCTCCAATTCAGCAACGAGGATTTCGACCGCGTCCTGGCCGAGGGGTGTACCTATCTCGCCGAGCGGGGGCTCGCCACGCCCGAGGACCTCGACAGCATCGAGGCCCACGGCTCGCTCCGGGCGGCCGATCCGCGCGCCGTCTCCGAGCGGGCCAAGCAGCGCGGCGGCGGCCAGCTCGGCTCGATCGGCTCCGGCAACCATTTCGTGGAGGTCCAGCGGGTGGAGACGGTGTTCGACCTCGCCGCGGCCGAGGCCCTGGGGCTCCGGACCGGGCAGGTGGTGATCCTCATCCACACCGGCTCGCGGGGGCTGGGCCATCAGGTCTGCACGGACTACGTACGGGCCATGGACGCGGTGATGGCACGCCACAACATCCATCTCCCGGACCGCGAGCTGGCCTGCGCGCCGTTCGACTCCCCCGAGGGTCAGAAGTACTTCAGCGCCATGTGCGCCGCGGCCAACTTCGCCTTCTCGAACCGGCAGGCCATCACCTACGCCGCGCGCGAGGTCTTCCAGCGTGCCCTGGGGGACCACGGCCGTCTCCACCTCGTCTACGACGTGGCCCACAACATGGCGAAGCTGGAGCGCCACGGCGACGAGGACCTGGTCGTCCACCGCAAAGGGGCCACCCGCGCCTTCGGCCCCTCGCACCCGGAGACCCCGGCAAGATACAAAGGGATCGGCCAGCCGGTGCTGATCCCCGGCAGCATGGGCACCGCCTCCTACGCCCTGGTGGGCACGGACTTGGGGCTCAACCTCTCCTTCGGCAGCACCTGCCACGGCGCCGGCCGCGCCATGAGCCGCACGGCGGCCAAGAAGGTGCAGTCCGGAGCCGAGGTGCGCAAAGCCCTGGAGGACAAGGGGATCGTCGTCCGCTGCGCCTCCGCCGGCGAGCTCGCCGAAGAGGCCCCCCACGCCTACAAGGACGTGGATCGCGTGGTCGACGTGGTCCACCATGCGGGGCTGGCGCGGAAGGTGGCGCGGCTGGTGCCGTTGGGGGTGATCAAGGGATAGGTCTACCGGAACCACCCCACGACCCATGAGATAGTAGGGATGTCTGTCTCTCCTACCTTCCGCCCTCTCGGATGATCTCTGTTAGTTGATAGACGCCAGTGGAAGGATTCCCGCCAGAGTCTTGGGCTTCTTCTCGCCGGCGATCAAGATTTTGAGCCCGCTTAACAGCCTCTGAGTACGTTGGGTGGAGACGCTTGAACGGAAGAGCCTTGTCGTAGCCCGGTATGTGTTCCTGGAGCCGCTTTCTCGCTTCATCTCTTTCCAGGTATGCGGTCTGGTTCTGGAAATGTAGAAGAGCCCAAAGCTCGAAGCAAGGATTTGAGACTGCTAAGGCAATGCCGTTATCCCTGGCCTGTTGCCGAGCGTCGAGAAGGTGAGGATGCTCGTCTACATCAAATACACACCAAACCATGTCATAGCGAAGGAATTCGTCTCGTTGTGCCTTTGCTTCGCGCTCAGCGGTTTTTTTCCTTGCCGCAGCCTTCTCGACCAAGGTCTTAGGGACACCTCCCTTGTTGTCGATCTCAATCTCGACGAGCGGATTGCGAAACAGTGAGCAGAGCTCTTTGAAATAACCTGCTTCGGTAACGGTGCCTTCGCAGATAACCAATATTCGCCGTTTGGGCTCTCGCTGGGGAGGGCGACGGCGAAAGCTCTTGGATCGCCGGCTCGGTTTAGTCATCTTCGCCGACCATAAGTTGTCCTATAAAGGGGACCGCTCCATATCGACCTTGAAGATATCCGCGTTCGACGTTCTCGAGTTTTCTTGGCTTGAAATCTGTCAGAGGATAAATATGGGTAGCTCCTTTCTCATCCTTCTCTGTAAGCCAGACTTGATCGCGTTGCAAGCTTGGATCTCCCAAGAGGTTCCCGAGAAGCGTGGTGTCGTGAGTATTGAATATTAGCTGGGCATTGTTGGGGTTGGTTTCTGGATTCTGAAAGAATCTAATCGCCTCTTTGGCCAGCTTTGGGTGGAGGCTTGTGTCGAGCTCATCTATAAATAGTACCGAGCCTTTGTCCAATGCATTCAGGATAGGGAAGAGGAGGGAGAACCATGCTTGTGTCCCGCTGGACTCACGGTTAAAATTGAGCGGCGCACTGCCTGTTGTGGTTCTATGCTGTAGCTCTGGCTGGAGAATTCTAAAGTCTTCAGGCAGAAGCTCCTGAATGTTGCTCTCCGGCCTTACAATTTTCAGCAGGTCTGTAGTCAAGCCTCTGGCTTCATCTGAAAGAGCTTCTTGGTGAATTCCAATGCCTTCAATTCCAAGATCTGCCAATCGAAGGTAATTGAGCAATTTTGACCTAAAACGTTCATCGGCAAGAAGCTTATTGGATCTATATTGGCTCCTGGCAAATAAGTCATTATTTCGATAGAACTCGAGCTTGCCGGTGAGCCATAGATGAATGGGTGCTAAGCCCTGATGATTATTTTGGGCTGCTGCGGAGAGAAATAAGCTGTTCTTGCGGGTTAATTGCTCGATCGTCTTATTGTTTCCTCTTAGGTGCCGACTAAAAGTAAAAGAATTGTGGTGTCTTTTGAACCAGGTTTGCTTGTGCTTCTGCGGGTATGCATGAAGCCACTCTTCCAGTATGCGCTCTGAATCTAAGGAGAACCCATATTGGTAGAGTATGCCGTCTATGGCGAAGTCGACTTCGAAGATAGAGGCCGCGGTGAGTGTTTCTATGTCAAAAACAAATGGCTCTCTCGGTATGGGGCCCTCAGGCGGCCACTCTCTATGAGAATCTCTGACCGCAGTTTTCATGAAGAGCAGAGCTTCCAAGATATTGGACTTGCCTGCGGCATTTGCTCCATAGATGCCAGCTACTCGGACGAGCTCTAGCTCTAGCTCTTGCAGGTGAATAAGGTTCTTGCGAGCTTCTGGAAAGGCAGCAACCATCGAGAGCTCTTGCTCATCCCGAAGGGAGCGGAAATTTGAGGCTCGAAATCGAATAAGCATGTTTGGTCTCCCTGCCAGCGTTAGACCCTTTTGGGGAGTATCGCGAAATTTTTCTGCGCAAAACCCGCCAAAAGTACGGCATACTGTACCAGAAAGTGTCTAGCTCGTGTAAGTTACCCTATCTCTCGGGTGAAGGTGGCCCGGTTGTGCCGCTGGGCGTGATCAGGGGGTAAGCCCTACCGGAACCACCCCACCACCGTCATCCCGATAAACACCAGCGACAGCAGGCTGACCACGATCGCGATCCCCCAGGCCAGCGCGTTGTAGAGGGGACCGTTGACGTGGTCGCCCATCAGCTCGCGGTCGTTGATCAATCTCAGGATGGCGAAGAGCTCGACGGGCAGGAGGAGGCCGTTGAGGACGTAGACGCCCACCAGGACCGGGATCAGCGGCAGGCCGGGGATCAGGGCGATGCCGGCGCCCAGGACGATCAGGCCGGTGAGGATGCCCATGAAGATCGGCGCCTCCGACCACGAGCGCGAGACCCCGCGCTCGAAGCCCAGCGCCTCGCTCAGCATGTAGGTGGTGGCCAGGGGGAGCACCCCGGCCGCCAGCAGCGAGGCTCCCAGCAGGCCCAGCGAGAAGAGCGCCGTCGCGTAATGGCCCGCGATGGGCTCCAGGGCGCGGGCGGCGTCGGCGGCGGTCTCGATTTTGACTCCGTGCGGGTGGAGGGTCGCCGCCGTGGCGATCAGGATGAAGACCGCCACGGCTCCGGAGAAGATGGTGCCGACGATCACGTCGAACCGGGTGTAGCGGTAGTCCTCGACCGTCCCCCCCTTCTCGACCACCGAGGACTGCTCGTAGAGCTGCATGTAGGGGGAGATGGTGGTGCCGATCAGCGCGATCAGCAGGCTGAAATATTTCAGGTCCATCTGCAGGCGGGGGTGCAGGGTCCCCTCCAGCGCGGCGCCCCAGTCCGGCTTGGCCAGGAAGGCCGCGCCGATGTAGGAGAAGAACGCCAGGGAGAGGATGAGGAAGATCCGCTCCACCCAGCCGTAGGAGCCCCGGGTCACCAGCAGCCAGACGAAGACGGCCGAGAGCGGCACGGCGATGTAGCGGCTGACCCCGAAGAGCTCGGAGGCCGCGGCGATGCCCACGAACTCGGAGACGATGATGCCGGTGTTGGCGATCAGCAGCGTCAGCAGGATCAGAGCGGTCTGGCGCAACGAGAAGCTCTCGCGCACCAAGTCGGAGAACCCCTTGCCGGTGACGGCCCCCAGGCGGGCGCTCATCTCCTGGACGACGCCGACGCAGATGGAGACCAGGACCAGCGCCCACAGCAGGCCGTAGCCGTAGGAGGCCCCGGCCGAGGCGTAGGTGGCGATGCCGCCCGCGTCGTTGCCCGCGCTCGCCGCGAGCAACCCGGGACCGAGGGCCGCGAGGTAAGGCCAGAGCCGCTTCCGCATCGTCGGGGTTTCATCCGAAGGCCCGCGCCCGGCGCTGCCAGATCTCGGGCAGCAGCACGGCGAGAGCGTCGTCCACGGTGACGATGCCGAGCAGGCGGCGGTTTTCGTCCAGCACCGGCACGGCGAGGAGGTTGTATTCGGCGAGGACGCGGGCGGCGCTCTCGGCCCGGTCCTCGGCGGAGACGGTCGGCGCGTCCTCGTCGAGCACGTCGGCGAGGGGGGTCGCCGGGTCGGCCAGCAGCAGCGTGCGCAGCCGCACCAGGCCGATCAGGATGTCAGGATCGTCCGGCGCCACCACGTAGACGGCCAGCAGGGGGTCGGGGACCTCCTCCATGGAGCGGATCGCCGCCAGGGCGTCCCCCACGTTGCCGTCGGCGGCGACGCGCACCAGGTCGCGGGTCATGATGCGGCCCACGCTGTCCTCGTCGTATTCGAGGTGCACCTGGACGTCGGCCGCCTCCTCGGGCTCCATGCGGGCCAGGAGCTGCTCGGCCACCTCGTCGTCGAGGTCCTCCAGGACGTCCGCGGCGGCGGCGGGGGTCATCTCCTCCAGGATGTCGGCGGCGCGCTCCTGGTCCATCCACTCCAGGAGATCGGCCACGCGCTCGTCGCTGACCTCCTCGAGGGTCTCGGCGGCGCTCTCCTCGTCGAGGGCGGCCACGATCTCGGCGCTCTCGCGGAAGGAGAGGGCGTCGACGATGCGCGCGAGGTCGACTGGATTCAGATCGGCCAGGCGGTCGTAGGAGACCTTGAGCTGCACGGGCGCGGCGCTCGCCAGATATTGGACGTCGGACCAATCGATGATCTGGCGCCCCACGATGCGGCCGGCGAGCGCGCGGGGACCGAGCCGGCGCAGCAGGGCGCGGGCGCTGATGTCCACCCCCACCACCCGGTAGGCCCCCTCGACGCGGGTGAGCTGCACGTCGTTGACACGGACGATCCGCCGGCCGGTGATGTCGATGAGCTGATGGTCGAGCACGTCCCGG
>DASXJP010000343.1:0-18193 GCA_036497345.1 Thermoanaerobaculia bacterium
TGCGTGCGGGTGGCGAGCTCCTGGAGCGTCCGCAGGCGGCGCGCGCCGAGCACCCGCTCGGTGGTCTCCGTGACGGTGACCAGAACCCCGCCCACGCTCCCCCCCTCCTCGCGGATGGGGCTGTACGAGAAGATGAAATAGCACTCCTCGACGAAGCCGTGGCGGTCGAGCGGCAGCAGGAAGTCGACCAGGGTCGTGGGCGTGCCCGTCATCACGCCCGCGAACATCGGGCCGATGATGTTCCAGATCTCGGCGAAGGTGACCCGGGTGCTGAGCCCCATGGCGGCCGGGTGCTTGGTGGAGCCGAGGATCGGCCGGTAGCCGTCGTTGTAGAACTGGGTGAAATCCGGTCCCCAGGCGATGTACATGGGGAACCCGGTCTCCAGCAGGATGCTGAGCGCCGTGCGCAGGCTCTGCGGCCACCCCGCGACCGGCCCGACCGCCGTCCGCGACCAGTCGATCGACCGCATGAGGGCCCCCATCTCGCCGCCGCCGGCGAGGGGATCGGTCCTGGGGGAGGGTGGGTTCGTGGCCATCGTGGTTTTTATGGTTGCACAACAGGGACTCCGGGGACAGCAGGGCCTCCAGGGACCAAAAAAATCCGGCTTTTTCGAGTCCCTGGAGTCCCTGGGAGGGTGGGGGAAAGAGGCTCAGGAGGCCACGGCCGCCGGCCGCGCCACCTTGTCGATCTCCGCGAGATCGACCGGGCTGAGGTGCCAGCCGGCGGCGTGGACGTTGGCCCGCACCTGCTCCGGTCGCGTGGCCCCGGCGATCACCGACGCGAGCTGGG
The DNA here is from genome assembly GCA_036497345.1 of Thermoanaerobaculia bacterium. GTDB lineage: Bacteria > Acidobacteriota > Thermoanaerobaculia > Multivoradales > UBA5704 > DATARR01. Next base: position 791 of record DASXJP010000343.1, read on the forward strand.
GATGACTCAGCAGCCAGGAGAAGGCGAGCTCGAGCAGGGAATGCCCCTTGGAGGCCGCGAAGCTGGCGAGCTCCTCCACGACATCCAGATTCCGGTCGTTGAGGAAGCGGCTGTTCCCCTTCGCCAGGCGGGTGCCCGCGGGCGTGGGCTGGCCCCGCCGGTACTTGCCGGTCAGCATGCCGCTGGCGAGCGGGAAGAACGGCAGGAAGGCGAGCCCCTGCCGCTCGCACTCCGCCAGCACCTCGGCCTCCGGATCGCGGTGCAGGAGGCTGTACTGATTCTGTACGCTGACGAATTTCGCGCCCGTGCCCGCGGCGGCCCTCGCCTCGCGGAGCTGTTGGGCCGAGAAGTTGGAGCAGCCGATCTCGCGCACCTTGCCGGCGCGCACCAGCTCGTCGAGCGCCGCCAGGGTGTCGGCGATGGGGGTCGAGGGGTCGGGCTGGTGGAGCTGGTAGAGGTCGATGTGGTCGGCGCGCAGCCGGCGCAGGCTGTCCTCGCAGGCCCGCCGCGCGTAGTCGGGCTTGGCGCCCTGGCGCTTCTCGTCCACCTTCATGCCGAATTTGGTGGCGAGGACGACCTCGTCACGCCGTCCTGCGAGGGCCCGGCCGAGGAATTCCTCGCTCTCCGTGCCGCCGTAGATGTCCGCCGTATCGAGGAAATTGATCCCGGCCTCCAGGGCCGCGTCGACCACGGCGACGGTGCGGTCGTAGTCGAGCCGCCAGCCGAAGTTGTTGCAGCCGAGGCCGACGACGGAGACGTTGAGTGAGCCGATCTTGCGGGTTTCCATGGCGCTTCCTCCCCTCTCTGAGCTTCCAGGTGCAATCCGCCGGCCAGGACGGCGCGACGGATTTGTGCGCTCCCCTCCGGCTCTACACTGTAACAAAGTAGACTCATGCTGATAGCCCTACTCATTTGCGGACCATCGCGGGCCCTGATAGCCTGAGAGAACACAGAGCGGCGGCCGGCGGGCCAGAAAGGGGCGACTATGTCATTTACGCGCTCTAACGTGTTTGAGCTCGGCGGTGATTGGGCAGACCCGATTCTGTGGTACGCGCGCGGCGTCGCCGCGATGCAGGCGCGGGCCCTCGCCGAGCCCACGAGCTGGCGCTTCTACGGCGCGATGCACGGCATCGATCAGCAGCTCTGGCAGCTCCTCGGGTATCTCAGCCCGTCCGACCAGCTGCCGAGCAGCGCCCTCATCCAACGTTTCTGGAAGCAGTGCCAGCACGGCAGCTGGTATTTCGTGCCGTGGCATCGCGGCTATCTCCTCGCGTTCGAGGCGAACATCCGCGCGGAGGTGGTCAAGCTCGGCGGGCCGCAGGACTGGGCGTTGCCCTATTGGAATTATTTCAAGCCCGATCAATCCCAACTGCCGCCGGCTTTCGCGTCACCGGACTGGCCCGACGGGCAGGGCAACAATCCGCTCTTCGTGCCGCAACGCTATGGACCGAGCGACGACGGTGACGTGTTCGTGCCCGTCGATCAGATCAACCTCGATGCGATGACCGATCCCGATTTCACCGGAGTCGACAGCGGCGGCAGCCCTGGCTTCGGCGGCGTCGACACCGGATTCGAGCATGGCGGACGAGTGCACGGCGCCCTCGAGACGCAGCCGCACGACTGGGTGCACGGTCTCGTCGGGGGCGGCGATCCCCAGACTCAGCTTCCGGGCCTGATGTCCGATCCCGACACCGCGGGGCTGGACCCGATCTTCTGGCTGCACCATGGCAATATCGACCGGCTGTGGGAGGTGTGGCGGGAAAACCCTCCGGCCCACGTCGACCCGACCGATCCCAACTGGGTCAACGGTCCCGGCAGCATCGGCCAGCGCATCTTCTCGATGCCGATGCCGGACGGCACTTTCTGGGACTATGCTCCCGGCGACATGGCGGATCTCGGGAAGCTCGGCTATACCTACGACGATCTGTCGCCCGTCACGCCCGCGCCGTCGCCGGCACTCAGGTTGCAGCGGTTGGGAGTGGCCCCGCTGGCGGCCCAGGCAATGGAAGGAAGGACTGCCATGACACGCGCGAAAAACGTCGAGATGGTCGGCGCGAATCGAGAGCCGCTGCGGATCACGGGCAGCGAGGTCCGCACCTCGGTCCAGCTCGATCAAGGGGTGCGCCGCAAGGTCTCCGCGAGCCTCTCCCTGGCGGCCCAGGAGGGGACCCCCGACCGGGTCTTCCTGAACCTCGAGAACGTCCGCGGGCTCGTCGACTCGACGGCGTTCAACGTGTACGTCGGGCTGCCCGAGGGCGCCAACCCCGCCGACCATCCCGAGCTCCTGGCGGGCAGCATCGCGCTGTTCGGAGCCCGCAAGGCGACTCTCGCCGATGGCGAGCATGGAGGCCAGGGCCTGACCTTCGTGCTGGAGATCACGAAGATCGTCGACCGGTTGCACCTGCACAACGCGCTGGACGTCAACGCGCTCAACGTCCGGATCGTGCCGGTGAAGCCCGTTCCCGAGGCGGCCCAGGTCAGCATCGGGCGCGTGAGCATCTTCCGCCAGGGCCGCTGACCCGCGGATCCGCCGATGACGCCCGCCGCTCGCGAGCGCTTGCGTGTCCGGGTGCCCGTGCTGTGCGCCTGCGCGGCCGCCTGGATCCTGCTCGTGGCCGGGCCCGGCGGCACTGCGGCGCATGCCCACCACGCGGCCGCGATACCGGGGACAATACTGGGGACAATATCGGGGACAATACTGGGGGCGATGCCGCTCGCGCTGGGCTGGGCCCTGATGTTGGTGGCCATGATGGCGCCGCTGCTGACCGCGCCGGTGCGCCACGTCCGCGATCGCAGCTTCGCCCGGCGGCGGGCGCGCGCCGTCGCGCTGTTCGTGGCCGGTTATGGCGCGATCTGGTCGGCGGCCGGCGCCGCGCTGTTGACGGTGGCGCTGGCGGGCCGGCGGAGCGCTCCCGAATCGTCCGTGCCGGTGGCGCTGGCGACCCTGATCGCGCTCGTCTGGCAATTTTCACCCGCCAAACAGAGCTGTCTCAATCGGTGCCACGCCCATGCCGAGCTCGCCGCCTTCGCCCCCGCGGCGGATCTCGGCGCGCTCCGTTTCGGGCTGACGCACGGGATCTGGTGCGTGGGCTCGTGCTGGGCGCTGATGCTGCTGCCGCTGCTGGTCTCGCGCGGGCACCTCGCCGCGATGGCCGCCGTGACGCTGTGGATTCTCGCCGAACGCCTCGAGAGGCCGATGCCGCCGGGCTGGCGCTGGCGCGGCCCGGGCAAGGCGGTGCGGCTGGTGGTGGCGCAATCGCGGCTGCGGCTGAGAGCAAGGACATAAAGGACAAAGAAAGAAACCTTTTTGTCCTTTGGGTCCTTTAGGTGCTTTGGGTCCTTTCCAGCCTCGCCGACGCGATCAGCTCCTGCAGGACCTCGGGCTGCACCGGCTTCACCAGATGGTGATCGAAGCCCGCTTCCTGGCTCTGGAGGCGGTCGCTGCTGCGGCCGTAGCCGGTCACCGCCACGATCAGCGCGTTCCGGCCGGCGGGCAGGGCCCGGATCTGGCGCGCGACCTCATAGCCGTCCATGCCCGGCAGGCCGATGTCGAGCAGGACGATCTCGGGCTCGAACGCGGCCACCTGGAGGAGCGCTGCCTGTCCGTCCTGGGCGCTCCGCGCCTGGTGCCCCCAGAGCCCCAGGAGGGTCTCCAGGCTCTCCGCGGCGTCCTGGTTGTCGTCCACTACCAGCACCCGGCGGGAGCCGGCCGGCCGGCTCGCGGCCGGTCTGCGGCTCGCGGAGAGGGACGCGGCCGGGACGGTGGCGAGCGGCAGGCGGACGACGAATTCACTCCCCTGGCCCGGCCCTTCGCTCAGCGCCTCGATGGAGCCGCCGTGCAGCTTGACCAGCCGCTGCGCCAGCGTGAGGCCGATCCCCAGACCGCCCTCCGCGCGGTCCAACGCGCGCTCCCCCTGGGTGAACAGCTCGAAGACCTTCGGCAGCAGGCCGGCCGGGATGCCGACGCCCGTGTCGCGGACGCGGATCACCGCCATCCCCTCTTCCTCCCCGGCCGTCAGCCGGATCTCGCCTCCGGAAGGGGTGTACTTGGCGGCGTTGTTGAGCAGGTTGGTCAACGTCTGGGAGAGGCGGGTCAGATCCCCCTCGATCAGGATTGGCTCCTGCGGAACGACGACCGTGAGCCAGTGGCCGCGGGAGTCGATCAGCGGACGGCTCGCCTCCACCGCGGCGGTCACCACCTGCGAGATCTCCAGCGGCTTCCTCTGGAGCGTGATCTTGCCGACGGCGATGCGGCTCACGTCCAGCAGGTCGTCCACCAGGCGGGTCAGGTGCGAGACCTGGCGCTCGACCACGGTCCGCGCCCAGTCCAGGGGCGGCTCGCTGGCGCCGGACAGGCGCATCACGGAGAGCGCGTTCTTGATCGGCGCCAGCGGGTTGCGCAGCTCGTGGGAGAGCATGGCGAGGAACTCGTTGCGGCGGAGGTCGGCCTCCTCGAGCGCCTCGACCCGCTTGCGCTCGGTCAGGTCGCGGGTGATCTTGGCGAACCCGCGCAGCCGCTTTTCGCGGTCGTACAGAGCGGTGATGATGACGTTGGCCCAGAACAGCGAGCCGTCCTTGCGCACCCGCCACCCCTCGTCCTCGAAGCGCCCCTCCACCTGGGCCATCTGCAGCTCGTGCTCCGGCCAGCCGCGCGCGATGGCGTCGGCCGGGTAGAAGGCGGAGAAGTGGCGGCCCAGGATCTCGTCGGCGCGGTAGCCCTTGATCAGCTCGGCCCCGCGGTTCCAGCTCGCGACGCGCCCCTGCGGATCGAGCATGAAGATGGCGTAGTCCTTCACACCCTCGACTAGAAGCCGGAAGAGATCTTCGCTCTGCTGAGGGTCTTTGCTCATGATTTCACATACTCGGGAGCTCCATTGGATGAGCCCGCGTATCGCACCAGGATATCATCTCGTCTTCGACAGCACCTCGGAGCCGGGATTGAACGTCAGGTTCTTCGGACGTTCCGGAAGATTCAAGGGAATGCTCTGCTCGGGCTGGTCCACCATCACCCGGCGGCGCTCGGTGCGGCCGTCCGGGTATTCGATGGCGACCGGGACGGACATCCGGAAGCCGGCGGGGACGTCGCTCTGGCGGACCTTCAGGGTGGCCACGGCCTGGCCGCCGGCGCCGGGCGCGACGTCGTAGCTCCAGCGGTAGGTGGGGATGCCCATGCCGTTCACCCACTCGTCGAAGAACCAGCTCCAGTCGCCGGGGACGTGACGGGCCAGCACGGCCGCGAAATCGCCCGTGGACGGCGCCTGGCCGCGGTAGGTATGAATGAAATCGCGCAGGACGTCGAGGAAGGCCTGATCGCTGCCGGTCTGATCGCGCAGCAGGCCGCGCAGCATGTGGAGCACCAGCGCCCCCTTGCCGTAGACCTGCGAGCTGTAGGCGGTGGGCAGCTCGCCGGTGTCCGCCCGCCAGCCGTGGCCGATCGGCCCGCTGCGGTCGCCGTGCAGGGATCTCGCCTTGTTGACGTCCAGGCGGGTGAACTTGCTGAAGCCGGATTTGATCGAGCCGTTCTGCTCGTCGTTGTAAGCGCGGATGATCTCCTGGAGATAGCGCGGGCCGTCCTTCATCGTCGCCTCGACGAACATCATCGCCGAGTACTCTGCAAAAGCCTCGCCCAGCCAGGCGTCGCGATAGGTCGCGGCCCCCACCAGCACGCCCCAGAATTGATGGGCCGCCTCGTGGGCGCGGAACAGCTCCCCCACCCCCGGCCCCAGGATGTCGAAGCTCTTGTTGGCCAGTTGGATGAAGCCGTCGAACGCCTGGCCGTGGGTGGCGTTGATGCTGGAGACGTAGATCGGCTCGGGCGGCAGCTTGGTGTCGAAGAGCCGCTGGTAAAAGGCCAGGCTGTCCAGCACGTCCTGCCCCACCTGGCGGAACCGGGCGCCGCTCATCAGCGGGGTCTTGGAGCCGAAGCAGACCACGTCCGGCACGCCGTCGCGGGTCAGCCGCTCCTCGTAGGCGTGGTCGGCGTAGGTGAAGGTCAACATCCTGACCGGATGCTCGACCACCCAGACGGTGGTCGAGCTCGCGCCTCCCTCGCTCTCCTCCTCCCGCCGGCCCATGGCGCGCACCGCGAACTTCTTGCGGGTGGTGATCTGGAGGCGGGCGGTGTGGGTGTCGAGGAGGACGGTCTCGTCCCCCTCCGTGCTCGGATACCAGTCGCGGCCCGGCGCGTAGTCGAGGATGTCCATCTCGTATTCGAGGTCGAGCCGCCGCTCGGCCCCCTTGGCGAGAGGGGGATCGAGCAGCACCACCAGCGAGCCGTCGTAGAGCCGGTCGTCGAGGGCGGCGCGGCGGGCGCCGATGTGGTCGCGCAGGAAGGGGAGCGGCTTCCCCCCCTCGCTCACCGCGGTCACCTTGGCGAAATTGTGGAGGTAGAGCTGCACGGCCCGCGCGCCGTCCCGCAGCGGCATGAGGCGGACGCCGACCTTGAATCTCCCCTTCATCCAGTCCTTGTCCCGGCCGGCCTCGGTGAGGTCGGCGGCGATGTCGAAGTGCTCGATATCGACCGCCGGATTCCAGCGGCTGGTGGGGCGCCCGCGCGCGTCGCGCTCGACGGGGCGGTCGAGGCTCACCCAGACCTCGATCGCGGGGTGGACGGTGTTGAAGGACTCCAGGTGGATCTCCTCCAGGCGCTGGGCGTCGTAGTCGAAGGCGAGCCAGCCGAAATCGGCGGTCCGCATGTCGGCCCGCAGATAGCGGTCGCCGGGGGTGGCGAGCGCCTCCACCACGCGGGCGTCGGCGTCGAAGACCCGCTGGGTGAGCCACTGCTCGTGGCGCTCGCGGGCCAGCTTGTTGACGGCGAAGCCGGAGGCCGCCGGCAGGCCGGCGGGATCGACGGGCATCTCGCGGGAGGTGCGGAGGACCACCTCGGTGAACGGCTCGTCGACGCTCGCGAGGTCGGGCTTACGGGCGAAGCGGCGGAGCTGGGCCAGCTCGGCGGCGTCCGGCACGGCCATCCGGAACCGCCCCTTCCCCTCGAACACCAGGCCGGTGACCACGCCGCCGGACGTGGGCTCCTCCAGCCAGATCTTCCCGGACTCGAACGTCCACGTGGCCCCCTCGACCGTCCACGTCAGGCCCCCCGCCGGCACCGCCACCGGCTGGGCCCGGAAACGCCACTGCTGGAGGCGGTCGTAGTCGTCGTGTAAAGACTGGGCGGTCTGGGCGGCGGCGGGGAGGGCGAGGAGGAGGAGCGGGAGGAGGGTGCGTTTGGTGTGCATCAAAGCGAGTTTACCAGCCGCCGGAAATGCTCTCCCCGCTCCTCGAAATTCCGGTACACCCCATAGCTGGGAGACCCCGGCGAGAGCAGCGCGACCTTCCCCGGCGCCGTCACCCGCGCCGCATGGTCCACGGCGTCCGGGAGATCGCGGGCGGCGTGGATCTCGGGATGGCCCGGCGGGCAGACGGCGCGGATGGCCGCCTCCACGGCCGGCCCCCCGGGCGGCAGGCAGATCACCGTGCGCACCGCCGTGGACGGCAGGGCGCGCGCCAGCACGCCGAAATCGAAGCCGCGGTCTTGGCCCCCGGCGATCAGGGTGTCCACCTCGCCGGCGAAGGCCTCCAGGGCCGCCACGATCGCCTGCGGCGCGGTCGAGATCGAGTCGTTGACCCAGCGGATGCCGGCCCGAGCGCCGAGCGGCTCCAGGCGGTGGGGCAGCCCCTCGAACGTGGCGAGGACGCGCTCCAGATGCTCGGGAGCGGCGCCGAAGCGGCGGGCGGCGGCCAGGGCGGCCACGGCGTTGATCCGGTTGTGCCGGCCCCGCAGGAGCACGCCGGTGTCCCGGAACAGCGGCCGGTCGCCGTCGCGGAACCAGCCGTCCGCGTAGTGGAGGCCTCGCGGGTCCTGGAAGGGCTCGTGGCGCGCGGGGCCGAGAGGGAGCCGGGAGACCAGCTCCGGATCGGCCGCCGAGTAGATCGTGAGGTCCTCCGGCCGCTGGGTACGCGCCAGGCGGAGCTTGGCCTCGTAGTAGGCCTCGACGCCGCCGTGCCAGCTCATGTGCTCGGGGAAGAGCGCCAGGAGGACCGCCACGCTCGGCCCTACTATCAAGTCCGCACACTGATAGCTGGACAGCTCGAGGACGCTCACGGGCTTCGTGGACAGGACATCCTCAAGAACGTCCAGCACCGGAGTCCCGATGTTCCCCGCCAGGACCGCCGGCCGGCCCGCCTCGCGGAGCACCCGATAAGCGAGAGTCGAGGTGGTGGACTTCCCCTTGCTGCCGGTGATCCCGATCACGGGCAGCCCCGCGGCGCGGGCCGCGGCCAGGAAGAGGTTGACGTTGGTGGTCACCTCGACGCCGCGCCGCGCCGCCTCCAGCAGGAGCGGATGGCCGAGGCGGATGCCGGGCGAGCGCACCAGCAGGTCGATTCCCTCCAGCGCCGCCGCCATCTCCGAGCCGATCACGCGGTCGAGGTCCTCCGGAATCGTGCCCGGCGCGGGCGGCTCGTCGAGGAAGACGCGGGGCGGGCGTCCGCCCCAGCGCCGGATCGCCTCCCACACCGAGCGCCCCTCGGCCCCGGCGCCGAAGACGCCCACGCGGCGCTCAGTGAGCTTCGAGATACCGGTGAAGGACATCGGCCCAGTCGGCAGGGATGCGGTGAAGGGGGCTCACGGCCAGCTCGCGGCGGACCAGCTCGTCGGGATCGGCGAGGCCGGGGGCGACCTCACCCGCGAACCAGCGCAGCGCCGGCAGGTCGGAATCCGCGTGGCGCCGCGCGGCGAGCCAGAGGGCGGCGGCGACCTCGTCCGGCGTGCCCACGCAGTCCCACGGCTTGTGATCCCCCTCGCCCAGAAGCTGCCGCACCCAGGAGAGATTCTCGGGATCCGCTAGGGGATTCACGCCGAAGACGTCCGCCAGCGCCGCGTCGTCCAGCCAGGGGGTGAGCAGGATGGCGGCGAACACGCACTTGGCGCAGTGGCCGCACCAGCGGCGGCCGACGCCCCCCTGGAGCCGGAAGTTGGTGTTGCACGAGGTCACGGCGCCGAACCACTGCGGATACGTGGCGAAGGCCCTGGCGATGCGCAGCTCGCTCAAGGGGCGCAGCAGGCTGAAGTAGACCGGCGCGCGCTCCAGGTGGCGGCGCTGCCACTCCTGGAACATCCCCTCGAAGCGGAGGCTCTTGCTCCACTGGTGGTTGACCTCGACGCCGTCCACCACCACGTTGCCGTAGGAGGCGCTGCGCTCGTTGGCGGCCACGACGTTGCCGAAGCCCCCCACCACGGCCACCAGCTGCGAGGTGAAGGCGAGGATGGCCGAGAACGGCACGTGCCCGTTGTAGGCCCCGGCCTGGTTGAGCTCCAGCAGCTTGGGATCGAGCCGCCGGAAGACGCGCAGCCCCAACCCTTCGAGGTCCGGAGCCAGCCGCCAGTCGCGCCCGGCGGGGATCATGGTCATCGGCACCGCCTCGCGGCCGGACTCCCGCACGATCTCATACGCCACCACGGAGTCCTTGCCGCCCCCCGCCAGCACGATCGCGGGCCCCTCCGCGGGTTTTCCCGCCACGTCGGGTCCCTCTCCTTCACCTGGAAACCGGGCCAGTCCCGCTGGATCGAGGCCGTTGCGGTAGTAAAGCTCTCCCAACCCCGAGTTGTAGACCTCGGTCCAGAACGCCGCGTCGGCCGCGCTCAACCCCTCCCCCTCGATCTCGATGCGCGGCGGGCAGCAGGTCTTCCAGTAGGAGGTGCCCAGGACCAGATGCATGCCCTTGAGCGCCGCGGCCACGTCGGCCGGGCTCCCCTGGGGCGTCTCGAATCCCGGAGGCAGCTCGAAGGTCTCCTCGAAGGAGACGGCCTCGCCGCCCCCTTGCAGCCGGTAGCCGAGGCGGACGGTGCGCCCCTCCAGGGCGCGGTGGGTGAAGACGAAGGTGTCGTAGGGAAGGGTCATAGAGCCGGCCGGTCGGCGATTCTACACAACTGCGCCTCGACCTCGGACCGCCGCCGGTCTACCGCTCCCACCACCTCTCCCACCAGACATCGCGCAGCAGGGTCTCGAAAGCCCTCCCGAGCTCCGCGCCGCCGGTGCCTTCCGGGAGTCCCGGCGGGAGAGGCTCGCCGACGAGCAGGCGGCGCAGGGCCCGCACGTGCCGCAGGATCTCCTCCGCGCTCGAGGAAAAGCCCAGAGCGGCGGCGATCTGCTGGAACGTCTTCGGGGTGGGGGCGTGGATGCCGCCCATGTAGCGGGTCAGAGAGCTCCGCGAGACTCCCATCGCCGCCGCCACCTCGGTCCGGCTCCATTTCCCGAGCAGGATGACGAGGCAGACGCACATCCGCCGGTCCTCGGCCTCCTCCGAACGGTTCGGTCTACTTCTCTCCGTCATCGGTGAATCCTTTCTCCGGTTTCGCCTCCAGGGAGGCGTGTCAGGTGAAGAAATTCACCTGTATTCTGGCACCATTCCCCCAGGAAAAATCGCCCCGAGGGGTCATTGGAGACCCTTCGAGGAGCGAATTCCACCTGGAAAGGAGCTTCCTATGGTTCGTTCCCTCCTCCGCCGCGCCCTCCCCCTCCTCGTCCTCTGCCTCTTCCTGGCCGCTCCCGGGATCTCGACCGCCGCGCCGCGCGCCCAAAGCCCGGCGGGGGACCTCCTCGGCTGGCTGCGGGGCGCCCTGGTCTCGCTGTGGAGCAAGAACGGCTGCCAGCTTGATCCCAATGGCCGGTGTGTCACGACCGCCACGCCGAAGAACGGATGCCAGGCTGATCCGTTTGGCCGCTGCCTGGATGGGTTGACCACAGCTCCCACTACCGAAACAGGCTGCGAGTTAGATCCGTTTGGACGTTGCCGCAATTAGCCCTGTCGGCACGGTCGTCAACGCCCCTTCGGGGCGAGCCCTCACTCCCCAACCCCTCTCTCCCAGCCTCCCCCCGATCTGACGGGAGAGAGGGGCTTCAGCCAAAAGCCTCCGCGCCAGAAAACCCAGAGCAAGGACTGCAAGGACTGCAAGGACTTCAAGGACACGAACGTCGTCGCTTTCTTGTCCTTGCAGTCCTTGCAGTCCTTTGGGTCCTTGAGAGTTTTCAGCGCCTTTCATGTGCAGGCTCGTAACCGCCATCCTCGAATCGCAGGCCAGGCTCGTTCCGCGCTCGTTGGAGATACTCGGATAGCCGTCTGGCCATCGCCAGAGTGGCAGTCTCCTGCTCCGCCGCCTTGCAGAAGAGGCGGAGGGCGGCCAGAGCCTCGCGATGCACACCCTGCGATTGGAGAATCCAGAGGATTTGCCGAGCAAGAGACCGAACCTCGCCGGCTTGCTCCACTTCGAAGAAAAGGGCTGCCAATTCCAAAGAGACTAAGGCCGCGTCATAGGCAATCCTCTGATTGGTGAAATCCTCCCTTACCTTCCTCAGGACCACTATCGCCTCTTCCTTCCGTCCCAAACTCGACAAAACCCGCCCTTCCAGCCAGTGAAGCCGCGTGGTATCGAGACCATTCCCGATTTGGATGGTCAGCTTCTCCAATGCACTCAACCATTCTTCTGCTTCCTCTGGTAAGCCTGCCTGCAAAAGGTTATTCACCAGATTGAACAATACTACCCAGAGGAGTCTTGGTTCCCCTTCAGCTGAGATAGAAGAAACGACTTCCCGCAAAGCAGTGATTGCACCTCCGAAATCACCGACCAGCTCTAGAATATTTGCCCGACTGATCAAGAGATGCTTCCGTAGCGTCCCCTTGTCGGCTGCCAAAGCTTCATCCAGCAAGGAAAGTGCCTCCGGAAAACGTCTCTGGTTTATCCGTAAAGATGCTTCCATTCCAAAGACCACGGCCTCGCTGAGAAACCCCACCCCCGCCGCCTCCCCCGCCTCCCAAAACTTCCGGGCCTTGGCGAACACCTGATCCGCGGCGGGCAGATCGCCGCCCACCCGCTTCGCGTTGCCCAGGTGGGCCAGCGCGTACCCCCGGAGGCGCTTCCTCCAGGTCTGCTCGCCCGGCGCCATCTCGGCGATGTACACGGCGAGATCGGCCAGGTCCAGAGCGCGGTCGGCGCGGTCCGCCGCGGCTTCCAGGCTGCGCTCGCAGACCAGCTCGCACAGCGCCCAGCTCCGGAAATCCTCCGTGGCCTTCACCAGCGCCCGCCGCTCCCTGGGAGAGGCCTTCTTCAGACGGTTCCAGAGATCCCGCGCCTGCCGCCGCGCGTCCTCTGCCCGGCGCTCGGGTGGCAGCGCGACGAGGGAACGGGCGAACGCCTCCGCCGCATCCCGCACCCAGGCGACGTTGGCCTCGGCGCGCGCGCTGACGGGCATGGCCCCACCCTCCGGCGGGCTGAGCGAGCGGATGGACAGCAGGTACGCTTGGGTCCGGTCCACGGCTTCGGCCGGCAGGCCCATCCTGGCCACGATCTCCTCCAGCCGCTCGCGGGAGAGGGTCTTGTCGCCCGATTCGTAGCCGCTGAGGAGGGGCGCGCCGACACCCAGGGCGTCGGCGAGCTCGTTCTGGGGCCACCCCTGGACGGCGCGCAGCACCGACAGGTTCACGCCAAAGGGCGACGGCGGAGTCTTTTTCGGCATCCGGAATCTCCCATGAGAAGGCCCTTCTCTTTCTAGGTTCCCTGAAGGGCGAAAATCGTGACACGCATGGAGGGATTCTACCGCCTCGCGGACACGGCTTCGAAAAAGTTCTCCTGGATTGCAAGGACGGAGCGTTCTCTCAGCAGAGATTCTCCAGCGCTTCCCACCCGCCACCGGGCGCGGCTACGTTGCGCTCCCAGACCCGGGACCGGCGCCGTCCGGAGCCCCGGAGAGAGGAGGGTGCCCCGATGACCGAAGCCGTGATGGCCGCGCAGGCGGCGCTGCGAGGGATCGTCCGGGATCTGGAGGCGATCCGCTCCCGGCTGTTGGAGGAGATCGCCCGGTTGAAGACGCCTGCCCAGGAGGCGGCCCCATCCCCGGGCGAGGAGGAGATGGACCTCGCGGCGGAGCTCTGCTCGACCCTCGAGTGCGTGCTCCACGACTCTCTTCAGCCCGCGATCCGCGATCTGAGCGCGGCGGTGGAACGGGAATGAGCGTTCGCCGGCCCCGGCGAAGAGCCCGCCGGCGGGATTGGGTGCGCAGGACCGTGTTTCAAGACACGGCCCCCCTGGCATCCATCGCCAGGAGGGCCGTCGTGGAAGGGAAACGTTGCGGGAAGGCCTACTGCTTGAGATCCCCCGCCGCCAGCTTCAGCTTGCTGGTCTCGGGCTGCCAGGCGACGTTGACGATCCACCAGCGCTGGCCGTTGTTGAAGAGCTGGAAGCTGGTGACGCCGCGGACGAACGGCTGGGCGTCGCTCGCCGTGTGGCGGACCTCGTAGGTGCTCCAGACGTGGAGGAGCTTGCCGAAGCTCTCGCTGCGATGGGAGACCTCCTTGGGGATATACCCCTCCTGGAGCATGTTGGACTCGGTGTCGAACAGGTACTTCGAGGGGGTGAACGTATGCGGCATGGTGCCGCTGTGCCCCTTGCCCTCGGCGGGCAGCAGCCGCGCGCCGGGGAAGAAGAGGGAGAGGAAGCGGTTCCAGTCGCGCTTCTTGCCGGCCGGCCCCGACAGCGCCTCGTAGTAGGCGTTGACAATGGCTTCCGGCGACGCCACGTCCGCCGCCGCGGCCTGGGGAAGCCCGGCCATGTGGCCGCCGGGCGCCCCGCCGCTGCCGTGCATCATGTGACCGGTGGCGGGCTCCTGCGCGCCGGCCACCACGGAGAGAGCGAGCAGCAGCAACATCGAAATACGGATCGTAAGACGCGAAGTCATTCGGCTCTCCTCTTAGGGCAGCACGTTATAGGGCCGCATCATGTCGTTGTCTTCGTGCTCGAGGATGTGGCAGTGCCAGACGTACGGCGGCACCCCCTGCGGCGGCGCCGAGGCGTTGTTGGGGAGCTCGAACTTCTGGATGATGCGCGTGACCAGGCCCACCCCGTTGTCGGGATCGCCCGGGAAGGCCTTGACCACGTCCTTCCACGCCGGCCGCTCGTTGGCCCCCGGCGCCTCGGGCGGCGCGATGAATTTGATCCTCCCCGTGGACTGGAAGAGGTTGAGATCGAATTTCTGGCGGTTCAGGACCTGGAAACGGACCAGGTGGACGTGGATCGGGTGGCCGTCGGTGGTGACGTTGTAGAGCTCCCAGACCTCCGTCGAATTGGTGCGCGGGTCCTCGGTGACGGGTGAGCTCCAGTGCAGGGGGCCCGCCGCCACCGTGCCGAGCATCCCTTCGATGGGATCGCCCGTGGTGGGGTCGTCGTCCTCGGAGAGCAGGAGCTGGCGCGTCTGGCGGACGTGGCTCGGATCGAGCAGCGGCACCGAAACGAGGTTGGAGGGGAGCGCGTGATCGGGCTGCGAGAGCGGGCGGTTGACGCGGAACTGCATGATCTGCGGCAGGTCCGGGCCGCCGCCGCCGGGGAAGGGCGAAGGGCCGTCGTTCATCAGCGTGAACGACTTGCCGGACTTGCCGGAGAAATCGATCACGATGTCGTAGCGCTCCGCCGGCCCCATCAGCAGGTCCCCCAGGACGACCGGCTTGGGCAGGAAGCCCTGGTCGGCGCCGATCTGGTAGAAATTCAGCGTCTCGCGCGAGTCGCGGCTGTTGACCAGCGTCATGTGCAGGAAGCGGGCGTTGCAGGCGTTGAGGATGCGGAAGCGGTACTTGCGCGGCTCGACTTCCAGATACGGGAAGACCTTGCCGTTGACCAGGGCGGTGTCGCCGAAGAACTCGGGGATCCAGATCGGCGGGATCGGCGGGGTCACCCCCGGGTCCTGCACCGGATAGAGCAGGGAGCCGTCGGGGTTGAACAGGCGGTCCTGGATCATCAGCGGGACCTCGTACCGGCCCTTGGGGATCGGCAGCGAGTCCTCCACCGAATCGCGGACGAAATACATGCCCGCCAGCCCGGCGATCATGTTCAGGCGGGTGATGCCCAGGGCGTGGTCGTGATACCAGAGCATCATCGCGTCCTGATCGTTCGGATAGTGGTAGACCCGGTTGGAGAAGAACGGCCCCGTATGCCCGAAGCCGTTGGTGAACCAGGCCTCCGGGTAGCCGTCGCTGTCGCCGAAGACCTTGGCGCCGTGCAGATGGACGACCGTGCGCACGTCGGGCACGGTGGTCTCCGCCCCATGGATGGTGTGGTCGATGGGCAGGAAATGGTGGCTGGGCAGGTCGTTCAGCCACTGCACCGAGATCGGCCTCCCCGAACGCGTCTCGAAGGTGGGGCCGGGATAGATCCCGTTGTAGCCCCAGAGCGTCGTGGACGGCAGGTCGCGGTGCAGCTTCTGCTTGAGCTGCGTCATGTGGATGTCGACCGTGCCGAAGCCGGGCGTGATCACCGGTGGAATCGGCAGTGGATCGACGAACCGCGCAAGGCTGGGTGAGCTCTGCGCGAAGGCGAATTTCTTGGGGAGAAGCAAGGCTCCCGCCCCGGTGATCGCCCCTAGCCTAAGCAAATCCCTACGACTAAGCTTCATAAAGACCTCCTCCATGAAAAAGAGGGATAGGCTCCCTCGCATGCACCACGGGAAGATCGCGCCGAGGGTGGTTGGCTCCCCTTGCGCCACAGAAGTCCTGCGGAGCGTTTTCCTGGTGTAGTACTTCTTCTAATAAATAGAGTGCTTGCGGAAGAGAAATGCGAGCCTCGCTCCTACTTCCCCTCCCCGTCGTACCGCACCACCGGCACCTTCCACACCGGGGGCGCCTGGTTGGCGGCCCAGTCGAGGAGATCCTGGTTGAAGCGGTCCACGGGGACGCCGAGGGCGGTCGCGATCGCCTCGTCGCCGGTCTTGCCGGCGCGGAAGGCCTCCAGCATGCGCCGGATGCCGGCCAGGCCGTAGCGGTGCTCGACGTAGTGGAGGGTCCAGGCCGACTCGTCGTAGCCGAGGGCCACGAGCGGCGGCGCGAGGCTGCCGATGGCGGGCTCGATCAGCGGGAAGCTCAGGAGGTTCTCCTTGTCGCGATAGCCGGCCATGGGGTTGACGCTGTCGTCCACCATCTCCAGGTGCTGGGCCAGCCCCTCCTGGAACCAGCGCGGCGCCTGGTCGGCCGTCGTCTCGGTGATCATCGCGTGCGCCAGCTCGTGGGTGAGGAGGCTGACCACGAACGGATTGAACTTCTCGACGTCGCCGAGCGGCACCCGGATCTTGCCGTCGTAGAGGCCGAGCACGTCCATGCCCGGCGAGTAGCCGACCCGGAACTCGTCGAGCGGCAGCAGGTGGACCTCGACCACCCGCGACGAGGCGAGGGGGATCCAGGCCTGGAGGCGCTGGCGCTCGGCCTCCAGGATGCGCGCCGCCTCGCGGGCGAATTTCTCGCCGCGCGCGGGCGGGTAGCGGACCGCGAAGTGCGGACTGTGGAAGACCTCCGACGACGCCGCGAGGCGCTTCTCCATCTGCAGCCGGCGCAGCCGGTCGCCGCTCGCCTCGAAGGGGAGCTGTGAGTCGGCCTTGGCCACCAGCTTGATGGCGGTGTCGAAATTCCCCTCCGCGGCGAGCAGGGTGGCCAGCTCGTAGAGCACCGACGGATCGGTCCGCCGCTCGGCGTTGTTCCCCTTGGCCAGCAGGATCAGCAGGTCGCGCGCCTCGGCGTCGCGGCCGGAGCGCCGCAGGGCCACGGCGCGCAGCCGCACGAGGTCGGGCGGCAGGCTGCCGGGCTCAGCCGTGAGGGAGTCGGTGAGGGCCACCAGATCGGCCCACCGCCGGCGCTTCGCCAGGGCCTCGGCGGCGTCCTCCGTCCGCTTGCGCAGCCCGGGCTGGGCGAGGGCTCCGGGCGAGCGCGCGGCCTTGAGCAGCGCGGGCAGGCGCGCCAGCAGCCCCTCCGCGCGCTCGCGGTCCCAGGCTCCCGCGGTGTCGACCGGCGTGCCCGCCGGCGCCAGGGCGCAGCCGCCGGGCACCCGCAGCTCGCTCTCGCCGCGCCGCGCCCGCAGCGTGCCGCCGAGCAGGCGCGCCGCGAAGCCGGCCGGCAGCGGGATGGCCCGCTGGGAGGCCTCCGCGCACGCCACCGCCGGCTCCTCCACGTCGGCCAGATGGAGGAGCTTGCGGATCTGGAGGTCCTCCAGGAGCGCCGCCAGCAACGGGTCCGCGAAGATCTCGGCGCGCGGGACCGGCTGGAGCTGCCAGGCGGTGTGGAAGTAGTCCCGCGCTTGGGGCTGCTTGTCGTCCAGCACGGCGATCTCCGCCAGGGAATACCAGGCCGCGGCCTGGCGGGCGCCGAGATCGCCGAGCTGGCGCAGGAGCTCCTTGGCGTGCTGGTGGAAGCCCAGCAGCAGGAAGGCCTGGACGGATTCCAGCAGCACCGCCTCATGGGCGACGCCCACCGACGCCGCCCGTTGATACGCCACCGCCGTGGGCAGCTCCTCCAGCCGCAGGAACGCGGCGCGGGCCCGCAGCAGCTCCGCCAGCGGGACCTGGCCCGGCGAGGGGAATTCCTTCAGCACCTCGT
>DASXJP010000344.1:0-5084 GCA_036497345.1 Thermoanaerobaculia bacterium
CGAAGCTGATCTCTGGGCCCGCCCTCTCCACGAAGTGGAGAGGGACCGAGGGTGAGGCCTCGAAGGGCAGGCGGCCCCAGAGGGCAAAGACGCCCCTACCCCGCTCCCACCAACACCTCCTCCCGCACCCTCTCTCTCACCTCCACCCCCGGCTTGAAGCTCACGATCTGCTCCCAGATCCTGGCGAGCTTATCGCCGAAGATGACCAGGAGGTCTCCGGCGCGGGCCATCTCCAGGGCGCGGCGGACCGACTCGTCCTCTTTGAAGTAGCCGGGCACGATCCGCTCCGGGCAGAAGCCGGCGGCGAGGAGCCCCTGGCGCAGGAGGGCGGCCGACTCGCCCGGCGGGCGGCCCCGCAGGTCGTCGTCCTCGCGGAGGAGGATGAGGTCGAAGGCGGGCGCCGCGGCGATGGCCAGGGCGAGGATGTCCTCGTCGCGGCGGTCGCCGGGGGCGGCGATCACGCCGATGCGCCGGCCATGGACGGCGAGCTCACGGACGGTGCGCGCCACCGCCTCCATGCCGTGGGCGTTGTGGGCGTAGTCGAGCAGCACGCGGAACGGGTGCTCGTTGTAGAAGTTGAGCCGTCCCGGCGCCTGGAAGAAGTCGGTCGAGAAAGTACGCAGCCCCTGGCGGATGTTCTCCACCCCCACCCCCAGGCCGTGGGCCACGGCGGCGGCGAACATGGCGTTCTGGATGTTGTGCAGGGCCCGCCCCTCGATGGTGGCCGGGATCTGGCGGGCCCACAGCAGCGGGATCTGCCGCTCCCCCTGGTAGAGCACGACCATGCGGCCGTTGAGCCCCTCTTCGAGGACCACCGCCTTGCCCTTGGCTCGCACATGATTGCGCACCAATTCGTTCTTGGGGTCCATGGTGACCCAGATCGGCTCGGCCGGGCTGGCCTCGGCCATTTTCACCACGCGCTCGTCGTCGGCGTTGAGCACGCAGTAGTCCTGGGCGACCTCGGCGATGATCTGCTTGATCTTGGCCAGGTCGTCCAGGCTCTCGATGCCCCCTAGCCCCAAGTGGTCCGCGGCCACGTTGAGCACGGCTCCCACGTTGCACTTGCGCCAGCCCAGCCCCGAGCGCACGATGCCGCCGCGGGCCGTCTCCAGCACCGCCGCGTCGATCGTGGGATCGCGCAGCACGAGCTGGCTCGACCACGGGCCGGTCATGTCCCCCCGCACGGTGCGCACGCCGTCGATGTAGACGCCGTCCGTGGTCGACATCCCCACCGTATAGCCGGAGAGCTTGAGGATGTGCCCGACCATGCGGGTGGTGGTGGTCTTGCCGTTGGTGCCGGTGATCGCCGCGAGGGGGATGCGGAAGCGGGTGCCGCGCGGGAAGAGCATGTCGATCACCGGCCCGGCCACGTCGCGCGGCTTGCCCTCGGTGGGCGCGAGGTGCATGCGGAAGCCGGGCGCGGCGTTGATCTCGACGATCGTCCCGCCCACCTCCCGGTAGCTGCGGGAGATGTCCGGCGAGACGAAGTCGACGCCGCCCACGTCGAGGCCGACCGCCTTGACAGCCCGCTCGGCCATGATCCGGTTGTCCTCGTGGATGAAGTCGGTCACGTCGATCGCCGTGCCGCCGGTCGACAGGTTGCCGGTCAGGCGCAGATAGAAAACCTTTCCTTCCGGCAGCACGGACTCCAGGGTCAGCCCCGCCTCGGCGAGCAGGCGCCGCGCCTGGTCGTCGACCACGACGCGGGTCAGCACCTTCTCGTGGCCGATGCCGCGCCGGGGGTCGCGGTTGACCTCCTCGATCAGCTCGGCGATGGTGCTCTTGCCGTCCCCCACCACGTGGCCGGGGACGCGCTGGGCCACGGCCACCACGCGGCCGTCGATCACCAGGATGCGGTAGTCGTTGCCGGTCTGATAGGACTCGACGATGACGTAGGGCCCGTAGGCGCGCGCGTTCTCATACGCCTCCCGCACCTGCCCGGCCGTCTTCAGGTTGGTGGCCACCGCCTTGCCGTGGTTGCCGTCGAGCGGCTTGATCACCACCGGGAAGCCGAGCTCCGCGGCCTCCTCCACCGCCTCCCCGGCGTCGCAGACGATCGACTGCCGCGGCACGGGGAGCCCGAGTTGCTCCAGGATGCGCTGGGTCAGCCGCTTGTCGGAGGCGATCTCGGTGGCGATCTGGCGGGTCTCGCTGGTGAGGGTGGCCTGGATGCGCTTCTGGTACTTGCCGTAACCGAGCTGCACGAGCGAGCCCTCGTTGAGGCGGATCCAGGGGATGTCCCGCTCCTCGGCGGCGCGCACCAGGGAGGCCGTCGAGGGGCCGAGGGTGTGCCGCTGGGCGAGCTCGATGAAGCCTTCGAGCTCCTGGCAGTAATCGAACGGCGAGGAGTCGTAGTCCGCGCGCTCGGGCGGCAGGATGTGGCGGATGACGCGCAACGCGAGGTCCCCCGCCGCCAGCCCCACCTCTTCTTCGACGTAGCTGTAGACGACGTGGTATTGCCCCTTGGGCAGATGCTCGCCGCGGGTCTTGCCGAAGGTGACCGGCGTGCCCGCGAGAACCTGGAGCTCGATGGCGATGTGCTCCAGCACGTGCCCCATCCAGGTCCCCTCCTCCTCGCGCAGGCGGCGCACGAAGCCGCCGTCCTCATCATAGGAGCAGCCGTGCTGCCAGAGCGAGGGCATGAGCTCCAGCAGCCTGTCCGTAAACCCCGGCAGCTTGGCCGAGGGGAAGTCTTCCAATTCTTCGAGATCGATCAGCAACCGGATGACGGGCCAGAGGGCATAGAGGTTGGGACCGCGATAGACCCGAGTTTCCAGGATTCTCATGATGCGAGGTCTCTCCGAGATGGGTTTTCCTGGTGTCGACGATGGAGGGTTTTAATAGCAAGGGGTGTGCCATGGGGACCCTCATCACCCCGGCCCTCTTCTCCCGTCCCCTCCCGCCCTCCCTCACCGGGAGAAGAGGGAGAAAACCCCTGCGGGGTTGTCTTGGGCGGGCGGTTCCCCTCTCCCGGTGAGGGAGGGCGGGAGGGGACGGGAGAGGGGCCAGGGGTGAGGGCTCGGGCGGGGGAAAGCCGCGGCCTACCCCCCTACTCCCCCCCATCCTCCGGCCCCACCGCCACCTCTTCCTCGATCATCACCGGCGGCCTTTCGGGGGAGCGGCGGTCCATGGGGTCGAGGTGGACCATGGGGGGTGGGGTGATCCCTTCGCGGCGCTTGACGTCGTAGCGGCAGCCGGTGGTGAGGAAGTCGAGCTTCAGGCCCATCATAGCGACCGGCTGGCCGCGGTGGATAGCGTGGCTGTCGGTGAACTTCATCGCCGAGGCGTCCACCACCATCACCGCCCCGGCGCCGAGCACGGAGAGCTCGCTGCTGCCGGCGATGATCGCGGCCGTGTCCTCATCGATGCCCACTCCGAGGGGAGAGGGATTGTAAGAAAGCGCTGTAAGAAGTCGCCCCAACCGGTCGCGGCGGCGGAAATGCTGATCGATCACCAGGTCAGGGGCGAGCCCCAGCCCCTTGGCGAGATGGACGAGCCGGCGCCGCGGCGTGGCGCCGCTCTCCCCCAGGGCGATCATGTGCTCGGAGAGCAGGGCCGCGCCCGCGCTGGTGCCGGCCACCACCATGCCGGCCGCGTGGCGGTTGCGGATGGTCTGCGCGATCTCGGTGCCGCCCAGCGCCGAGGAGAGCTTGAGCTGGCTGCCGCCCGTAATGAACAGCCCGGTCGCGTACTCCAGCAGATCGTGCGCCTCGGGGCCCGCCTCCATGGCGTCCTCGCGGGTCTCGATCTTCAGCACCTCGACGTTCTCGGCGCGCAGGGCCAGGAAGAGGTCGGCGTAGCGGTTCCCCGTCTCCGGAGTCTCCGAGGCGGTCGCCAGCACCACGATGGTGGCGTCGTCGCCGCCCGCCGCCTCCAGGAAATAGCGCAGGATGACCCGCTCGCGGGTCTTGTCCTCGGCGCCGCCGATGGCGATCAGCAGCCCCGGATGAGTCACGTGAGGGATGGTCAGCACGTCCATGGCACCCTCCTATGGCAAAGAGAATGCCAGATCGACGGTCTCCCGGAGCGCCCGCCTACCCCGCCGCGTTCCGGCCCCGCCTGGAGAGGCGGTTTTCGCGGTACCCGATCAACCCGGCACGGTTCCTGCTTTCGGACATTTTCTGGACGGGAATCGCACAGACTTCTGTGCATGGCCTTGAATGGGAGGGCCGAGCATGCAGATCCAGAAGGAAACGCCCCAAGCTCTCTCCTGGACGGATGTCGAGAAGCTCTTCCAGCCCGAGGCGGGAGGCGAAGAGCGCCGGGAGATCGTGCGCCGGCTGGTTTCGCGGGCCGCGCGGCGGACGCCGCCGGGCACCGGGTTTCCGGGCGCGGCCAGGCCGGAAGACTATGAGGATGCGCTCCGCCGTGCCGTGGAGAGGACACGGCAGAGCCGCGAACGGCTGGCGCAGGAGAAGCGGGACGCCGAGCGCCTGTGGTTCCTCCTCGAAAGCCATACGCCGGCCCGGCGGGCGATCCTGATCCGCAACGACCGGCGGTTCCAGACCTGGGGGCTCTTCGAATGCCTGCGCGAGCGCGCCCTGGCCCTGATGGATCGCGAGCCCGCGGCGGCGCTGCAGTCGGCGGAGCTCGCCCTGGCGACCGCGCAGAGCCTCTATCCCGCCCTCTACGGCGCGGAGCGGGTGCACGACTTCCAGGCCGAGGCGCTGATCGCCCTAGCGCAGACCCGGCGGATCGCCGGGGATCTCGCGGGCGCGGAGACGGCGCTGGAGCAGGCCCGGACGGTGCTGGCGATGGGGAACGGCGACCTGCTGGAGAAGGCCGAGCTCGAAAGCACCCGCGCGGCGCTGCTGCGCGATCTCGGCCGCCCCGAGGAGGCCGAGGAGGCCGGCCGCAGGGCCCTGCGTCTGGCACGGCGGGCAGGCGGGCCGAAGAGGGCCGCCCGGGGATCAATTCCCGGGCTACGCTTCAACCGAAAGGCCGGGTGAACCCGGCTCACCCTCATCACCCCGGCCCTCTTCTCCCAGCCTCCCCCGACCCGCCGGGAGAAGAGGGGACCTGTCCGCGGGATGTTTTCGTAGGGGCGGCCCTGTGTGGCCGCCCTGGGCGGGCGGCGGCCTTCG
>DASXJP010000345.1:0-11096 GCA_036497345.1 Thermoanaerobaculia bacterium
CACCGACCCGCAGCAGTTCTACTACCTGCCGAACGACCGCGCCCGGGTGGCCGACTCCGGCAAGGGCCTCCAGCTCGTGATCTACACCGAGGCGATCGACCAGGAGCCCGACTTCTCGCTCTCGGAGGATCACGCCGGCGGCTTCCTCACCCTGGAGGTCGAGCTCGGCCCCAGCCCGGACGAGGTCGCGCAACTGCGCTCGGAGATCGCCAGCGTCGCCGGCGGGGGGGAGGTCCACCTCTCCGAGGTGCCGTTCACGGACGGCAACGTCACCCTCTACCTGCTGAGCCAGACCGGCGCGGCCGCCTCGGGCCAGCCGCGGGGGTTCGAGGTTTCGGTGGTCGGCTCGACCAAGCCGTCGCTCTTCGGCCGCCAGAACGCCGTCTTCTCGGCGCGGCTGGGCGGCAAGGCGGCCAACGTCCTCTACGAGACCCTGCGCAAGTCGGCCGACCCGCAGGTGGTGGTCACCTACGACCTCCAGTTCCTGGCCCTGCGGCCGGCCTACAACCTGGAGATCGAGATCGACTTCAAGCAGACCTTCCACTACCTGCGCCAGCGCATCGGCGTCAACGCCCTGGTCGCCTCGGTCGACCTCGACCTGATGACGCAGGAGATGATCAACACCGGCAGCATCGTCATCCGCGAGATCGACTACACGGGCAAGGCGGCCGCCAGCTCGCCGATCGCCGGCCAGGGGGGGATCCTCCAACTGGTCAAGGACCTGATGAGCCCCACCCTGTTCACCACCCTGCCGGTGCCCACCCCCGACTACCGGGCGCTCCCCGACAGCGCGACGAGCGCGCTCAACACCCCCGGCGGGACGAACCAGATCCTCTCCGCCAGCGGCGGCGGCGCCGAGCGGCGCCCGGTCACCGCCGGCACCGATCTCGCCCTCTCCCACACCACCCTGGGCGGCGGCCAGACGGCCGGGGCGGCCGTGCCAGTCTCGCTGACCGTCACGCCCGCGGCCGGGGTGACGGTGGGCACGGCCAAGGTGCTCTACCGGGTCCGCGGCAGCGGCGCCGCCTACCAGGAGCTCGCCATGACCGGCGGCGGCACCCCCGGCACGACACCTCCCGGCGGGTCGACCACGACTCCGCCCGGAGGGTCGACCACCACCCCGCCGGGAGGATCGACCACGACTCCACCCGGTAGCTCGACCACCACTCCACCGGGCGGATCGACCACGACACCCCCTGGAGGGGCGACCACGACACCGCCTGGCGGGGCGACCACGACGGCTTCGTCCCTGGTCGGCAGCCCCACGGCGACTGCCACGACGCCCCCCTCCCCGGCTCCCGCCGGCGGCGGCACCACCACCCCGGCGGCCACCACCGCCACCGGCCCCTTCACGGCCAGCATCCCGGGGCAGGCCAGCGGCGTGACCGTCGAGTACTACTTCCGGGTGACCGGCCAGAAGGGGACGGCCAGCGTCACCCAGACGCTGCCGGCCGACCAGCCCGAGGCCAACCCCCTCTCCTACACCGTGGGCAGCTCCCAGCAGTCGGGGGTGTCGCTCAAGGTGCCGCAGACCAACGGGCCGCTGATCGGCTACAGCCTGAGCTCGATCGACGTCACCCAGCAGGTCCGGCGCACCTTCACGCTCAACCGCTCGGAGGCGGTCACCCAGCACTACCACCCCTCGGGCGCGCTCGGCCACGACAGCATCGGCGCGCAGTTCGACGCCGCGCGGCAGATCACCCGCGTGGCCCTGGGCGAGGGGCCGTTCAAGATCCTGGTCATCCAGGCCCTCGCCGGTTTCGACTTCGCCACCAACTTCATCCGCACCGCCAGGGTCCACATCGAATACGGCACCAACCCCAACGGCCCCGGCCCCCTGCACGCGGTGGACATCGTGCTGACCAAGGACCAGACCCGCGGGCAGACCCAGTTCTTCGCCGACGACAGCGGCAGCCAGGCCTACAGCTACTTCGTCGAATTCACCTACGACCACGAGCGCGTGGTGGGGGCCTCCGGGCAGGCGATCCGCTCGCAGACCTTCACCAACCAGATCGGGCGCTCGATCACCGTCGACCTCGCCCGCCACTCGCCGCTCATCCCGGTGGAGGTGATCGCCGGGCGCCTCAACTTCCTCGAGGGGATCATCCAGCAGGTGCAGGTGCGGGTGGCGCCCACCGCGGCCGCCGAGGGGCGGATCATCGTGCTCTCCCCCACCAACAGCCGCGACATCCTCTACGTCCTGCCGGCCGACCCCGCCCATCCGGTCTACTTCATGCGGCAGACCTTCTTCTTCAAGGACGAGTCGACCACCGTCGAGCGCGCCGACATGGTCGACACCCAGGTGGTGGTCAACGAGCCCTCCGACCTGATCTTCCGCATGATCCCGCAGTGGGTCGACCCCTGGAACCTGACCAAGGAGATCCTGGTCGACGCCAGCTACACGCACCTGGACGGCGCGCGCGAGCGCGCCACCCTGCACCTCAAGCCCGACACCCCGCGCAGCGAGTTCGCGATCCTGCTGCGCCCCAACGATCCGCACGAGTGGGACGCCGTGCCGCGCTTCCTGATGAACGCCGGCGAGCCCATCGCCGCCTCGCCCCAGCACTACGTCACCAACGAGCCCTTCGTCGGCCTCACCCAGAGCGGCCTGAGGGTGGTCGCGGTCGAATTGCTCGAGGACCCGTCGATCTTCTCCAGCGCCGGCCTGCTCGCGATCAAGGTCTCGCTCGGCCACGACGTCACCGATCCGGCCCAGCCGGCGGCGGCGCTGCTGCTCAAGGCGAGCCGCACCTCCGGCTCGATCGTGGTGCCCGGGGTGGCGGCCGGGGCGCCGGTCTCGGTGGCGGTCGACCTGCTGCGCCACGGGCTTCCTCCCACCCACACGACGATGACGCTCGGCCCCGCCGAGACCACGCTCTACGTCACCCTGTAAGAAGGAACGGATCGGAGACCGACCATGCTGACCCTCTTCATGAGCTTCCGCGCTCCCGGCGTCCCCTACGTCGACATCTTCCGCGACCACGCCGACCCGCAGCAGTTCTACCTGCTCCCCGACCGGCCGCGGATCGCCGTCGATGCCAAGAGCGGCACGCCGCTCTTCGACTTCACCCTCTTCTCGCGCAACATCGAGATCGCCTACGCCAGCGTGCCCGAGGGGCAGCCGGTCGAGAGCCAGCTCGGCGCGCTCAACCTGACCGTCGATCTCTCGGTGCCCGAAGCCGACATGGCGCTCATTCGCAAGCACCTGACCGACCTGCTGGCCGCCGAGCGCGCGGTCCCCAGCGCCTACAACGCGCTGTTCAAGACCGCCACCACCGGCGTCGAGCCGAAGGTCGGCTACGTCGACACCTGGCGCCAGGGGAGCGTGCGCCTCGACATGCTCGAGGGGCTGGGCACCACCTTCAAGCGCTCCTCGAGCCAGGAGACCCACCCGACGCTCCACGGTGCCAACACCGCCGCCCTTTGGGCCACCTTCGGCAGCGAGGGGGCGCAGCTCCTCTGGGGCATGCTCCACCCCGAGCCGCGCGCCGGCGGCAGCGCCCCCGCCGCGGCCGGCGGCGAGCTCCCCCTCCAGGCCAACATCGTCTACGACCTCGACGGCTTCGCCCGCGTGCCGGCGCTGCGCGTGTCGGTCCACGCCGACGGCTCGACCGTCTACAAGGAGCTGCGCAAGCGGACCACCGTCTTCGAGCAGGTCGGCAACTCGCGCTGGACTTACCCGCAGATCTCCTCGCTGACCAAGGAGCTGGTCGACAACCGGGCGATCGACGTGCGGTGGGACGACTGGGGAATCCCGGCCTCCGATCCCAAGGCCGACGAGGTCAAGGCGCAGCTCCAGCAGACCGTCATGGGAGTGATCACCAACCAGATCACCACCCTGTTCTTCAAGCAGTTCGAGATGCAGGGGCTGAAGGACGAGGACCTGGGGACCACCTTCACCCACACCCTCGGGGGGAAGCCGGGGAGCCGCCTCTGGCTCAACGACTTCACCGAGTCGAGCGTCAGCAGCATCGACTTCTCCCTCGAGCAGACCCAGAACGTCCCCTTCAAGGCCTACCCCCAGACCTCGCTGCTCGCCGACCTGAGCCCCGACCAGGTGAAGAGCCTGGTACGGGTGGTCGACGTGGGGAGCCCGGAGATCCGGGTGATGACCGTCCGCCTCTACACCAACGCCGACTTCCAGGGGGACCGCATCGCCAACATCACCGTCAGTCTGAGCTACAAGCAGCTCGACAACACGGTCAACGGCATGATCGAGACCGCCGAGAGCTACGTCTTCCGCACCGGGCAGGAGGTGTTCACCTTCCGTACCCGCCTGGCCCGCGACGGCCAGGGGCGGCTGATCGACGTCTACGACGCCAAGGCGCAGATCAACTACATCGGCACCTCGCAGTCGCCGCCGGCCATCGAGCTGCGAAACATCTCGGAGCGCGCGCTCACCTTCTCCTACGACCGGCTGGGCTACGTCAAGGTGGACGTCCAGGCGGGGGACATCGACTGGCAGCAGATCGCGGAGGTCTACGTCGACCTGGTCTACGACAGCGCCGCCGGCGAGCCGGACGCCAAGGGGACCGTCAAGCTCTCGGAGCAGAGCCTGCTCGGCCACTGGACGACCAGCAAGCACGGGCGGACCAGCAACAGCTACAGCTACACCGTCCGCTACGTGATGAAGAACGGCGGCGAGATCCGTTCGGAGGTGAAGACCGACGACCGCAACACCCTGGTCGTCCATGACACCCTGGTCGGGCGCCTGCGGCGCACCTTCGACGTGGTGCTCGACGGGCCCACCGTCGACAACCTCGGGCTCAAGGTGCGCTATGAGGACCCGCCGGCCGACCCCGAGGAGGTGCGCCATCCGTTCACCGCCACCGGCTCCTGGGAGTACGTCCGCCCCCTGCGCGAGCACGGTCCGCAGACCCTGCGCTACGCCTACGACGTACAGTACAAGGACGGCGAGGCGGAGAGCTTCGGCTGGCGCGATCTCGCCGCCGGCGACGAGTTGCCGACGATCAAGGCCCGGCGGTTCCGCTTCTCGATCATGGTCGACGGCGAGGGGCTCGACTGGAGCCGCTTCCGCGTCGCCCTGGTCGAGATCACCTACCGCGACGAGGCGCACGGCTACGAGAAGATCCAGGAGCTGCGGGTGACCAAGGAGCAGGCTTTCCAGACCCTGGAGATCCTCGGCTTCAAGCCCGACGCCCGCGCCTACTCCTATCGCGCGACGCTGGTGCCGCGCAACGGCGGCGATCATCCCATCGAGGTGCCGCCCACCGGGGGCGAGACGCCCACCCACACCGGCGCCCTGCTGCTCGAAACCCTGGTCTGAGGAGGCCGCGCCATGATGAATCCGGAATCCCCCCTGCTCGCCCAGAAGGCCGGCCCGCGCACCCAGATCCAGGTGGCGCGCGCGGTCGACCCCGAGCTCATCCTCCTGACGCAATTCAACCAGAGCCCGGGGAGCGGCGGCGCCCAACCCGCGGGCACCGAGGAGCCGCTGGCGGACGACCGCGCCTACACCGCCCAGGGGACCGGCCAGCGGCTCTGCCGCCCCTTCCTGAAAGTCGCCCGGCGCTCCGGGCTCGTCCCCGGGCCGGCGCTCGGCTTCGAGCAGCGCGACGACGGCCTGCACCTGGTGGCGACCTTCGAGGAGGACAGCGCGAAACGGCTCGCCCTCGGCGCGGACGTCCTCCCCTTCGACATCCGCGTCACCGCGGTCGCCCTGCGCTTCGGCGGCCAGCCGGAGGACGTCCTCGCGTTCGGCGACCCCCTGCAGATCCCGGGCGCCGCCCCGGCCGCGGGGGCGGCGTTCCGCATCGAGGCCGACGCCCTGGTGCCCGAGGACGACCGCCGGGCCCGTCTGATCTCCTCGCTGAAGACCCGGGACGGCGCCTCGTGGCAGGTCAAGATGGAGTTTCACTGGGTGAAGGTGGTCCCGGCCGCGGGCGGCGGGTCGACGCCGCCCGGCAAGGTGAAGATCTTCAAGCCGCCCCACCTGGAGCCCCTGCAGGCCGCAGCGCCACTCACCAAGATCAACCTCGCCGACGCGGCTGCGGTCTCCCACCAGCCCGCGGTCGCCGCTCAGCCTCTCAAGGTCGGCGCCGTCCGCGAGCCGACGTTCGTCTCGGTCCGCCCCGACGTCCTGCGCGAGATCGTGGGCCGGCGCCGGCGCGTCTTCCCCCAGCCGACCACCCAGGTCGAGACCCTGAGCCTGGAGCGCGACTGGCCCGCCTGGTATCCCACCGAGACCGAGGAGAACCGGGCCATCTTCGCCGCCGTCGACAACGACTACGCGGTCGCCGCCTGGCAGAGCAGCGCGCACGGCTGGTACCAGCCGACCCCCATCCAGGACACTGTCTACTGCCTGCCCGACGCCTACGGCCTGGCGCTCGACCCGGTGACCGGCCTCCCCTCCATCCAGGCGGTCCTGCTGCGCAAGAACGCCGGCGCGGCGCCGGCCGACGACCTCGATCCCGCGGCCTACATCACCCGGCTCACCCTGCGCGCGGTCCCCCAGTTCTCCCCCGAGCGGCTGAGCTCCCTCCGCACCCTGCTGCGCGGCGAGTCGGACCACCAGCTCGTCTACTGCGACCTCGTCCTCGGCGGCTACAGCGCCGCCCGCTTCGTGGCCGACGAATCGCTCGCCGGCATCGGCCAGCTCTTCGCGGGCGCCAGCGCCGGCGACCAGCCGACCATCAACCCCGGCGAGGGGTTCACCCTCACCTATGAAGGGAACACGGAGTTCGCCGACCTCATCTTCCAGCGGCTGAAGGGGGAGGGGATCGGCGGCAGCGTCGAGCTCGACCTGCGCCAGCCGGGGAACACGGTGCTCAAGCAGCGGGTGCCGGTGCGGCTGACCGTGCGCGAGCTGACCCCCTTGAAGCTCCCCCTGAGTCTCACCGCGCCGGCCGCGCCAAGCGATTTCGAGCTCGCCAACCCCGCCGCGCGCCCGGTCCAGGTGCGGGGGATCGAGGCCTACGCCCTGCGCGTCTCGCCGGTGACCGGCCGGGTCTACGAGTTCTTCCCCGCCGCCGCGCCGGAGATCGCCTGGCCGCTCCACCTCGGCCCCGGCGAGAGCCGCCCCCTGCGGCTCGCCGTGCAGCCCGGCGACGCGGTCTACAACCGCTGGGACGTCGAGCTCCTCGACGCCCTGCCGGAGGACACTGGCGCGCTCCTGCTGGACCAGGTCTTCGACGCCGCCACCGGCGGCGTGCGCGGCTGGAAGATCGAGGTGAGCTCGCCCCCGCTGGAGTTCTTCGACCAGTTGAAGCCCGAGGAGCAGGCGGCCCTCGCCGGCGTCATGGCGCTGGAGGTCCAGATCCGCCGGGCGGGCTCGGCCAGCTCCGAGAAGGTGAAGCTCTCCCGCGCCCAGCCGCGCGGCCAGGTGCTCCTCTCGCGCACGGTCGCCGACTTCCTCTCCGACCGCGCCACCGGCCGCTCCGCCTTCGAGTACCGCCGCCGGCTCCTGCGCCTGACCAGCGCCGACCCCTGGGGCGATACCTGGCAATCGGAGAGCGGCTCGATCCTGACGGTGTATGTGACCTGAGCCGCGTGGACGGTCCTTTCCGGCCCCCCGGGTACTTTTCCCGCCCCACGGGTGTCTAAGCGGACAGGAGGCCCCAACCCCGGGGTCCTCCACATCCGATTTCCGGGGAGGAGACACCCCATGTCTCGCGCTACTTTCACGCTGCTCGGTCTGCCGGTGGCCGCCCTCGTCCTGCTCGCCGCGGTGAGCTCCACACCCCCTGGCGAGACCCGGTCCGCCGCCGCGCCGTTCCAATCCGCGTCGTTCCGCTTCGCCAAGGCTCCGGCCGGGCCGCCCGCGCCCGAGTTGGCGGCGCCCATCTCCCTCACCGCCTCGGACGGCACCGGGCTCGCCCTGGTGGCCCTGGAGGCCAACGGCGTGCTGGAGCCGCCGCTCGCCTTCACCGAGCTCCACCTGACCTTCGAGAACCCCCGCGACCAGCGGATCGAGGGACGCTTCCGCATCGCCCTGCCGCCGGGCGCGGCGCTCAGCCGCTTCGCCATGAAGAACGACTACGGCTGGCAGGAAGGGGAGGTGGTGGAGCGCCAGCGGGCCCGCGTGGCCTACGAGGACTTCCTCCACCGCCGGCAGGACCCGGCGCTGCTGGAGCAGGAGGCGGGCAACGAGTTCTCCGCCCGCGTCTTCCCCATCCCGGCCCGCGGCCGCAAGGAGATCATCGTCTCCTACTCGCACGCCCTGCCGCGCGCGGACCAGCCCTACGTCCTCCCCCTCCACGGCCTCTCCGAGATCGGCCGGCTCGACCTCCGCGTCTTCCTCGGCGGCCGGCCCGCCACCGGCGCGCCGTCGAGCAACCTCGGCGGCGAGGTGAGCGAGCGCCGCGTGGTCGAGCTCCATAAGCAGGCCTGGACCCCCGACCGCGACTTCGAGATCGGCCAGGACCGCGTGGCAAGCCGCGCCGGGCTCCGTCACGACAACCTCGTGGTGGCCCGCGTCGCGGCCCCCGTAGAAGCCGTCCCCCAGGAGATCACCGGGCTCTACGTGCTGATCGATTCCAGCGCCTCGCGCGCCCTGGGCTACGCCACCCAGATCCGCGCTGTCAGCGATCTGATCGCCGGCCTGCGCGACGGCGCCGGGGCCGCGACGCCGGTCGGGGTCGCCGCCTTCGATCAGGAGGTGGTGTCCATCTTCGAAGGCCCGGCGTCCGGGTTCGGCGAAACGGAAGCCCAGGCTCTCGCCGACCGCCGGCCTTTGGGCGCCTCCGATCTCCGTCAGGCCCTTACCTGGCTCGACAAACGGCTCGCAAAGAGCGGAGGAAAATACCCGCGGGTCCTGCTGGTCACGGACGGCGTCGCCACCGCGGGCGAGACCGGCACGGGCGAGCTCAAGGCGGCCGTCCACGCTCTCGGGGGCCGCGGCGTCGAGCGCCTGGACGTGCTGGCCGTGGGCGGCCTGCGCGACGAGGCGGTGCTGCGCGAGCTGACCACCGGCAATCTCAAGCACGACGGCCAGCGCATCGACGGCGCCGCTCCCCTCGCCGAGATCTCCCGGCGGCTGACCCTCGCCTGCCGCTCCGGCATCAAGGTGAAGATCGACGGCGCGGCCTGGAGCTGGCCCGAGACCCTGGACGGCGTGCAACCCGGCGACGAGGCGTTGATCTATGCCGATCTCCCCGCCGACCGTCCCCTGCGCCTCACCCTGGACGGCCGCGCGGCCAAGCTCGGCGGCGAGATCGCGACGGCCGAGCGCCCCCTGCTCCAGCGCGCCTGGGCGCAGGCCCGCGTCGACCGCCTGCTCCACCTGCGCGACACCGCTCCGGCCGGCGACGAGGACCTGCGCCGGGCCCTCACCCTCCAGATCACCGAGGTGAGCGTCAAGAACCGGGTGGTCAGCCCCTTCACCGCCATGCTGGTGCTGGAGACCGAATACGACTACGCGCGCTTCGGCCTCGACCGCCGGGCGCTCGCCGACATCCTCACCGTCGGCCCCGGCGGGCTGGAGGTGCTGGCCCGGAAGGGGTCCGATCTCCCCCGCGTCGCCGAGCCCATGCCGGAGCCCAAGCTGGAAGAGGATCTCAGCGCCCTCGGCTACATCGCACCGGGGGGAGCGTCGCCAGTCGAGCCGGTGGAGATACCCACGCCCGCCGGCGCCGTCGAGGGTGGCGTCGGGGGTAGCGTCGAGGGCGGAGTCGCCGGCGGTGTCGTCGGCGGCGTGCCGGGCGGAGTCGCCACCGGTGTGCCGGGCAACGCGCCGGCGGACCGTAACGAGGCCCCGGCCTCGCCGACCTCCCGGGGCGGAAGCCCACGGGTCGAGCCTGACCAAGGGGTCAGCCAGGCCTGGGCGACTCCTCCTACCCCGCCGCCGCCCGCCCGAGTCGCGCCGCCACACCCCGTCCAGGAGACCATCGCCGTCCCGCGTCCCCAGCCGGGCCGCGACGAGGAGAACGAGGATATGGAAGAGATGGCGAAGGAGGCCCGGGCCGCCGCCTATACCGGCCGCTTCGCCGAGGTGAAGGAGCACCTGGCCGCCGGCCGCGTGGCCCAGGCCCGCGAGCTGGCCGAAGCCTGGAGCGCCAAAGCCCCCGGCGACGTCCTCGCCCTGCTGGCCCTGGGCGAGGCCTGGGAGGCGGCCGGCGAGCGGAGAGCGGCGGCCCGCGCCTACGGCTCGCTGATCGACCTCTTCCCCAGTCGCGCCGACCTCCGGCGGCTGGCCGGCGAGCGCCTCGAACGGCTGGGCGCGGACGGGCTCGGTCTGGCGATCGACACCTATAAAAAGGCGGTCCTCGACCGGCCCGACCACCCCTCCGGCCATCGCCTCCTCGCCTGGGCCCTGCTGCGCGCCGGCCGTTACGAAGAGGCCTTCGCGGCTCTGGAAGAGGGGATCGAGCAGAGCTATCCGGGCGGCCGTTTCCTCGGCGTCGACCGCGTCCTGCGGGAAGACCTGGGGCTGATCGGGGCGGCCTGGCTGCGCGCCCAGCCGGGAAAGCGGGAGCAGGTGCTCGACCGGCTCCGCGCGCACGAGGCCCACCTCGCGACCGCGCCCTCCCTGCGCTTCGTCCTCACCTGGGAGACCGACGCCAACGACGTCGACCTCCACGTCTGGGACCGCCACGGAGCCCACGCCTCCTATCGGAACAAAACCCTGCCCTCCGGCGGCGAGCTCTACGCCGACGTGACCACCGGCTACGGCCCCGAATGCTTCGCCATCCCGGCGCCGGAGAGCCGGGACGCCGCGCCCTACCGTCTGGCCGCGCACTACTACAACCGCGGTCCCATGGGCTACGGCATGGGCACCGTGCAGATCGTCCGCCACGACGGCAAGGGCGGCCTCACCGTCGAGCCGCGGCCGTTCGTGGTGATGGCGGACCGGGCGACGGTGGACCTGGGGGTGGTCGGGGAGAAGGGAGGGGTGAAGAGCGGGAAGTAGGCGGAGGCGCTCCCGCCGCCCGGCTTAGAAAAAGCTTTTTTTATCCGTCCGATAAAGCCTCAGCAGAGCTCGGCGGGAGGGCGATGGGCATGGTGAGGCTCCGGGCGGGGGGCCTCACCGCGGCGTGAACTGCCCCAGCTCATAAATCCCCAGCTGCCTCTCGATCCCCGCCACCTTCTCCACGCTGCGCTCGAACCCCTCCTCCCCCAGCACCTTGTGCTCGTCCTCC
>DASXJP010000346.1:0-7527 GCA_036497345.1 Thermoanaerobaculia bacterium
AGATTGCCAGTATGGAAGGCGAGATTTGAGGGAGGCATGGTTAGCGGGCTTTGATGGAATGAATGGCTTCCTTCAATCCGGCGGCATCTTACTTTGTGACTGCTGCGGGCAGGAGCTAAGGGGAAGTGAAAACTAGAAAGCTGGACCGCGTACCCTCATTTCAAGAGCTAGCCAAATGGAGGCGGCTTTGCTCTTGAAAAAGCTTGAGCAGTATTGCCAAGCGGTTGGAGTCACGCTGCCGGAGCTGGACAAAAGGATTAAGAGGGAGCCCGGCTATCACGCTATGCTTTTTTCTGGACGGGTAGTTTTCAGGATGGAGGATGTCTTTTCGGTCTGCTATGTCATAAGACAGGACCCGGGAATGTTTTTTTCTGAAGCCTTGCCACCCAACGATCACGGCGACCATCCCGGCCTTAGCTATGGACTACGGAAACCAAGTTAGCGAGTTTTTTTCCGGGCGCGCGAGCATGCCTCTTCTCATGCTTCCCCCGGGGGGCTCACAACCCCCCGGCCCTTTTTTAATGCGGAGATCCTATGAAGCCCGAAGTAGCAAAGACGGTGCAAATCTTTCCGGCAGCTCTTAAGCGGCTAAGGGAGCGTGCGAATCTTAGACAGGTTCAAGTATCCTGGAAAACAGGATTGTCTAAGGCGCAAATATCATCCTTTGAGACCGGGAAGGTTCTACCGTCTATTGGTAGTCTCCTATCCTATCTAAATGGGGTTGGCGCGGATTTTTCGGATTTACAGAAGGCGCTTAACGGAGAAAGCTTGCTTAGCTTTCCCTTACCCGGGGTGTCCCCATTGCCTCATGGGGAGGGGGACCAGGAGAGGGTAGTTGGCCGCGCCTTCCTTCGGTCCTTTAAGGTTCTTCTTCAAGAGCTAGGGCTAGAACCTGGGGCGAGCGCTAATGACGCAATAGCGCAGGGAAAGGCGCAGCCGCGTCCCGGTTCCCCCAGGGAAAACCCATAGCGCAGGATAGCGAAGGAATAGCGCAGAGATGACGGATTTTGTCTTTTCTGGTGTGCTTCACTTTGAGGAGGACGACGGCGGGTCAGCCCTGATAGCGGAGCTTCAAGGCGACACCCAGGAGCCGGAAGAGGGGCCATCGGTATTCGTTCGCCTTCATGGTTGGGACGAGACGGGGGAACATCCTGCCTTGCGGTCCCTTGACGGCTCCTTTGCCGTCGTGCGGGTCGAGGTCGAGTCGGGGTAAGCTAAAGGGCTGTATGGTTCAATGGGGACCGGGGGACCCCAACGCCAGGGGGCAACGGTCCCGATTTTTTCCCCTCAAAACGCACATATGCTGCACATATCAGCGGGGCCAAGGTGCCTAAGTGCCTTCATTACCGTCCTTTAGCCGTCTCCCTCCCTCTTCTCCCGGTGCGGGAGGGTGGGAGGGGACGGGAGAAGAGGGCTGGGGTGATGAGGGTTCGGGTTACAATCCCCCCCGTGCAGTCGCCGTTGAAGTCGTTTCTCCTCCTGTCCCTCCTAGCCGTACCCGCGTTCGCGCAGGTCCCTTCCGGCTGGCGGCGGATCGACATCCCCACGACGGGCTCCTATCTGCTGCGCTACGTGCCGGCGGCGCTCGACACCACGAAGCCGGTGCCGGTGGTCCTGTTCTTCCACGGCTCGAACGGCAGCCCGGAGGACTATCAGAGCCTCATCTTCCCCGCGGCTGACAAGGCCGGCTGCGTGGTGGTGATGCCGAAGTCGGCGTCGAGCATCGGTTGGGGGACGGGGAACGATGAGCAGACGGTCACCGAGGCGCTCCGCCTGGTCCGCGAGGAGATGCCGGTGGACGATCAGCGGGTGGCCGTGGCGGGGCACTCGGCCGGCGGGGCGTGGGCCTACCTGGTGGCCTACGGCAGCTCGACGTACAGCGCCGTCTTCACCCTCTCGGCGCCGTTCTACGCGGTGAGCGCGCTCGCCGATCCCCACTACAAGGCGCCGATCCGCATGTATTACGGGACCACCGATCCGAACTACACCGCCGCCCGTCCCAGCCTGGAGGCGCAGTGGGGCCGGCTCGGCGTCGCCTGGGAGGAGGACGTGCAGGCGGGCTTCGGCCACAACACCTGGCCCGCCGGCTCGCTGGCGGACGGCTTCCGGTTCCTGGTGGGGAAGAGCCGCGCGGACGGCGGCTGCGCGGCCGATGCCACGCATCTCTGTCTCCAGCAGGGGCGCTTCCGCGCGGAGGCCTCCTGGGACGCCAACGGCTCGTCCGGCAAGGGGCAGACCGTGCCGGGCGCCTCGGCCGACTCGGGGCTGCTCTGGTTCTTCGCGCCGGACAACTGGGAGCTGATGGTCAAGGTGCTCGACGGCTGCCCCGTGAACGGCCACTACTGGGTCTTCGCGGCGGGCACCACCAACGTTCACTACGTGCTCACGGTGACCGACACCCTGACCGGCGGCGTCGCGCGCTACGAGAATCCAGCGGGGAAGGCTGCGGCCGCGGTGACCGACGTCGTCGCGTTCCAGACCTGCCCCTGACCGCCCGTTCCGGCTATACTTTCCGCGTCCATGGAAACCGCCGGCAGTCAGGCCCCTAGTTGGGACGAGTGTGTCGAGATCCTGGAGCGGCTCCCCGCGATGCCGCTCGATACCCGCGTCGAGGCCCTCGAGCGTCTCGTGCGCAATCCCAGCCCGGGGATCCGCGAGCAGGCGCTGCGCATCGGCGCCTCCGTCCTGCCGGATTCCCGGCTGACCGAGTATCTGCGGGAGCCGGCCGACGCCGCCCTGCGCAACGCCGGCTCGGAGATCCTCAAGCTGCGCGGCGGCCGCAGCCTGCCGCTGGTCATCCGGCTGCTCCAGGACCCCGATCCGGACGTGGCGTTGCAGGCGGTCCTCATCATCGACCGCTTGCGTGACCCCCGGGCGCTGGAGCCCCTGCACGCCGTGCTCGGCCACCCTGATCCCAACGTCCTGCAGGAGGCGATCGTGGCCGTCGGCCACCTCGGGGACGCGCGGTCGATCCCCTACCTGCTGCCCTTCCTGACCTCCGACCTGTGGGTGCAGATGGCCGCCGTGCAGGCCCTCGGGGACCTGCGGTCGCCGGAGGCGGTGCCCCATCTCGCCGACCGGCTGACCGATCCCCTGGTGGGCTCGCTCGCGGCCGAGGCCCTGGCGCGCGTCGGCGGCGAGCCCGCCTTCCACGCTCTCGCCTTCTGCTGGCCGGCGGGAGGGGTCGAGATCGACGACGAGACCATGCTGGGGCTGCTCGCTCACATGCTCGAAGGGGTGCCGCGGCCCGAGGAGATCGGCCCCCTGCCGCGCGGGTTCCGCGAGGCTCTGTCGGCGCGCCTCCACGACCGTTCGGCCGAGGCGAGGACGGCCGCCGCGCGGTGCCTGCTGGCGCTGGGAGCGAGCCCCTGGGACGGCGCCGCCGTCGAGGTGCTGGCGAGCTCCCGTCCGGTTCCCTCCCTCCGCCCCGCCGCCCTGGCGCGGCGCCATGATCTGATCCCCGCGCTGCTCGCCGCCGCCGGGGAGCCGCGGGCCTGGGGCTTTCAGCTCGCCGCCGGCTTTCCGGAGCAGGTGCCGGCCGCGGCGTTCCTCGCCGTCGTCCGGGAGGCGGCGGAGCGCCTGGAGAGCCTGCCGCATCTCCTCCAGGCGTTGCAAAAGGTGAGCGTCCCCGGTCTCGGCGAAGCCCTGCTCGACCTCTACCTCCGGCTCCCCGCCGGCTCGCGCGACCTCCTGGTGCCGGCGCTCGGGACCCAGGGCGAAGAGGTGCGCTCCGCTCTCGACGCCAGGACGGACGTAGACGCCGCCGACCGCCTGGTCCTGGAGGCTCTCCTCGGCAAGCCCGTGGCGGGGGTCGCCCAGGCCATCCTGGACCTCGATCCGTCGTTCCGTCCGGGGGTGATCTCCCGGCTGATGCGGATCCAAGGGCTGGTGACGCTGCTCCCCTGGGACGACTGGCTGGAGGAGGCGCCCGAGCTCTACTCGGCCCTGGCGGCCGAGGCGGCCGTGCGCTGCGGGCTGTCGGAGATGCTGCCCGGCCTGCGCGCCCGCGCGGCGGTGATGCCCTCGGTGCCGCTGATCCGCGCCCTGGGCGCCCTCGGCGATCGCGAGGCCGTGCCCGTGCTCGCCGCCTGCCTGGAGGCGGCGGAGGATCTGCGCGGCACCGTGCTGGAGAGCCTGGGGCGGATCGGCGGTCCCGAGGCGCGCGCCGTGCTGAGCTCCGCCGTCCTCTCGCTGGGGGCGAGCGCCGAGGCGCGCACCGCCTTCCGGGCCCTCGCGGCCTGCGCCGGACCCGGAGACGACGTGCTCTTCCGGGCCGCCGCCGTGCACCCCGACTGGCAGGTGCGGCTGGTCGCCGCCGCCGTGCTCGGCCGCTTCCGCAGCCCCGAGAGCTCGATCGCCCTCACCCGCCTCGCCGCCGATCCCGTGCCCGCGGTCTCCCACCGGGCGCTCGCCGCGCTGGAGATCTGAGCTCCTGGGAGCAGAACGCCGCCCCGGCCACGAGGAGGGCGTTCCCTGGCGCGCCTATACGCGAAAAATGATTTCTTATCGCGCGCCTTGGTGCTATACTTCCCCCCGGAGGTCGGCGGATGACTTATTCGGTCCAAGACGCCCGGCAGCACCTGGAGGAGATTCTGGAGACGGTGCGTTCCGGCGAGAGTGTGGTGATCTCGGAAGACGGGCGGGAGATCGCCGAGATTCGGGCCATCAGCAGGCCTGGCTCCACGGAGGAGAAGCTCCGTCGCCTTGAAGAGGAGGGGATCATCAGTCCCGCTCCTGAGCACATGCCCTCTCTCGAAGAGGTCCGTCGTGAGCTCGAGGAAGATTGGAAAGCCAATCCTCCCAAACCTGGGGGCTTGGCGCGGTTCCTGGAATCGCGATGAGGGTCGCCTACGTTGACAGCTCCTGCTTCATCGCGGTCTCTCTCGACGAGCCTGGTTCTGGTGTCCTTCTGGAAAGGCTCTCCCGGTTCGATCGCCTCTTTTCGTCCAATCTTCTGGAAGCCGAGCTGAGATCGGCTTTAACCCGAGAGGGGAGATATGGCCGAATCAGAAACTTTATCACCTGGATCCGTTGGGTCCTCCCTCGTCGGCGTCTGACACCGGAAATCGAACAGATCCTGAAAGTCGGCTGGTCGAAGGGACCGGATCTGTGGCACCTTGCCTGCGCCCTCTTTCTGCGACCTGATGTCAATGACCCGCTGTTCTTTCTTACACTGGACGGAAAACAGGGTGAGATCGCCCGATCGCTCGGCTTCCGCGGTCTTTGATCTCCACCCCCTCCCCCAAAACCCGCGAGGAGGATAGAGTCCCCCCATCGTGCGAAAGATCACCCTGATCACGACCGGCGGGACCATCGAGAAGACCTACGACGAGCACACGGGCGAGCTCGCCAACCGGCGCTCCCTGGTGCGGCGGATGCTCTCCGAGCTGCGGCTGGAGGACACCGAGGTCAACGTCTTCGAGCTGATGAGCAAGGACAGCCTCCAGATGACCGAGGCGGACCGCGGCCGCATCCTGGAGGCCGTGCGGGCCACCGGCGCCTGCGAGGAGGAGGGGACCACCGGGGGGATCGTCGTCCTGCATGGGACGGACACCCTCGCCCTCACCGGCCAGTACCTCCACGACCAGCTGGACAGGCCCCGCGTGCCGGTCGTCCTCACCGGCGCCATGCGGCCGTTCGAGATGAAGCAGTCCGACGCCCTGCAGAACCTCACCGAGGCGATCTTCGCCATCGGGGTCCTGCCGCCCGGCGTCTATTGCGTGGCGCACGGCCAGGCGCTGCCGTTCCCGGGGGTTCGCAAGGATACGGAGCGGGGCACGTTTGTTAAGGGGTAAAAGGGACAGCAGGGACACCAGGGACGGCAGGGACATGGAGAAGAGCACTCATCCCGGACTTTTCCTGTCCCTGGTGTCGCTGCTGTACCTGCTGTCCCTGCTGTCCCTGGCTCCAGCGCCCGCCGCGGCCGATCTCTCCGACGTCCAGACCTTCCTCGGCCAGACGGCCTATGACGAGGCACAGATCTCTCCGGACGGCTCCCGGCTGGCCTTCATCACCCGCCACAACGACTTCGAGCACGACCGTGAGGTCTTCACCCTCTGGACGCTCGACCTCTCGCGCCCCGGTGCGCGGCCCGTCCGGATCGCGGAGCCGGTGAGCTGCTCGGGCCTGCGCTGGTCGCCGGACGGACGCGCCGTGACCTTCCTCGCCTCGCCGGACCCGGCGTCCGGAGCGCAGCTCTTTCTGCTGACGCCGGACGCCGGAGCGACGCCGCGACGCCTCAGTGATCCGGCCCGGTTCCCCGCGGGGATCGATCTCTACGAATGGCTGCCGGACGGCTCGGGGCTGGTGCTCGCCGCCGCCGGTCCGCCGGACGAGGCGCCCGCCGCCAGGCTGCGGGATTTCTACGGCGACGTGCGCCGGCTGCCCGCTCCGCCGCCGCGGCCGGCCCTTTTCCGGCTCGCCCTCGCGGACGGCCGGACCGAGCAGATCGCCGCGGTGCCCTTCGACGAGCTCGATGCCTTCAGCGTCTCTCCGGACGGCCGCTGGCTCGCGGTCGCCGGCAGCGGCCTTCGCCAGACGGTGGATACCGCCGAGGTGACTTTGCTGCCGTTGACCTCCGGAACGGTTGGAGGCGCGCCGCGGCGCACCCGGAACCGCATCCTGGAAGAGAGCCTCGCCTGGGTGGGTGGGGATCTCTTCGTGTCCGGCTCGGGGGAGGAGAAGGACGGCCGCTACACGGCGACCGAGTCGCGGCTGTATCGGGCGGACGCCGGAGACCTTCACCTCGTCCGCGTCGCGCCCGGTCTACGGGGGCATCTCAACCAGCAGGTCCCGCTGGCGGACGGCTCCCTGCTCGCGGTCACCACGGTTTCGACCGGCATGCGGGTCGTGCGCGTGGAGCCTGCCTCAGGAGCTGTGCGGACGCTCCGCGAGCAGCGCGGCTGGCTCGCCGGCCTGGTGGCTTCGCGCGATGGCGGCCGGATCGTTTTCGCCGCCGGCGATGCCCATCACTTCGCGGAGCTCTACGTGGCCGAGGGGGTGGACGGCATGGCCACGGCCCGCCCGGTGACCGATCTCAACGCCGCCCTGTCGCGCCAGCCGCTGCCGGAGATCGAGACCGTCTCGTGGGACGGGGGCGACGGGGTCGCCGTCGAGGGGGTGCTCTTCTGGCCGCCCGGGCGGAAAGGGGAAAAGGGGCTGCCGCTGATCGTGGACCTCCACGGTGGTCCTTTCGGAGCGGCACGCACCGAGGCGGTGGACCTCTACGGCTCCTACGCCTCCTATCCCGCCCTGCTGGCCGCGCGGGGGTTCCTGGTGCTGAATCCCAACTACCGCGGGAGCGCCGGCCGGGGGGACGAATTCGCCCACGGCATCGAGGGGCACCACTGCTCGGTCCCCTCGCGGGAGATCGTCCAGGGCGTCGAGAGCCTCGTCGCGCGCGGCTGGGCGGACCGGGCGAGGGTCGGGCTGATCGGCTACAGCGGTGGCGGCAGCCTCTCCAAATGCCTGGTCGGCCGCACCGACCTGTTCCGTGCCGCCTGCACGGGCTCGGGAGCGTGGGATCAC
>DASXJP010000347.1:0-10417 GCA_036497345.1 Thermoanaerobaculia bacterium
ATGATCGCGGACCTGCTCCGCGATTTCGTCCACGAGGACTGGGTGCGGGATCTCGACTTCTCGACCCTGGAGATGGTCCCGGGGAGCTACGTCACCCGGAAGCTGCGCCGCCGCGAGAGCGACGTCGTCTGGCGGGTCCGCCGGGGAGAGGAGCCCTGGCTCTACATCTATCTGCTGGTGGAATTCCAGTCGACCGTCGATCCCTTCATGGCGCTGCGCATGATGGTCTACCTGGGGCTGCTTTACCAGGACCTCGTCAAGCGCCGGGAGCTCAGCCCTTCAGGCAGGCTGCCGCCGGTCCTGCCGCTGGTTCTCTATAATGGACATGCGTCCTGGAGCGCTGCCCAGGAGGTCTCCGACCTGATCGAGCAGATCCCGGGCGGTCTGGAGCGGTACCGGCCGCGGCTGCGCTACTGCCTCCTGGACGAGATGCGGATCGCCGACTCGGAGCTCGAGTCGTTGCGCAACGTGGCGGCGGCGCTGTTCCGGATGGAGAAGAGCCGGGGCCCGGAGGACATCGAGAGGGTCCTGACGGCGCTGCTCGAGTGGTTGTGGGAGCCGGAGATGGCGGAGCTGAGGGAGTCGTTCGCCGCCTACCTGTCGGAGGTTCTGCTCCCCGACCGGGTGCCCGGAGCCGTCATACCCCAGGTCGCCGATCTTCAGGAGGTCAAGTCGATGCTCGCCGAACGTGTCACGGATTGGACCCGTCAGTGGAAGCAGGAAGGGCTCGAAGAGGGGCGCAAAGAGGGGCGCAAAGAGGGGCGCAAGGAGGGACAGGAGGATGCCCTCGCGAAGGCTCGCGAAGTCCTCTTGCAGGATCTCGAAAGACGCTTCGGTCCTCTGCCCGAGGAGATCCGGTACCGGGTTGAAGCGATCGGGACCATCCAGGAGCTCACGGAATTCACCTTCCGCGCCGGAGCCGCTCCGTCCCTCGCCGTCCTCACGGCCGGCCCGAAGTGACGAGCCGCTACGGAATCAGCAGCACCTTCCCCGTCGTCTCCCGCCCCTCGAGCGCGCGGTGGGCGTCCGCCGCCTGGGCCAGGGGCACCTCGCGGTCGATGCTCAGCCGGAGCTTCCCCTCGGCGATCCAGCCGAGCACCTCGCCGGCCCGCCACATCAGCTCGTCGCGGCTGGCGATGTAGTGGCCCATGGAGGGGCGGGTCAGGTAGAGCGAGCCCTTCTGATTGAGGATCGACGGATCGAAGGGGGGCACCGGGCCGCTCGCCTGGCCGAAGAGGGCCATCAGGCCGCGGGGAGCCAGGGTATCGAGCCCCTTGTCGAAGGTGGCGCGGCCGACGCCGTCGTAGATCACCTGGACTCCCTTGCCGCCGTTCAGGCGCTTGGCCTCGGCCGAGAAGTCCTGCTGGGAGTAGAGGATCACCTCGTCCGCGCCGGCCTCGCGGGCGATCCTCGCCTTCTCCTCGGTGGAGACCGTGCCGAAGACGCGGGCGCCGCGCAGCCTGGCGATCTGGCAGAGGAGCTGGCCCACGCCGCCGGCCGCCGCGTGGACGATGCAGACGTCCCCCGGCTGCAGCGGATAGGTGCTGGTGGCGAGATAGTGGGCCGTGATCCCCTGCAGCATGGCGGCGGCCGCCTGACGGGTGGTGATCCCCTGAGGGATCTTGACCAGCCGCGCGGCCGGCGCCACGGCCAGCTCGGCATAGGTCCCCTGGATGCCGGTGTAGGCCACCCTGTCGCCCACCGCCACCTCGGTAACGCCCGGGCCCGCGGCGACGACCGTCCCCGCCGCCTCCTGCCCCGGGATGAAGGGGAGCGCCGGCATTTTGTAGAGGCCGGTGCGGAAGTAGACGTCGACGTAGTTGACGCCGGCCGCCTCGACGCGGACGACCGCCTGGCCCTCGCCGGGCTGGGGGTCCGGGACCTCCTCCAGCTTCAGCACCTCGGGACCGCCCAGACTGTGGATGCGAATCGCTTTCATGACTCTCCTCCTCCCGTCCGTCCGGGACAGGGTATCGCGAGAGGAGCCTGGAGGGGGAGGAGCTACAGACGCTCGAGGAGCACCCAGCGGTTGCAGATCTCTTCGAGGCCGCGGGGGTCCTGGGTAGCGAGGGCTTCCTGGCAGAAGCGGTCGATCTCGGCGGGCGGTCTTCCGGCCCGCCGCAGCCCGTGGCGGATGGCGCTCACGAGGGCATAGCGGTTGCGGCTGCGCAGTGAGATTCGGATCTCTGGATAAAGAGGTACCATCGAGGTCTCTTCCATACCTATAACGTCCGAAGAGCCAAAAACGTTTCACCCCGCCGGGAATTCCCCGGCCGGCCCCCCTGCCAGGACAAACGCGATCAGCGTCTCCTCTTCCCCGAGGCGGTCGGAGACGCGGGGACGGCTCACGGTTTTGACGATAGCATCCCCCGCATGTCCCTCCGCGGCCACCTCTGGACGATCGCTCCCCGCTTGCGCCACCGCCTGCGTCCGCCGCGCCTCCCGGAATCCCGTCCCTGGGAGGTGGCGCTGGAGGACCCCAAGGTGGGGACGGTGCGGCTGAGCGGCCTTCTGCGCGAGGTGTCCGGGAGCGGGGAGGTCCTGGTGATCGTCCACGGCCTGGGCGGGAGCACGGAGAGCCACTATCTGAGCGGCGGCGTGACGGCGGCCGAGAGGGCGGGGATCTCCTCGCTGCGGGTGAATCTGCGGGGCTCGGACCGCCGGGGGGAGGACTTCTTCCACGCCGGTCTGACGGCCGACCTCCACGCCGCCCTGGCGAGCGCGGAGCTGCGGCGCTATGAGCGGATCTACGTGCTCGGCTATTCGCTCGGCGGCCATCTGTCCCTGCGCCTGGGGACCGAGGAGGGGGACCCGCGCCTCACCGCGGTGGCCGCCCTCTGCTCGCCGCTCGACCTCGCCCTGTCCCAGCGGGAGATCGACTCCCCCTCCCGCTGGATCTACCGCCGCTATCTCCTCAGGAGCCTCAGCGAGATCTACGTCGCCGTGGCCGCCCGCCATCCGGTGCCGATCCCGGTGGCCGAGGCGCTCCGCATCCCTACGATCCTTGAATGGGACGACCGCGTCGTGGCGCCGCGCCACGGTTTCACGGACGCCGGGGACTACTATGCCCGGGCGAGCGTGGCGCCGCGCCAGCCGGACCTGCGCGTGCCGGCCCTGCTCCTGAGCTCCGAATGGGATCCGATGGTTCCCGCCCACACCGTCCGCGCCGCCCTGACCCGTCCCGCCCCCCGCCTCCAGGTGCGCTGGATCGCCAGCGGCGGGCATGTGGCGTTCCCGCGGGCGCTGGCGGTGGATGAGTGGGTGGTGGAATGGCTGCGGAACGCAGGAGCTAGGGAGGAGGCCCCGCCAGCCGCTCGGCCAGCCGGGTGAACCGGGGGCGCACCCTCTTGTTCCCCACCGCCACCCGCAGCGCCCGCTCCTCGCCGACCAGGATCGCCAGCCGCTTCGCCCGCGTCAGCGCGGTGTAGAGGAGATTGCGCTGCAGCATCACGTAGTGGGTGGTGTGCAGCGGGATGATCACGCACGGGTACTCGCTCCCCTGCGACTTGTGGATCGTGCAGGCGTAGGCGGGGACGA
This sequence comes from Thermoanaerobaculia bacterium, assembly GCA_036497345.1. Taxonomy (GTDB): domain Bacteria; phylum Acidobacteriota; class Thermoanaerobaculia; order Multivoradales; family UBA5704; genus DATARR01. The sequence goes on from DASXJP010000347.1 coordinate 3,538, forward strand.
GCTCGTCGAGCGAGCCGAAGTCGTAGGCCACCTCGCGGCCGTCGACCGTCACCTTCACGATCTGGTCGACCTCGTCGATGGCGCTCACCCGGCCGATGTCGCCGTTGAAGACCTCCAGATCGTAGTTGTTCCGCACCTGCATCACCTTGTCGCCCACCCGCAGGCTGTGCCCGCCGCGGGTCACCGTCGGCCCCTCGGGGTTGAGCAGGTCGCGCAGCACGGCGTTCAGGTTTTCGGTGCCGAGGGGACCCCGGTTCATGGGGGTGAGCACCTGGAGCTGCTCGACCGGGTTGAGGCCGAACCGTCCGGGGATGCGCTTGGCCACGATCTCGGCGATGGTCTCCACGATCGCCTCCGGCTCCGCGCGCTCGATGAAGAAGAAGTCCCCCTGGCTGTCCACCGACTCCAGGATCGGCATCACCCCCTGGTTCACCCGGTGGGCGTTGACCACGATCAGGCTGCGCTCGGCCTGGCGGAAGATCTCGGTCAGCCGCACCACCTCGATCGCCTCCGAGCGGATCATGTCGGCGAGCACCCGCCCGGGGCCGACCGAGGGGAGCTGGTCCACGTCCCCCACCAGGATCAGCCGGCCGTGGTCCGGCACCGCCCGCAGCACGTGGTAGGCGAGCACCGTGTCGAGCATCGACGCCTCGTCCACGATCAGCAAGTCGCAGGAGAGCGGGCGCTCGCGGTTGCGGTCGAACTGCCGGGTCTGGGGATTGAAGTCGAGCAGCCGGTGGAGGGTGGTGGCCTCGGCCCCCGTGGCCTCGGACAGCCGCTTGGCGGCGCGGCCGGTGGGGGCGGCGAGGAGCACCCGCTGGCGCTTCTTCTCCAGGATCTCCACGATGCCGCGCACCAGCGTCGTCTTGCCCGTGCCCGGGCCGCCGGTGATCACCAGCACCTTGCGGGTGAGCCCGGCGCGGATGGCCTGCCGCTGCTGGCGGGCGAGGTCGATCCGCTCCTGCGTCTCGAACCAGTCGAGGGCGCGGTCGAGGTCGATCTCCAGCGGCAGCATCGGCTGGATGAGGAGGGTTCGAATGCGCGCCGCCACTCCCGATTCCGCCGCGTGGAGCGCCTTGAGGAAGACCGCGGTCTCGTCCGGCATCTCCTCCAGCACGATCTGCTCGGTCCCGGCGAGCGCCGCGATGGCGGTCTCCACCCCGCCGGCCGGCGCCTCCAGGAGCTTCTCCGCCTCCTCGAGGAGCGTCTTGCGGGGCAGATAGACGTGGCCGCGGTCGGCCCCGGCCCCCAGCAGGTAGAGCGTGCCGGCCTCGATGCGCTGCGGCGCGTCCTTGGGGATGCCGAGCGCCGCGGCGATCTTGTCCGCCGACTTGAAGCCGATGCCGTGGATGTCCGTGGCCAGGCGGTAGGGGTTCTCCCGCACCAGCCTGGTGGCGTGGGCGCCGTAGGCCTTGTAGATCTTGATCGCGTAGTGGGTGGAGACCCCGTGCGACTGGAGGAAGACCATCACCTCCTTGATCTCCCGCTGCTCCTCCCAGGCGCGCACGATCTCCTTGCGGCGCTTGGGGCCGATCCCCTCCACCTCGGTCAGCCGCTCCGGCCGGCTCTCGATGACGTCGAGCGTCTCCAGGCCGAACGCCGCCACCAGCCGCGAGGCCATCACCTTGCCGATCCCCCGGATCAGGCCGGACCCCAGGTACTTCTCGATGCCGTTGAGCGTGGCCGGCACCACCGTGGCGTAGGAGGAGACCCGGAACTGCCGGCCGTACTTCGGATCGTTGATCCAGCTTCCGCTGAGCCGGAGGTTCTCCCCCGGCTGCACGCCGAGAAGGTTGCCCACGGCGGTGACCAGATCACGGTATCCCGGCACCTGGAGCCGCACCACGCTCCAGGCATTCTCCTCGTTGCTGAAGACGACCCGCTCCAGCACCCCTTCCAGGGTCGTGGCGTCGCGGTTGTCTCGGGAGTCGAAGGGGAGGGTCATGGGTGCCAGGAGTCTCAGTCTACGACAGTTGGGCTTTTCCCCACGTCCGGGGTCAATCTGTGCCAAAATGACCCGCGCATGCCTGACAAACCCCTGGTACTGGTAATCGACGACGAAACCGGCTCCCGCGAGTCGATGGCCATCGCTTTGGAGAAAGCGGGCCTCGCCGTGCGGACCTTCGACGACGCGCGCAAGGCGCTGGAATTCCTCGACGAGAACGACGCCCGCCTCGCCGTCTGCGACCTCCGGATGCCCGGCATGGACGGCCTCGCCTTCCTGCAGGAGGTCCGGGAGCGCAAGATCGACCTCAGCATCATGCTGGTGACCGCCTACGGCTCCATCGAGTCGGCCGTGGAGGCCATGCGGGTGGGAGCCGACGATTATCTCACCAAGCCCGTGGACCTCTACGAGCTGCGCAAGCGGGTGATGAACCTGATCGAGAAGCAGCAGCTCAAGGAGGAGGTCTCGACCTTGCGCGAGATGCTCGACAAGCGCTACGGCTTCGAGAGCATCATCGGCCGCTCGGAGCCCATGGAGCGCCTGTTCGAGGCTATGCGGCTGGTGGCGCCCACGCGGTCGAGCGTCCTCATCATCGGCGAGAGCGGCACCGGCAAGGAGCTGGTGGCCAACGCCCTGCACCGGGCGAGCCCCCGCCGCAACGAGCGCTTCCTGGCGATCAACTGTGGCGCCATTCCCAGCGACATCCTGGAGAGCGAGCTGTTCGGCCACGAGCGGGGGGCCTTCACGGGCGCCGTCACCCGCAAGATCGGCAAGTTCGAGCTCTCCCACCGCGGCTCCCTCTTCCTCGATGAGATCAGCGAGCTCTACCCCGAGCTCCAGGTCAAGCTGCTGCGGGTGCTGGAGGAGCGCCAGGTGATGCGCGTCGGCGGTAGCGAGCTGATCCCGGTCGACTTCCGGCTGATCGCGGCCACTAACCGCGACCTGGAGAAGGAGGTCGCCGACGGGCGCTTCCGCGAGGACCTCTACTACCGCCTGAAGGTGGTGACCCTGCGCATCCCGCCGCTGCGCGAGCGCCCGGGGGACATCAGCCAGCTCGCCGAGCACTTCCTCGCGCTGTTCTGCCAGGAGCACGGCAAGGCGCCGAAGCGGCTGGGCTCCGGCGCCCTGGAGCTGCTCGCGCGCTATCCCTGGCCAGGCAACGTGCGGCAGCTCCGCAACGTCATGGAGTCCGCCGTGGTCTTCAGCCAGGGGGACGAGATCACCCCGGCCGACCTGCCGGTGGAGGTGCGCGAGTCGTCGACCCTCTCGACCTCCGGCTTGCCCGTGCAGGCGGTGGCCGGCGAGCCGCGCACCATGGCCGACATCGAGCGCCATGCCATCCTGGAGACCCTGGACCGCACCGGAGGGCACCGCGCCAAGGCGGCGGACATCCTGGGGATCGGCCTGCGGACGCTGCAGCGCAAGCTCAAAGAATACAAGGATGAAGGTCATATCCAGGAGGATTGAGGAGAGACATGGAGCTTCATACCGAGGTGCTGATCCACAATGAGACCCTGGGGGTGAAAGGAGGGAGGGGAACGCTCCTCCAGATCAGCCCCGACGGCTATTACGAGGTGAACTGTGTGTTCGGAGAGCGGCTCCACCGCACCCTCTTCCCGATTCAGGGAACGGTGCTGATCAGCCGCGAGCCGGAAGAAGCAACCGGTACCGACCTGGAGATCGAACGCTGATGACCGCCAGACTTTCCGTCAATATCGACCACGTGGCGACGCTGCGGCAGGCGCGGCGGACCACCTATCCCGATCCCGTCGAAGCGGCGCGAATCGCCGAGAAGGCTGGAGCGGCGGGGATCACCGTGCACCTGCGCATGGACCGCCGGCACATTCAGGACTCGGACGTCGAGCGGCTGCGCGGCGCGGTGAAGGGCAAGCTCAACCTGGAGATGTCCAGCGCCGAGGAGATGGCCCGCGTGGCCCTGGCGGTCAAGCCGGACCAGGTGACGCTGGTTCCGGAGCGGCCGGAGGAGGTCACCACGGAGGGTGGGCTCAACCTCATCCTCTACGCCCGGCGGATCGCCGGCGTGGCCGAGCGGCTGGCGGCGGCGGGGATCGCGGTCTCGCTCTTCGTCGATCCGGACCCCCGGCAGATCCAGGCGCTGATCCCGCTCAAAGACATCGGAGTAACCGGTTTCGAGATCAACACCGACGCCTACACCCGCGCCGGCGATCCGGCTGAGCTGGAAGCGGAGCTGCGGCAGGTCGCTGAGGTGGTGGAGCAGGGGAGAGGGGCCGGCCTCCAAGCCTACGCCGGGCACGGCCTGCGCACCGACAACGTGGGCCCGGTGGCGGCCATCCCCGGCATGGAGGAGCTGAACATCGGCCACTTCATCATCGCCCGCGCGGTGATCGTGGGGATCGACGCGGCGGTGCGGGAGATGCTGGCGGCGATGGGGGGGTAGCTGCTCTATAATGTATCGCTGGGAGACGAAAGACGAGAATGGCTTATCACGGTCGAGTTAAAAACGGAGCGATCATCCTCGATCCCGAGGTCGACCTCCCCGAAGGCGCGGAGGTACGGATTGAATTGACCTCCGCCGAGCCGCAGAGGGAGAGAGAGCCTTTACTCCGGATGATGGATCTGGCCGTCGAGACCGGGATTCCGGATCTGGCTACTAATATCGACCACTATCTCTACGGGCATCCGAAGGTCGGGGATGCCGAATAGGGCGGTCTTTCTCGACACCAACGGCTGGCTGGCGCTTCTGAACGCCTCCGATACGCTCCATGAGCCCGCATTGGCTCTCTGGGGAGAGTTGGTGGAGCAGGGTGCTACGCTCGTGGCGACCGATTGGGTGCTCGCGGAAACCGGCAATGGTTTGGCGAGGACCCCGGCCAGACGTCAGCTCAGCCGTGCGGTCGACCTCTTCCGTTCCAGCTCTAGATCCCGCTTTCTCTTTGTCTCGTCGGCTTACCTGGAAAAAGCGCTCAACCTCTACGATCACCGCGAGGACAAAGGTTGGGGTCTGGTGGACTGTGCGAGCTTCGCTGTTATGCAAGATCTTGGTATCGCCGAGGCGTTCACGGACGACAGGCACTTCCAGCAAGCTGGATTTCGGCGGCTACTCTCGCCGTTTTGACTTTCGGTCGCAATCGAGCGCCCCCCGCAAGACCTACCCCGCCCCCAGCTCCCCCCGGATCGCCACCGCCAGCTCCTCGGCCAGGCCGTCGATCAGCCCCTGCTCGGGGCCCTCGATCATGATGCGGGCGAGCGGCTCGGTGCCGCTGTAGCGGAGGACGAGGCGGCCGTCGTCCCCCAGGCGATCCTCGACGGCGCGGGCGGCGGTGGTCACGGCGGGGAGGTCCTGGAAGGCCACCTTCCGCTTCACCCGGACGTTGAGCAGCACCTGCGGATAGCGCCGGAAGGGGGCCAGCATCCGCGAGAGGGGATGGCCGTCCTGGTGGCGCACGAAGGCCATCTGGATGGCGGTCAGCAGGCCGTCCCCGGTGCTGGCGAGATGGCTCTGCACGATGTGGCCGGACTGCTCGCCGCCCAGCAGGATCCCCTCCTTGCGCATCGCCTCCACCACGTAGCGGTCCCCCACGGCGCAGCGGACGATGCCGATCCCCTCGGCCGCGAGCGCCCGCTCCAGCCCGAGGTTGCTCATCGAGGTGGCCACGATCCTCGGCGGCTCCAGTCGCCCGCTCCGGTGGAGGCAGGTCGCCCAGAGATAGAGGATGGCGTCGCCGTCGCGCACCTCCCCCCTCTCGTCCGCCAGGATGCAGCGGTCGGCGTCGCCGTCGAAGGCGGCCCCGAGGTCGGCCCCCTCGGCCACGACCCGGGCGGCCATCTCGGCTGGCGCCGTCGAGCCGCAGTGCTCGTTGACGTTTCTGCCGTTGGGCTCCGCGTGGAGCGGGACGGTGCGGGCGCCGAGCCGCTCGAACAGCTCGCGCGCGTACGTCGAGGCCGCGCCGTTCCCGGTGTCGAGCACCACCTTCAGACCGTCCAAGGGACGCCCCTCCGGGAGCGTCGCGGCGAGGTGGTCCAGATAGCGCTCGCGCAGGCCGGGCTCCACCGTCGGCTGCCCCTCTGGGAGGTCCGGCACGTCGGCCGGATGCGCCTTCAGACGGGTCTCCAGGGCGAGCTCGTCCTCGTCGCTCCACTTGGTGCCCTGAGGATCGATGAGCTTGATGCCGTTGTCCGGATAGGGGTTGTGGCTGGCCGAGACGACCACGCCGGACGCGGCGCCGGTCTCCCGCGTGAGGTGGGCCACTCCGGGAGTGGGGATCACCCCCGCGTAGCGCACGTCGACCCCCCCGGCGGTGAGGCCGGCGGCCAGCCAGCGGCAGATCACCGGCGTGCTCTCGCGGGTGTCGCCGCCCAGCACCACCTTGGGGGGAGCGCCGTTATTTCCCAAAGAGCGACGATCGCACAGGGTTGCGGCCAGCTGAACGGCGAGCGCCGTGACCGTGGGACGGTCGAGCGGCGGCTCGCCGAAGTGGCCGCGGATGCCGTCGGTTCCGAAGAGACGGATCGAATCTTGGCTCAAGTCTTCTTTCCCTTTTCTTTTTCTTTGCGCGGTTTCGCGGGCGCGGGGGGTTGGGCGGGCGGCTGGATCGGCACCGTCACGGTCACCGTCGAGGGGGGCGGCACGATCTGGATCTGCGGGTCGGGGAGGACGACGGTCACGTCCGGCTCCTCGAAGGTCTTGTCGTGGCCGTCCAGGTTGACCGGACGGGTCGACAGGGAGTCGATATGGGCGAGCATCGGCTCCGGGCCGATGACCTTGATCTGATTGGGAATGGCCTCGGGCTTGCCGACCGTCGCTCCCGCCGCCGGCTTGCCGGTGAGCTTCGGCGTGACCGGAAGATTCTCGATGACCTCCCGCTCGAGGTCCACCCGGATGGTGTTGGGCTCGATCGACACCACGTCCAGGCCGTCCGGCAGCAGGACGTTTTCCGACGTCAGACCGATCGT
>DASXJP010000348.1:0-22594 GCA_036497345.1 Thermoanaerobaculia bacterium
ACCCGGAGGACTTGCGAAGATGCTTCCATGTCTTCATCAGAGCAGGCAGGATCTAAGGGGTAATCCCGCCTGAGGCTCCGCGTCCACTCCCAAACGTTACCGCTCAGCTCTTCAACTCCGTAAGGGCTCACGCCGCCGGGAAAACAGCCGACCGCGCTCCGGAGCCCCACCGAGGACTCATAGTTGCCTCGATTGAGATCCGACCTTTCTCCCCACGGGAAGCGACGTCCGGGTCTCGGGTTGACCTTGTCTCCAAGCCTCTCGGGGACCCGACCACCCACGGTCCGGATCACCGGCTTCGACGGCAGGACCAGACCGCCCCGAGCCGCCTTTTCCCACTCCGCCTCCGACGGCAGGCGCGCTTCCCAGCCCGCCGCGATCCCTCCCGATGCCAGCCATCTCGCCGTCAGCCAACGGCAGAATTCGACGGCGTCGAACCAGGAAACCTCCACCACCGGCTCATTGGCACCCTGGACATAGTCTCGACGCCGCGATCCGCTCTCCGCTTCGTACTCGCCGTACTGCGCGGCCGTCACCGGATAGCGCCCGACCCACAGGCCCACGGGCACAGCACACTCGAACTGAGGAGTCTCCCATGGATAGGCCGTCTTGTCCCCTTCACGGCTCCCCATCAGGAACGGCCCCGCGGGCACCCAACAGAGCTCCATGCCGTCAATGGTCATCACCTCCGGACGCGGGTCGCCGATCTCGGCGAGAACAGCACCGGCCGCTGCCCGGCGGGATGCCTTCACCCTTCGTTCGTCTCGCAGCGTCCCGAGGAGCGCCTGGACGATGCTTTCGCGGCACTCGCCCGCCACCGCGCCCTGGCCCATGTCCACGACCGCTTCGCCGGCCAGGATCGCCGCCTCCCCCGCCGGACCTGGCCCTTGCCGCAACAGCTCCGCCAGGACCGCACCGGCCGCCTGATCCCGTTGCTGCACGAGACCCAGGTAGCCAAGAGTCAACAGACTCACCTCCCGCCAGGTGGCTTCCCCCACGTGAGCGGCCAGGGCCGACACGATCGGCTCCACCTCCTGCTGATGCTCCTGGGCCAGCGCCGCCGCCGCCAGATACTCCTGGAAGGTCAAATGGATGAAGCCGTACTGACGACCGCCCCGGTCGAGCAGAAGGCTCGTGTGCTCCCGCACGTCCTCCAGGAACTGGCGCGCCGCCCGCTCCGGGTCCCGCTCCTTGCGCCCGGAGAAGATCCGCTTCAGCTCTCGTTGGAGATCCCCCTCTTTGACCAGCCCCACGCCCGGCGACGTCTGATGCATCCACAGAGCCAGCGGCCGCAGCACCCGTAGCGTCTCCCAAAGATCCAGGTCTTTTGTGGCACGGCCGGCCAGACCGCGGGCGAGGTTCCAGTCCTTGATCAGTGTCTGGATGCAGCGCTCGTAGAGCTCGACCCGCCGCTCCGGCAGAATCATCCCCTGGCGCTTCATCAGAGCCAGGATGGTGAGCAGCAACGGGTTCGCCGCCAAGGACCGCACCCCGGGGTTGCCGGCGACGGCGGCCAGCAGCTCTTCCTGTTCACGGCTCGCCTCCTTCCGCGCCCGGCGCGTCTCGCCGGACGCCGCCTTCTCGATCGCCGCCGTCCAGCGATCGACGAAAGCCGCGATCTCCTCGTCATCGAAATCGACCAGAGTGGCTTCAGCGAGACCCTCGGCCGACGGACGCACCTCCCGGTAACCCACGACCCGGCTGGTCAGCACGAACTTGTTGCCGGCGGCGCGGTGGCTTCGATAGAAGTCCTCCACGCGATGGACCACCAGATTTCGGCGCCGGCGCTCCCGCACCTCGTCCAGGCCATCCAGCAAGAGCAGGACCTCTCCCGCGGCGAGCTTCTGCTCGAACAGGGTCGCCAGGGACGACTTGAGCTCACCCTCCTCGAAGTAGCGAGAAAGGAAACGTGTCAACGTGACGTCGCGCTTGGCGAGCGCGTTCGCATAGGCCGAGAGGGGGATCAGCACCGGCAGCAGGTTTTTAAAGCCCAGGCTCTCGAAATGGCCGGCGGCGAGGGACAGGGCGAGCGACTTGAGGAAGGTCGTCTTGCCCGAGCCTGGGTCTCCCAGGAGGACCAGGCCGCTGCTCTTCTGAAGCAACGCGAGCACCGGCTGCGGCTCGCTCAGCCGCTCGCCCATGGCGCCCGCCTCTTCCTCGCCGACCGGACGGCCGGCGAGCCGCATCTGCCGCGCCCAGGTCTCCCCCGAAAGGGGTCTGCACGCGCGCCTTCAAGGGGACGTACATTTCGAGCAGCGGCAGCCTCAGCGGCACCCGGTCCGAGATTCCCAGGCCTCGGAAGTCCAGATATTGGTAGCGCTCGGCGAGGTGCGCGAGGTAGAGCTTCTCGGTCTCCGCCAGCTCGCCCGGTCCGGACGCACCTCGTCGAGCTCCTCGATGCGCTTGAAGCCGACCGAAACTTCCGCATAGATGATCGGATTGATCACCAGCAGGCCGCCGTCGGCGCACTGGGAGAGCATGGTGCCCGACCAGTTGCCCCAGAGTGGGTCGTCGGTCACCACATCCAAAATCACGTTGCTGTCGACGAGGACGTGGCTCAACTGTCCCCGCGGGTCAAAGCCATGATCTCCTCGGTGCTCAGCCCCGAGGTTGCCCGCCCCCGCAGCCGGTCCAGAAGCCTCGCCCCCCGCCCACCGGGTCTCTCCTCCCGCACGATCCGGACGGCGCTCCCCTCCACCTCGAAGCGCACCTCGGTGTGGGGCAACAACCCCAAACGCTCTCGGATCTCGATCGGGATGGTGACTTGCCCCTTGCTGGTGATTTTCATACGTCCTCCGAGCGTTGGTAAGAATCATACTCTTCAAATTCTTACCTCCGCGACTACATCTGTCAACCGGCCCCACCCCACCGCGCGGCCCTCTCTCACCTGGAGAAAGACCCTTGAAGGGAGCTGTTTGAGCTCCTCTCTCCCGGTCGGAAAGGGTGCCTACATCCCCCCCAACTGCCGCAAAAACAGCCCGTAGCTGGGCGCGAAGAACGCCTTGACCAGAATGTCCACCAGGAGGCCCGCGAAGGCGAGCGCCATCAGCCGGACCTCCCAGCGCTCGAAGGGCCAGAGGCGGCGCACCAGCAGCGGCCGGGCGAACAGGGCGCCGAGGAGCACGAAGGCGCACACCCGCACCACCGACCAGGGGACCCAGGCGAGCAGAGAGCCCAGCAGCGGGTGGCCGCTCGCCGCCGCGTAGCACCCCACGAAGTAGCTCATGTAGGCCACCAGGAAGGCCCCCAGGACCAGGCCGAGATAGCCGCCGCTCGCCCAGGTCAGCAGCAGGAAGACGCCCAGGTGCAGCACGTGCTGGGGGATGAACAGCCGCGGGCTGTTCTCCGGCGCCACGCCGGTCCGGATCCAGCCAAACATCTCCTGGCGATAGGCCTCGCCGTGAAGGATGCCGCCGCGGGCCGCCTCCGGCCACCAGAGCACGGCCAGGATCACCCCGGCGCTCAGCAGCACGGCCCAGGCCATGCCGAGCGTCCAGGCGCCGAGATAGTCCTGCGCGCGGACCCGTTCGCGGAAGGCCAGCCAGAGGGTCAGCGGCGCCAGCAGGGGCAGCGCCCAGGCTCCGCCCGGCACGACCGCGAGGAGAGGGAGGAGGAAGGTGAGCGGCAGCAGCCAGCTCACAGGGCTCCCCCGGCCGGCCCCAGGTGGACCTCCTCGACCAGCGTCGAGGGGTCGGCGTCGAGGATGTAGCCCAGGGCCCGCGCCACCTCGCGGGGGCTCACCATGGCGGCGCGGTTCCATTCGCCGGGGAGGCGGTCCCAGATCGGCGTGTCGGTGGCGCCGGGGTAGAGCGCGCTGATGCGCACGCCGCTCCCCTGCAGCTCCTCCCGCAGCGCCGCCACCAGGCCGGCCAGCCCCCATTTGCTCGCGCAGTAGGCGGACCAGCCCGGGAACCCCCGCCGCGCGGCCACGGAGAGGAGGGGGATGATCCACCCCCGGCCGCGCCGCTTCATCGCCGGCAGCAGGGCGCGGATGAGCAGGAAGACGCCGGTCAGGTTGGTGTCGACGATGGCGGCGAAGTCGTCCGGCGAGGTCTCCTCCACCGGCGCGATGGAGACGACCCCCGCGGCCGGGACCACCAGATCGGCGGCCTCCCAGCGCGCCCGGATCTCCTCGGCGCAGCGCTCCAGGGCCACGGCGTCGCGCACGTCGCAGGGGAGGATGAGGCCGCGGTCCCGCTGTCCCGCGAGCGCGAGCGTCGCTTCGAGCGGCTCCTGCCGGCGCCCCAGCAGGGCCAGGTCGTACCCCCGGCGGGCCAGCTCCAGGGCGATCTCCCGCCCGAGGCCGGAGCCGCCGCCGCTCACCACGGCCACGCCCCGCGATTCCGCGCTCATGCCGCGTAGCCTATCAGCAGGCTATCGTCTCCGGCGCTGGAGCTTCTCCTCGATGAGCGTGATCTGGCCGAGCCGGTCGAAGTTCTCCTCGGCGTGCTTCTCCAGGCTGGCGCGCGCCTCGTTCAGCAGGACCTCCGCCTCGCCGTAGCGACCGAGGTCGACGAGGCAGTCCGCCAGGGTGAATTTAGCGGTGGCCAGGTCGGGGTGATCCCCGGACAACGCCTTCTGCCGGAGCGCGAGCGTCCGCCGCAGATAGGGCTCGGCCCTGGCGGGCTTCCCCTGCTCCATGTAGTCGCGTCCGACCTCGCGCAGCGCGAAGTCGACATGCGGGTCCTGGATCTTCTCCAGGATCTCGAGCGCCTGCCGGGAGAAGGAGATCGCGTCCGGGTATTGCTTCAGGCCGCGATCGGCGCCGGCGATGAGCAGGAGGGCCTGGGCCACCTGCGCGCTGTCGTGAGGAAAATTCTGGCGCCGGATCTCCAGCGCCTGCTCGTAATAGCGGAGCGCCTCGGCCGGCCGCCCCTGCGCGTCGACGTCGGTCCCCAGGTTGACCAGGATCTCGTCGACCAGCCGGTGCGAGGGTCCATAGCGCGCCCGGATCGTCTCCAGGAGATCGCGGTTGATCACCTCGGCGGCGGCCCAGCTCCCTTCGCGATGAAGCGCATAGCCCAGGCTCTGGAGCGTGGCGCTCACGTCGGGATGCTGCCTGCCGAGGATCTCCCGCTGTGCGCTCAACGTCCTCCGGAGCAGGGCCTCCGCCTCTTTGTACTTGCCGGCATAGATCAAGATCGAGCCGACCCGCGACTGGATCTCCAAGAGACGCGGGTCCCGCGCCCCCACCACTCGACTCTCGACCAGCAACACCTCGCGGGCGAGCCTCTCGGCGGCACTCAGGTTGCCCTGCTGCAGCTTCGCCTGGCTGAGAAAAAGCAGGCTCTCGGCTACGGTCGGCCCGACGGCGCCTTCCACCCGGTTCGCGATCCTCAGGGCCTCCCGGTGCAGCGTTTCGGCTTCGTCGGCCTTCCCGGTGGTGGCGAGAAGATCGCCGAGCTCGTTGAGGATCTTCGCGGTCTGCAGGCTGCCGTCGCCCAGCCGGGCCTGCTCGATGGCGAGCGACCGGCGAAGCAACCGCTCGGCCTCGGTGAAGGAGGAGCGCTCCCGCTTGAGCAGCCCCAGGTGCTCCAGGCTCTCGGCGACTTCCAGCGAATCCGGCCCGAAGGTGGCCTGGCGGAGCGCCAGCCCCCGCTGCAGGAGCGGCTCCGCGCTGTCGTACCGGCCGAGAGCCCGCTCGACGTCGCCGATAGCGTCCATCAGCGCCGCCTGCACGTCCGGCCGGCCCGCGAGGTCGCGCGACACCCGCTCCGCCCCGCGGCTCAGGATCTCGTCCGCCGTCAGGTGCTCTCCCTTGGTGTGATAGGGGTCGGCGTCCTTGAAGGTGTCCAGCAGGAAGCTCAGGGAGTACTGGGCCTTGTCGCGCTCGCGGGCGATCCGCCGCCCCTGGACGATCAGGCTGACGATGAACGCCGCCACCAGCAGGACCACCAGCGCCGCCGCGGACACCCCGAAGCGGTGCCGGCGCACGAGCTTGCGGGTGCGGTAGGGGAGCGTGTCCGGCCGGGCCACGACCGGCAGGCTGTGGAGGTGGTTTTCGATGTCCCGGGAGAGCTGCGCCGCCGAGCCGTACCGGCGCGCCGGCTCCTTGCGCAACGCCATCAGCGCGACGTTGTCGAGATCCCCCTGCAGCCGGCGGCGCAGGGCCTGTGGCCGCGTCGCCCGGGCGCGGGCGATCTCCTCGGCCGGGGGCTCGCCGGCGCGGAACAGGGCGGCGCTCGGCCGCTCCGGCTCCGCCTCGCAGATGGCGCGCTCGATCTCGTGGGCGAAGCCGTTCTCCACCCGGTACGGCAGGCGGCCGGCCAGCAGCCCGTAGAGGATCACGCCGAGCGAATAGACGTCGCTCGCCGTGGTGATCGCCTCCCCCCTCACCTGCTCGGGGCTGGCGTAGCTCGGGGTCATCACCCGCGAGCCGGTCTGCGTCAGGTCCGGCTGGGTGGCCGAGCCGGGCTCCAGGCGCTTGGCGATGCCGAAGTCGAGCAGCTTGGGCTCCCCCGCCTCCGTGACCAGGATGTTGCCCGGCTTGAGGTCGCGGTGGACCAGCAGGTGCTGGTGCGCGTACTGGACGGCCGAGCAGATCCGGCGGAAGAGGTCGAGCCGCTGGTCGACGGTGAGCTGGTGGCGGTTGCAGTACTCGTCGACGGGGAGCCCCTCGACGAGCTCCATCACCAGGTAGGGGCGCCCGTCCGGAGTGCTGCCGCCGTCGTAGAGGCGCGCGATGTTGGGGTGCTCCAGCCGGGCGAGGATCTGCCGCTCGGCGAGGAAGCGGTGGACCGCCTCGGTCCCCTGGAGGCCCGAACGGAGGATCTTGAGCGCCACGTCCTGCTGGTAGTGCTCGTCCTCCCGCCGGGCGAGGTAGACCGTGCCCATCCCCCCGGCGCCCAACCGGCGCAGCAGCCGGTAGGGCCCGAGGCGCTCCCCCGCCTCCACCTCCTTTGGCACCAGCCCCAGCAGCTCGCTCGCCGGCTGCTCCAGGAAGGTGTCGCTCTGCTCGTCGGCCAGCAGCAGGCGCTCCACGGCCGTCCGCAGCTCGGCGTCGCCGGCGCAGGCCTCGTCCAGGAAGGCCTTGCGCTCGGCGGAGGGACGATCGAGCGCCTCGGCGAAGACGAGGTCGATCTCCCGCCAGCGGTCCGCTCCGATCAATCCCCGCTCCCGGCTCCGCCGCCGGCGTCTCCGCCGGCTCCGCCCCCGGGCGGCTGGAGCTCCTTGTAGAGCCAGGCCTTGGCCCGCCGCCACTCGCGCCCCACGGTCTCGGGCGAGATGCCGAGCTGGGCGGCGGTCTCCTCCAGCGTCAGGCCGCCGAAGAAGCGCAGCTCCACCACGGCGGCCTTGCGCGGATCGATCGCCTCCAGGGCGGCCAGCGCCTCGTCCACGGCCAGCAGATCGGTGCTCTTCATCGCCGCCAGGTCGGCGATCTCGGCCAGGGTGACCTTCTCCACCTTGCCCCCTCGCTTGAGCCGGTTCTGGTGGCGGGCGTAGTCCACCAGGATGCGCCGGATCAGGTGGGCGGCGAAGGCGAAGAAGTGCTCCCGGCTGGGCCAGTGGAACCCCTCCTGCCCGTCCAGGCGGAGGTAGGCCTCATGGACGATGGCGGTCGCCTGCAGCGTATGGTCGCCGCGCTCCCGGCGGAGCTGCTGCGAGGCGATGCGGCGCAGCTCGTCGTACACCTGGGGCAGGACCCGCATCGCGGCCTCCTGGTCCCCGTCGCTCCACTTCTGGAGCAGTTGGGTGATCCCCTCCCGTCCCCACCCTTCCCCCTTCGTCGGTCCCTTTCCCGTCAGAACGTGCCTCAATCGCGCACCTCTTCAATCGATGGGCTTGATGGGGTAGATTCTATGCCTGATTCACATAAAAATGCAGCCCTCCGCCGGAGCGCACATCCATTCGTAGATGGTACATGGAGGCAAACGATTTCCCAGGGGGGCTGCGAAAAATCTTCCTTAGAGGACCTCCGCGGCCGCGGCGCTCAGCCGCCACACCCGCCAGGCGGCGCGCCACCGCCAGGCCGGTGAATCCGGCTCCCAGCACGGCGGCGTCCACCCGCTCAAAAGCGAGCAACGGCCGCGCCGGGGGAGGCGGCGCGGCCGTCTGGATCCATCCGCGGACCCTGGTCGTCCCCGGGCAACACCCGGATACGCCACTGGCCGGCACCTTCTCGTAGCTCTTGCTTCAGAACCTCCAGCCGAAGCCGAGGCGGAATTCCGGGTCTTCCGACGAGTACTTGCCGCTGGCGTTCTGGTTCAAGGTGAGGAAGCGGAGCCGGGCGTCCGGCCGGACGTAGAAGCTCGAACCCAGCTTCCAGGTGTAAGCGGCTCCGATGTGCCAGGTGAAGTTGTCTCTCGACTCACGGATGTCGAGCAGTGGCGTGATGATTTTGTAACTGTACGTCAACCAGCCGATGCCGGCATAGAGCGCCCAGTCACCGCCCCCGGGATACCAGTCCAGGGAGAAGTCGACGAAGTCGAACGTGAGGTCGCACTTCGAGCACTGCAGCCGGTCCGCCTCGGAATGGTTGTTGTCGGCCTCAAAGTGGGACCAGGAGATGTCGCCGCCGAACAGCGGGGCGAAGCGGTGGCCATAGCGGGCGCCGTAGCTGACGCCGGCCTGGTAGTTCAGCCGCGCGTTCGGCAGCGTGATGTCCCCGGGGAAGTAGTACCCTATGTCGCCCTCGATCTCGTTGTTCTGGGCCTGCGCCTGGACGGCGAACAGCGCCGCCAGCAGGCCGAGGGTGAGCACCAACCAGGTCTTACGGATACGCATCGTCTCCTCCTTTGTCTGCGATAGGTCTTTTTCTCGAAATACGGTCACCAGACGAAACGGGCATAGAGCTGTCCGCCCTCGACGGCCCACTTCACCTTGCCGCGCAGCCTGTCGTCGTCGACCTTGGCGTCGATGAAGAAGTAGTCGTAGGAGCCGCCGAGACGGAAATGCGGGAAGATCTGCCATTCGAGGCCCGCGGTCGCCGTCCCGGAGGTCCCCTCGTAGTTCTCGACGTTGACGTTGGGCAGGTAGCGCCCCTCGCCGAGCAGGACCAGCTTCGGCAGCAGCAGGGCGCGGAGCTGCAGGCCGATCATGGGGATGGGCAGCGTGGCGGAGGCCTCGCGGTTGAGCTCGCGCCGCGCTCCTCCCACCTGCGCGCTGGCGTCGAGCGTCGCGTCGAGACGGAAGCCGACGACGCCGCCGGAGATGCCGAGCCCGAAACGGTCCCCCAGCACGGGCCAGTAGGTGTAGGCCAGCTCGAGGTTCTCCTCGCTGAGCTCGGCGCGCACGCCGGCGCCGGCCGGATAGACGACGCCGCCGAACTCGATCTCCCGGCTGACCGTCTTCTCGCCGGTGCGCTTGAGCTCGTAATAGCCGAGGCTCAGCTCGTGCCGGCGGCCGACGAAGTGGCTGAGCCGGGCCTTGACCAGGGTGTCGTCGGCCTTGAGCCCCAGGTCGTCCTCGAAGTCGATGTCGGTGCCGACGGTGGCGCCGGTGCGGGGGTCGGTCACGTCGACCCGCAGCTTGGCGTCCGAGACCGAGAAGTAGCTGCCGAGCGCCAGCCCCCAGGACGGATAGAGGATGGAATCCTCGCCTTGCGCAAAAAGGGGGGAACCCGACCCGAGGAGCGCCACCAGGAAGAGCCGCCGAAGCCCGTATAAGCTCCTTACCCTTCGTGATGCACCCATTTCGCTCTCCTCCACACGTCCGGACCGGAGCTCCTTTCGAGCTTCGCCGACCTCTCGCTCTCCCTCGGCTCTCTCGACCTGCGCGTCTCACGCGAAGCCGGGTTCCCTGCCCAGAACGATAGGATCTCGCTCGGCTCGCTCACAATTGGACTTTGGCAACAGGACGGGTTGGACCAAGGTCGTATCGACCGCGGCCGGGAAAGGGGCAGGGGGTGAATCAGATCAGCGGTTTGCGAGCGCCCGGCGGATCTCGTCCAGCAGCCGTTCCTCGTCGAACGGCTTCACCAGCACGGCCGCCGCCCCCGCCTGGAGGGCCCGCAGCCTCAGCTCCGGGTCCCGGTCCCCCGTGATCATCACCACGGGCAGGCCCGGCGCCGCCGCGACGAGCCGCCGCAACAGGGAGATCCCGTCGATGTCCGGCAGATGGACGTCGATAACCAGGCAGGCGGGGTGAAGGGACCCGTTGTGGACGAGCAACTCGCCCGCGCTGCCAAAGGTCTCCACTTCCAGGCTCGCCGCACGGAGAAGCCGGGCCAACGCCTTGCGAATGGAAGGGTCGTCGTCGACCACCACGACGAGCGGACGAGCTGTGGACGACTCAGGCATAATTAGAATTTTCTCAATAAACTCAACAAGTTAGGTGTCATTCTCGCATAAAGACGGGGGGCGCGCCTATGAGAAGAGCTTGGACGCCCACGCAGGAGCGCCCCCACAGTAAGAGTGTTCCGGGCTCGAATAGACGGGACTTCGATGCGGATGGGGTGACCTACGCCCTGCTCAGGGGACGCGAACCGGCGGCCGCCAGCGGCAGCTCGAGCCTGAAGGCGGCCCCCTTCCCCCGGCCCTCGCTGCGGGCGGACAGCGTGCCGCCGTGGGCTTCCACCAGGCTCTTGCAGACGGCGAGGCCCAGACCGAGGCCGCCGAACCGCCGCGTGACGTCCCGGGCCCCCTGCTCGAAAGGCAGGAAGATGCGTTGCAACAGGTCCGGCTCGATGCCGATTCCGGTGTCGGTCACCTCGAGGGCGAGCCGGCGCGGGCCGGCGCTCTCCGAACGGATCGTGATCCGGCCGTCCCGGGGCGTGAACTTGAGGGCGTTGTGGAGCAGATTCCAGAGGATCTGGCGGAGCCGCGCCGGATCGGCATGGACCCGGTGGTCGGCCGCCTGGAGCCGCAGCACGACGTCGAGGCCCTTTTCGCGGACCTGGCGGTCGAAATCGGCGAGGACCTCGCGCAGCTTCCCGGCGAGGTCGATCTCGGTGAGGGCGAGCTCCAGCTTGTCGTAGGCGATCCGCGTCAGGTCGAACAGGTCGTTGACGAGGCGGGCCTCGAGCTCGACGTTGCGGCGGATGGTGGCGGCCGCCTCGCGGTGCTGCAGCGACAGCGCAGGGTCGTCCTCGAGGAGCTGGGCCATGAGGAGCGCCGGGGTCAGCGGCATCCGCAGCTCATGGATCAGGACGGCCAGGGAGCGCTCCCTGGCCGCCTCCTGCGCCTCGATCTCGTGCCGGGCCTCCTCGAGGTCCGACAGGGTGGCTCGCAGGCGCTCTTCGGTGGCGGCCAGAGCCTCCCGCAGCCGGTCTTCCTCACCGGTCAATCTCGTCGCTTGCCGCATGTCCTGAGGTGAGTCTAGGGACCGCGCCGCAACGCCTGATATTGGACTTTGGTCCGATACGAGTCAGTGGACCTTCTCGATGTCCGGGAGCTTGAAGGAGCGGTCGAAGACGGCCTTCTCCGGCCCGCCGAGCCGGAAGATCAGGAAGAAGTCCCGCTCCGCGGTGGGAATCCAGTTGGAGATCCTGCCGCCGGGCGCCTGCGGCCCGAAGTAGAGGTCCACCGAGCCGTCCGCGTTGAGCCGCAGCTGGCCGTTGTCGCGGGACGACAGCCCGGTCCGGTTGAGGTCGTTGTGGAGGTAGGTCTTCGACTCCTTGCCGTACACGGTCACCGACCAGCCGTCGCGCGCCGGCACCTGCCTGGGAATGCGCAGGCGATACAGGCCGGTCCCCTTCAGGAGCTGCCCCGAGCTGTCGCGGAGGGCGCGCAGGCAGTACGTGCCCTGGCCCTGCTTTTTGGGCGCGAACGTCGCCCAATAGGCATAGCCGCCGGCACGCTCGTCGACGAGCAGCCGGCCGTCGACCAGGTAGGTGGCGCCCTCGTGGGGCGTCGCGTTGCTGACCATCCAGTGGCTGTCGGGCCGGTAGGGAGCCATCGCGAGGCCCGGCGTCTCGAAATAGTGCTCCATCTGCCGGCGGCCGTCCTTGACCGCCAGCTCGAGGGCCCGGGCGAGCCGGCCCTCCGGCAGGAAGGGGGTCCCCTTGCGGATGCCGAGGCTGGCCAGCAGGCCGATCATCGCCGCGTCCTTCTCCTGGAGCGGCTCGTCGTTGATGACCTGTGCCAGGGTCTCGAAGTAGCTCATGTCGTACGCCGGCACCGCCCGCCAAGCTTTCGGATAGGCGTCGATGTAGCGGTTGGCGGGCGACCGGCCGGACTGCGCCAGCGGATAGGCCCGGAGGCGCTTGGAGTAGGCGACGGCGTCGGCCAGCGTCCCCCCGGCGCTCGCGACCGGGCGCAGGACGACATGGACGTCGTAGGTCTTCGACGGCGCCGGCAGGTACCCTTTCGGAGCCTGATCCTTGAATCCCGGAGGCAGGAACAGGTACTTGCCGCCCCGGCCGGCGTCCTCGCCCGCGGGCCCGACGTCGGCGATGGGCACCATCCAGGCGTCGACGGCGCTGCCGGCGAAGGCGACCTGGTCGGTGGCCGGCGGCACGTCGAGGACCACCGGACCGTCCTTGAGGTTGGCCATCACCATCACGTACGGCGCCTGATCGCTGACGGTGAGTAGCTCGTGGCGGGGCTCCGGCACGTTCGACATGTAGACGATGTCGTTGTAGCGGGCGCCGAGATCGCGGAACGTCGCCTCCCGCAGGGCCGCGATGCTGACGGCCGGCATGCCCCAGATCACGGCTTGGACGCCGCGCTGGTAGGCGAGCTGATAGGCGAGATCCTGTTCCACGTCGCTCCTTTTCAGGCGAGCGCCGACCGCCTGGGGGCCTGCCGATCTGGACACGACCCACGGCCCCGCACCGGCTGCCGGGTCGTCACCAGACATCTTTCCCGAGAGAATAGAAATCAAGCCTGCGGCACAACAATTGGACTTTGGTAGAGGCGGATGGGACTTTGGCCCCACTCCCCCTTCAAGGGAGCTTCTTGCCTCCGAGGCTCAGCTCCGCTTCGCGCACCGCCGCGATGATGGCATCCAGCAGGGTCTGATCGTTCAGCGGCTTGCGGAGGTACGCGTAGGCGCCCGCGGCCAGCGCCCGCTCTGCCATGCCGGGCTGGTCGTGCCCGGTCATCATCACCGTCGGCAGGTGGATGCCGGCCGCGACGAGGCGCTCGAGGACGTCCAGACCGGTCAGCCCGGGCAGGCGCAGGTCGAGCACGGCGCAGTCCGGCCGCTGCACTTTCACGGACTCGATGAATTCGCTCCCCGACGCGAACGTCTCGACGCCGATCCCCGCGGCGAGCAGGAGGCGGCGCAACGCCTTGCGGATCGGTTCCTCGTCGTCCACGACGGCCACCAGCAGACGGCGATTGCTCATGTCAGGACTGTGCTGCGAATCGGCCGCCGGCAAAATTGGACCTTGGTCCAACACTCTACGCCTGGCGGCCAAGGCGGCGCTCATGGCGGCGCCACGTCCAGCGGCAGGGTGAGGTGAAACGTGGCGCCGCCGTTCTCGTTGTTGCCGGCCCACAGGCGTCCGCCGTGCGCCGCGACGATGGAGCGGCAGATCGACAGGCCGAGCCCCAGCCCGTGCTCCTTGGTGGTGAAGAAGGGCTCGAACACCCGTTCCAGCTCGTCGGCCGGAATCCCGGTGCCGCGGTCGACGACGGACACCCGGACGCCGTCGTCCGCGTCGGGAGCGGTGGCCATGGTGAGCCGGCGCTCCCAGGTCGGCTTCGCCTTCATGGCCTCGCAGGCGTTGAGGACCAGGTTCAGCAGCACCTGCTGGAGCTGCACGCGGTCGCCGAGCACCGGCGGCAGCGCCGGCGCCAGCTCGACCGTCAGCGCGACGTTGCGCGTGATCAGGTCGCTGTGGGAGAAGTCGATCACCTCCTCCACCAGCTCGTTGAGGTCCAGCGGCAGGCTCTTCACCTCGTCCTTCTTGAGCATGGCGCGCAGGCGCTTGATGACCTCGCCCGCGCGCCGGTCGTCCTCCGCGATGTCGTGCAGGATGTCGCGCACCTCCGCCAGGTCCACCGGCTCGCGGGCCAGCAGGCGTTGCCCCGCCTGGGCGTTGCTGAGGATGGCGGTGAGCGGCTGGTTGAGCTCGTGGGCCAGCGCGCCGGAGAGCTCGCCGAGCATCGCCACCCGGGTCAGGTGGGCGAGCTCCTGCTGGTGCAGCCGCGCCGCCAGCTCCGCCTGCTTGCGGCCGGTGATGTCGGTGCAAGTGACGACGGCGCCGCCTTCCGGCCGCTTCAGCCCCTCGGCCGAGATCTCGAGCCACACTCCCGGAGGCCCAGGTGGGGGGACGAGCTCCACCTGGAAGTGCGGGCGGGCGCCGCTCAGGACCGCCTCGAGGCCCGCCAGCATCTGCGCCTCGTTCTCGTCCGAGCCCTGGGCCTCGCGCCGGCAGAGCTCCAGGTAGCTGGTTCCCACTTCGGAGCGGTCCGCCGCGCTCCAGGACTCGTTGACCTCGCGGATGTAGCCGTCGTGGTCGAGGACGGCGATCTGGTCGCGCACCGAGGCGAGCACGGCGCCGTGCAGCGTCTCCGCCCGCCGCCGGTCCTCCTCCGCGCTCTCGTGCTGCGCCAGCAGCGCCGCCAGCATCAGGAGAGGAGCGCAGGTGAAGTCCAGGAACAGCACCAGGGAGGTGGCGTTCTCGATCGGATCGTGCCCGAAGAACGGCCCATGCCCATGGATGGCGTTCCACATCGCCATCGCCCCGAGGGCGAGCATCGAGAGGCAGACTCCCGTCAGCCCGAAACGCACGGCCGCCCAGAGGAGAAACGGCAGCGGCAGGTACAGGAGGAGCGGCGACTCTCCCGCGCCGGCTCTCGGCAGCGCGAAGACGAGGATCGCGATGATCAGCAGGCCGGCCAGCAGAGCGCCGGCCTCGCCCCCCCGCCGCAGCACGATCCCGGTTTTGGTCTCCCGCGGACGTGCCCGCGTCACGGCGAGCACGAGCGGCGGCACCAGCGTGAACACCGCGAGCGCGTTGGTCAACAGCCGCAGGCGCCAGACCAGCCAGGTGTCCGTGCGCAGATCGGCCAGGGCCAGCAGTTGGGCGACCCCCAGGCTGACCAGCGACGGCACCAGGAGGCCCCCGACGAGCATGATCAGGATCACCGCCCGCAAGTAGTCGAATCGCTTCGGCTCGCCGAGGAAGTGCAGGATCGCCAGCGCGCCGAGCAGGGCCTCCGCGGTGTTGCCGGCGAAGTTGATGAGCACGATCGGGAAGGGAATCCCCATCAGCCCCTGCGCCAGCAGGTGGGCGGGCAGGATCGCCAGGAGGTAGATCCACCACCGGCGCCGCGGCGCCACCAGGAGGGCCGCGAGCAGGATCGCGTTCGGCGGCCAGATGGCGGAGATGTGGGTGGCCGGGAAGCGCAGGGACAGGCCGAGGGCCGACCCGAGAAAATAGCCGGCGGCCACCAGCGCGGCGGTGAGCGCCGTCCGCAGGACGGTCTCCGGACCGCCGGCCAGGGTTGCCGGTCGAGGCTCGAGATCTCCGACGAGGCCAGCCACCGGAATGGACCTTGCCCCGACAGTCATTGGGACAGCCGCAAAGCTTTCATGATGAGCCCCCCTGGTCGGCTCGTACGCCCTGTACCCGCACAGGATAGAAATCAGAGAGGACTACAACAAGACTCGAAGCCTACCAATCCAAGGATCAAATAAAATCTGGGCAGACTCTAGCATCTTTTCAGAAGAAAAGGGAGTATCCCCAGCCCCCCACAGATCGCCGGGCGGACGTACACACCCCTCAGTGCGGCGGGTTGACCACGACGTAGGTCACCTGGGAGCCGGCGTACTGGGGCTGGTACCAGGTGCTGCCGCACTGCTGGTAGGTGACGCCGTTCATTGCCACCATCGTACAACTGGGCGGCAGCGAATAGGCGATCGAGCCGATCGCCGCGGCGGTGATCGCGGCCGCCGTCCCGATGGCGACCCCCGCCGCGACCGGGTGGTCCCACCCGTCGTTGTCCCAGTGGTTGTCCACGTCGACGTTGACGTTGCGGTTGACGTTGACGTTCTGGTTGGCGTTGACGTTGGCGTTGCGGTTGCCGTTGGTGCCGGCGCTGGCGCTCCGGCTGGCGCCGGCGCTCTGGTTGATGTTGGTGCGGGTGTTGCTGCGCACCTGGCGCTGGGCCCCGGCGGGCCCGGCCCCCAGGAGCGCGGCGAGAGCCACGAAGGCGAGGAGGGAGCGCCGGCGGCGGCTGTCATGGACCATGATGGATCTCCTCTTCACTGGTTGGGCGCCGGCTCGGCCGTGAGCTCCCGACAAGCCCATCGCCCATAAGCCTCACGTCCAATTTCGCCGCCCTGCGCGCTCGCCGAGAATCAGGAAGGCCCTCAGCGGAGCCGAACGTCTCGTCCATCCAGGGCGATCGTCCGTACAGGCGGGGGAATGTTGCGTCCGCCCCGGGGAGCTTCCCCCCGGCGGGGACGATAGCTCCGGCGCAAGGGGGGAACGTCTCCCCTTTTCCGGGGAGCCGTTGCCCGAACGAGGAGAGCGATTCCGGCGCCCGGGGGAACGTTCCAGACGTTGGGAGAATGTTCCAACCAGCGGGGGGAATGTTCCAGCCCAACGGGAAAATGTTCCACCCGTTTGGGAAAACGTTCCACCCGTTTGGGGGAATGTTCCACCCGTTTGGGGGAACGTTCGTCCAATTGGGGGAAACGTTCCCCTCACAGGTCGGAACATTCCCCTTTTTGGGGAGCGTTTCCCCTCCAGCGATGGAACATTGTCCCGCCCCGCCAGGAGGGGACGATGAAGCGCCGAACAGGCCCGGACGTCAGGGGGAGGATTCCTGACGCCCCGGGACCGATTTTCCAGACACGCCCTTACTCCTTGACGACTGGAATCTCGGTCGCCAGATCGTAGCGCACCACGGCGTCGATCTTGTTCTCGATCTGATAGACGCGCACGGCCTTGCGTCCGGGCAGCACCTTCTCCAGCGCCGCGAGATACGCCCGCCGCACCTTGAGGCGGTCCTCCTCCACCGTCTGGTAATCCTTGGCGAGCTTCAGCGCCTGCTCGTTCGAAAGGTCCTCGAAGCTCGCGGCATAGTCCGTGAGGACCTTCGCGAAGCGGTCGTTGACGGCGGCCAGTTGCTTCTGGTAGCGGTCGTAGACCGGCCAGAAGCGCGCGGCCTCCTCGTCGGTCAAAGTCACGTTCGCGGAGACCAGAGCCTTCTTGTTGGCGCGGATCGCGTCGCGGACGATCTCCATGTCCGCCTTCGTCGCCTCTCCGGCCCCCCACAGGGGCGCGGCGATGGCGAGCGTCAGCAGGGTGGCGGTGAGGAGGCCTGGGCGCGGCATCGTGAGATCTCCTTTCCGCAGCACGGGTTGTTGGTGAGCAGAGCCTAGGGGCCGGTCTCCCGGCCCACAAGTTAGACCTTGGTCTAATTGCTCCCCTCCGCGGCGGGGCGGAATCATTGGCGCGAACCGACAGGAGATATCCGATGAGCCAGCGCACGCAGGCCGTTCTCCGCTCCGCCGTCCTGGCGCTCCTCGCCGCCGTCCTCAGCGCGCCGGCGCAGGGGGCCCAGGGCCACCACCCGTCGCAGACCACCGTCCACGAAACGTTGACCGCCACCGTCGAGGTGATCGCCGTCGACCCCGTCAAGCGGCATCTCACCCTGCGCGGCCCGCTCGGCGGCGAGATCATCGGCGTGGTCGACAAGGCCGTGAAGAACCTCGCCCAGGTCAAGGTCGGCGACATGGTGTCCATCTCGTATCACTCGTCGATCGCGATGTCGGCGTCGAAGCCGGGGGAGCCCAACCCGCTGTTCACCGGCGGCGAGGCCTCGACGGCCGAGGAGGGCAAGCACCCGGAAGCCTCCGTCTCGGAGCAGACCAAGCACACGGTGACCGTGGTCTCGGTCGATCCCGAGAAGCGCTCGGTCGTCCTGCAGGAAGACAAGACCGGCGAGCTCTTCCCGGTCGAGGTCGAGCGCCCGGAGATCGCCCGCAAGCTGCAGACCCTGCAGCCGGGCGACAAGATCGACGTGGTGACCACCGAGGCGGTGATCGTCAAGGTCACGCCGGCGGCCCACGGCGCGAAGCCGGGGATGACCTACACGGCCAGCACGCTGATCGTCGAGCGCGGCGTGGTCGTCCGGCGCCTGGGCAACACCATCGTGGTTCGCGACGAGAGGGGGCGTCAGGTCAAGGTCACCGTCGACCCGAAGTTCCGGTTCATGCTCGACGGCCGGGAGGTCACGGTCTCCCAGCTCCAGCCGGGCACCAAGCTCACCCGCACCGCGCTGCGCACGGAGAAGGTCGAATACGAGTGAGGCCGGAGCGAGCCTCGGCCGGCGTCATTTCAAGGCGCCCGCGAGAAGGCTCCCCACGTCCGCTCCCCCCATCTTGCTCACATAGCTGGTGAGGACCGGCACGGCCTTCGCGATCGCAAGAACGGACAAGATCTGTTTCGTGGTCATGGCGTCCTCCTTATCGCCCTTGTCGCTAGGGGGGGCGTGACTGCGCCAGCGACGCGCGGGCTTTGCGCCGGGTCTCTTCCATCTCGAGCGTCAGTTTGTAGGCCACGTAATATTTGTAGATGTTGCGCACGTAGGTCGTCGTCTCGGCGCCGATCTTCTCGGCGACGACGATCTCGACGTTGTTGAACCACTTGTCGGGGTCGAGCTTGCGCTTCACGGCTTCGCGCCGCATGCGCGCGAGGTTGCCCGGGCCGGCGTTATAGGCGGCGAAGGCGAACAGCGGCCGGTTGCCCTCGCTGAAATGCGCGTCCGGGAAGAACTGGGTCATCAGCTTGTCGAGGTACTTCGCGCCGGCGTGGATGTTGGCCTCGGTGATGCGGATGTCGCCCACCTTCATCTCCGCGCCGGTGTCCGGCATCAGTTGCATCACCCCGATCGCGCCGACGTGGCTCTTCGCCGACTGGTTGAGCTGCGATTCCTGGTAGCCCTGGGCGGTGAGCATCAGCGGATCGAAGTGGTATTGCTTGCCGTAGCGGCGGAAGAGCGCCTGCAGCTCCTCGAACCGCTTCCAATCGGCCGACTGGGTGGGGTCCTTGATCTGCTTGACCCGGCGCATGGTCTGCGCGAGCCGGTACTCGTAGCTCGCGTTCTTCCTGGCGACGTTGAGGTAGAAATCCTTGATCGCCGCCGCGAGCTGCGGGTGCCTCTTGTGGATCGCCCAACCGATCTGCCCCTCTTCGCGGATGCAGAGGTCTCTGCGCACGGCGATGCGCGGCAGGATCTGCGCCCAGATCCTCGCCTTCCAATCGTCGACCACCAGGTTGTCGATGAGGCCGGCGTTGGCCATCTCCATCATGTCCTCGTCCTCCAGCGCGTCGGGGACGAGGCGGAGCACGACCTCCGGCCGTTTGGCCTGGCGGTTGCGGTGGTTGAGCTCCACCAGGCTCTCGTAGTAGCTCGACGACTTCCGCACGTGGACCGTCCTGCCGCCGAGCGCGTCGAGGGAGGCGAGGGGCGGGGCCTTGGCGCCGGTGACGACGATCTCGTCGACCTTGCGTGCGTCCAGCGCCACGAAGTCGACGACGCGCTGCCGCTCCGGCGTGATGGTGAGATTGCCCGCGGCGATGTCGCCCAATCCGGCGGCGACGCCCGGCAGCAGCTTGTCGCGGGTGGTCGGCACCAGGTAGACGGTCACCGGACGCTTGCCGGTCTTGTATTTCCGGTTGAGGTACTGCTCGAATTCGCGGACGGTGTCGGCGGTGATGCCGCGCTCGCGCCCCTTGTCGGTGTAATAGATCGTCCGGCTGAAGGGCACCAGCACGCGGATCATCCGGCGTTCGAGCAGCTTGTCGAGATCGCCGGTCCAGGGCTTGTTGGCGATCGCGAGCTGCCGGACCGGCCGGTCGGCAGGGGCCTCTTCCGCGTGGCCCAGCGCGGTCCACGCGACGAGGGTCAGGATCAGGATCAGGGCGCCGCCGCACCAACGCACGTTCATGTTCCCTTGCTCCCCCCGCCGGCGTACCATTTCTGGAATCCGCGCGCCGGGAGCGGCCGGGAGAAGAGATACCCTTGCGCCAGCTGCACGCCGGCGGCGCGCAGCCACTTCGCCTGGTAGTCCGTCTCGACCCCCTCGGCGACGACCTGCAACGAGGTGGTCTTGAGCAGGGACTGGAGACCGGCGATCCATTCGGGCTTCGGCTTGTCGGGGGCGAGCTCGGCCGTGACGTGGCGGTCGAGCTTGATCATGCTGAAATTGCAGCGGGTCAGCAGCGCCAGGTTCGCCCCGGTCATCATCGTGTCGTCGAGGGCGATGCGCACGCCGCACTCGGCCATGAGGCTGACGGTTTCGAGCCCGAGGCGGTCCGGCACACCGCGCTCGGTGATCTCCAGCACGATCTGGTCGGCGCGCGTGCGCAGCCCGGAGCGGATCGCGGCGTACTCGATGCCGCCGCGGCCCAGGATCTCCGGGGGCACGTTGATGCTGACGTGGGCGTCGGGATTGGCGTCGAGCCATTCGCCGAGCTCCGCGGCCACGGTCTCGATCACCCAGTAGGTGATCCTCCCGGAGAGCGACGTGTTCTCGATCAGCGGAATGAAGTCGGCGGCGGACACCACGGCGTCGCCGCGCCGCCAGCGCACCAGCGCCTCGGCGCCCACGCAGCAGGCGTCGGCGAGCGTCACGGTCGGCAGGTACTCGACGAACAGGTCGCCGCGCTCCAGGGCCGCTTTGATGTCATCGAACAGTGCCACGTGCCGGCGCTCCTCCTATCGTCCGGGTTTCAGCGACTCCCGGGCCTTGCGCTGGGTCTCCTGCATCTCGAGCGTCAGCTTGTAGGCCACATAGTATTTGTAGATGTTGCGCACGTAGGTCGTGGTCTCGGCGCCGATCTTCTCGGCCACCACGATCTCGACGTTGTTGAACCACTGGTCGGGATCGAGCTTGCGCTTGGCGGCTTCGCGGCGCATGCGCGAGATATTGCCGGGGCCGGCGTTGTAGCTGGCGAAGGCGAACAGCGGCCGGTTCTCGTCACTGAAACGGGCGTCCGGGAAGTACTTGGTCATGAGCTGATCGAGGTACTTGGCGCCGGCGTGGATGTTGGCCTCGGTGACGCGGATGTCGCCCACCTTCAGCTCCGCGCCGGTCGCCGGCATCACCTGCATCACGCCGATGGCGCCGACCTTGCTCTTCGCCGACTGGTTGAGCTGTGATTCCTGGTAGCCCTGGGCGGTGAGCATCAGCGGATCGAAATGGTATTGATTGCCGTAGCGGCGGAAGAGCGCGATCATCTCCTCGAACCGCTTCCAGTCGCCCGATTTGGTCGGGTCCTTGATCTGCTTGACCCGGCGCATGGTCTGCGCCAGCCGGTACTCGTAGCTCGCGTTCTTCTTGGCGACGTTGACGTAGAAATCCTGGATCGCCGCGGCGAGCTGCGGGCTCCCTTTGCGGATCGCCCAACCGATCCGTCCCCCTTCGCGGACGAAGACGTCTTTGCGCACGGCGATGCGCGGCAGGACCTGAGCCCAGATCCGTGCTTTCCAGTCGTCGACGACCAAGGCGTCGATCAGCCCGGCGTTGGCCATCTCCAGCATGTCTTCATCCTCGAGCGCGTCGGGGACGAGGCGGAGCACGACCTCCGGCCGTTTGGCCTGGCGGTTGCGCTGATTCAGCGCCAGCAGGCTCTCGTAGTAGCTCGACGACTTCCGCACGTGGACCGTCCTGCCGGCGAGCGCGTCCAGGGAGGGGAGGGGCTTGGCCTTGGCGCCGGTGACGACGACCTCCTTGACCTTGTGCTCGCCCTGCACCACGAAGTCGACGAGGCGCTGCCGGTCCGGCGTGACGGTGAGGTTGCCCGCGGCGATGTCGCCCGACCCAGAGGCGACGCCCGACAGCAGCTTGTCGCGGGTGGTCGGCAGCAGGTAGAGGGTCACCGGACGCTTGCCGGTCTTGTATTTCTTGTTGAGGTACCGTTCGAATTCGCGGACGGCGTCGGCGGTGATGCCGCGCTCGCGCCCCTTGTCGTTGTAGTAGAGCGTCCGGCTGAAGGGGACCAGCACGCGGATCCGCCGGCGTTCGATCATCTTGTCGAGATCGCCGGTCCACGGCTGGTTGTCGATCACCAGTTGCCGGACCTCCTTGGCGGCCTTGGGCGCAGGGGCCGCGGGCGCGGCGCCGTTCGCGCGCAGCGCGAGGAGGAGCACGAGCATGCCCACGACCACCTCCAGCGCTCGTCGGGTCTTGTCTTCCATACGGGTCCCCTCCACGCTCCCCTTTCCCAGCCTAGGGCGCGAGGAGGCGAGCCACAAGTTGGACCTTGGTCTCAGAAGCTGCGCCCGAAGAGGAGGTAGAGCTGCCGGTTGCCGCCTTCGGCCACACCGTAGCCGAGATAGAGGGGCCCCAGCGGGGTGTCGTAGGCCGCCACGGCGGTGGCGGCGAGGATCGGGTTCTGGACGATGTCGGAGCTGGTCACCGCGGCGCGGCCCGCCTCGCCATAGCCGCCGAGATAGAAGCTCCTCCCCAGGCGATAGAGGTAGCCGACACGGGCGACGCCGAAATTCTGCCCGCGCAGCTCCCCTTGCGCGAACCCGGACAGCGAGAACAGGCCGCCGAAGGTGAACTCGTCGAACACCGGCAGGTCGCTGCCCGGGCTGAAGCCGCCGTCGAGCGTGGCGAACAGGGTATGGCGCCCGCGGGTGGAGAACTTGCTGAGCTTGAGGCCCACCTTGGTGTACTCGACCTCGGCCCCCAGGGCGGTCAGGGATTGAAAGGCGGTCAGCTGGAAGAGGACGCCGCGATGGGG
>DASXJP010000349.1:0-6650 GCA_036497345.1 Thermoanaerobaculia bacterium
ATGCCCCGATGAGAGAAGGGCAGTACGTACGACTACCTACCCCATGCTACACCAGTTACAGAACATAAGCAATAGGGTTAGGAGTGGCAAAGGCTAGAAGCCGGGGCGGGACGAGTTCGGAGGGGGGATAGAGGACCTCAGGGTCCGCATGGGGATCAACACCGAGTGGGAGGCCGTGGCCCAGGTCTCCCGGCGGTCCGCCGAGGAGGCGCTCGCCTGTGCCCGGCCGCTGGTGCTCTACAGCGACCTCAACTATACCCGGTACGAGCTTCTCCACAGTCTGCAGGCACTGGCGGAGCAGCGCTGGCCGGGGCGGCGGGAGATCGGATTCCTCGATCTGTTCCACGTCGCTCAGCCCCTGTGGGGCGACTACGTCAAGGCGGCGACCGCGGCCATCACGGAGTGGCAGCCGGAGCTCTGGAATCCCTTCGGCCTCGCGGAGATCCTGGAGCTGAAGCGGCTGCGCGACGGAGTGCTCCGGGAGATGGAAGGCTATATGCGGCTGGAGGGGGACGAGCTCGTCCTCGACCGGGAGGGCGCGGAGCGTGCGGTCAGCCGCATCCCCGACCTGTACATCCCCGCCTTCGGTCCCTGTCTCTTCGCGCAACCGGCGGCGCCTGGCGGCGATCTCTGGGTGCTCAATCACATGCTGGACGGCACGGGCCGCTTCAGCAATCGGTATACGACCGTGATGCCGGGAGGTCTGCGCGATCGCTACTCGGCCCACCTGGGGGAGGGCGGCGCTGCGGTCTCGCTGCTCGGCCAGCCGGCGGAGATGATCGAGATCCTCTGCGCTCGCGACGATCATCTGAACGTCTACCAGGTCCAGACCGCACGCGTTCTGGAGATGCCCGGCGAGAATTCGGATCTCCCTCCGGAGCGGCGCCTCGGCGTGCGCGACCTGCGGGTCCGGCTCGACGAGCCTTTGCCGGTGCTCACCGACCGCTCCGGCCGGCGGCTCCTGCCGGTCTTCCTGGGCACCAACGGCCTCGTCGGCATGCCCACACTGGTCAGATTTCTCAGCCGGTTCGGGATCGGCGAGTTCCGGCTCATGCACCCGCCGCGCCCAGCGCAGAAACGGGACGGCCTGGTCACCTTCAGGCGCCTGCGTATCGGCAACCTCGTGCTGCGGCGTCGGATGTGGGTGTTTTCGCCCGGGGTAGCCTTCGCCGGCCACGCCGGCCTCTCAGACGCCGAGCTCTTCCTGTCCGTCAACCGTTGGCGCCTGGAGCATGGCATCCCCGATCGCGTCTTCGGCGCCGAGAGGCTCCAGGCCAAGTTCGATCTCTGGCCGCTTCACAAGCCGCAATATGTCGACTTCACGTCCCCCTCGTTCATCCCGGTCCTCCGCGCTTTGATCGAATCTTCCGAGGGCGAGCTGAAGCTGGAGGAGGTGCTGCCCGCGTCCGATGCTTTTCCCGCCGGCGAGGACGGGCGAAAGTGGGCTCTTGAAGCGCAACTGGACGGCATCGCCTTTCACCGAGCCTATCCCTGGAAATCGCAGGCACCGCAGTTCCAGGTTCCCCGAGGCCAGCTCTTCAGTGTGGAGAGCCGGCGCTCGATAACCGAGCCCATGGCTCAAGGAGGTAGTAATGTCTGAGAAGGATCTGGCCAACATCGACAATCTCGAGGTCGAGCCCCTCACCGACAGTGATCTCGAGAGCGCCTCGGGCGGCAACCTTGGCGGCACCAACACCTGCCCGACGACCAGCGGCTGCCCGTCGACCAGCGGCTGCCCCCCGGCGACCTCTTAGTCCCGGGGCCAGAAAGGAGGGCCGGCGCCGCCGGCCCTCCTGTTTTCAACGACTCCAAGAGAGGGCCGGACAACGAGCAGTCCCGGGGGACCCAGTGGGTCAGGACTCAGATCATCGCTGGAGCGCACATCACTTTTTCTATCACGGCGACCTCGACTTGGCGCTGATATACTTCGTCCGTCCGGCCATCGCCGAGCTCATCGCGCGCCAGCTCATCGACAGCTTTTTTTTCATCCGCTATACCCTGGGCGGCCCCCATATCCGGATTCGGTACCACCTCACTCCGACTGCGGTCCCGGGGGCCATCGCCCACGTCCTTCAGGAGGCGGCCGCCCGGTTCCTGGAACGCTGGTGGTCTGAGTCGGCTCTCGATCCGGAGAGGATCCGGCAGGAGAGCCGTGCGATCCTGGCCGCCGCCCCGGAAGCGAGCGAGCTATGGTATGCGGACCACAGCCTGCTGCCCTCTGCTTTCGAGCCGGAGGTCGAACGGTACGGTGGGCGGGCGCTCCTCGACCCCTCCCTGGATTTCTTCGCCATCTCCAGCGCCCAGGCTCTCGAGGCGATCCGCGATCCCAACTGGAGCTCTCCGGGGCGCCGCGGCGCCATCGCCCTCCGGTTGCTTCTTCGTCAGGCCTGGGGTTTCGCCGTGAGCGAGAAGGAGCTTCTGGCGCATCTGGGGTACCGCCTGCCGGTGGACCAGGAGACCGGCAACCGGATCTGGAGCAAGGCGGACACCGATTTCGAGACGCGCCGGGACAACTATCGGGCTCTGCTCAAGCACGAGCTGAGCCTGCTGGCTGAGGCCGGCGGCACCCCGGAGCCGCCGGTCTGGCCCAGCGCCGCCTTCCTCCCCCGGGCCGCCAGGCTGCTGTCGCAGTCGCTCGGGGAGGTGGCCCCGGAGACACGCTGGCAGATCGGCCACAGCCAGCTCCACATGACGGCGAACCGGCTCGGCTTCTTTCCCCCTCAGGAGATGCACCTGCAGCGGATCCTCTGGCGGGCCGCCCGCGACCTCGCGGAGACCGAGCCCGGCTTCTGGCGGCAGGTCCTGAGCGCCCCGCCGGACCGCGAGCCGGCCCCCCGTTCCTCGTTGCGCGAGCTCTTGGCGCCGGTGACCGGCCATCTGGCGGCCACCGCACGCACATCAACCGATTGGCTACAGGAGAAGTCATGACAGATCCGAAGGCGTCCTCATCCAGTCGTCCCGATTCCGGCAGGGCGGTCGAGCTCTCCATCGATACTGTGCTTGAACGGCGCCAGGGGGTGGAGTGCGCGGTGCAGAGAAGGGAGCGCACCGCGGCGCTCCTCACGGCCTGGAACGAGGTGAACGGACCCCTGTCCATCGCTCCGGCCCTGGAATTCGTCCGCGATCACCAGCGTTTCCGCGTCGCCGATCTGCCTCGCCTGCGGGACGACGCCAGCCGGCTGGTGCTGGCCCGCCGGCTCGTGCGGGAAGGATTTCTGCGGGTGGCGGCGGATCAGGGGGGCGTTCCGGCGCAGTTGCCGCAAAAGCGCGTGGCGGGGGGCCGGGACGAGCAGAAGCGGGGCGCGCTGATCATCGTGGGCTCCGGGATCAAGAGCATCGCCCACATGACTCTCGAGGCCCGGAGCTGGCTCGACAAGGCCGACGTGATCTTCTATCTGCTGTCGGATCCGGCCTCCGAGGTCTGGATCCAGAAGAGCTACCCCGGCAGCGTCGACCTCTCCCGCCTGTACAGTCAACATTTCCAGCGGTCTGACGTCTACCAAGCCATGGTCGAGCAGATGATGGGCCCGGTCCGGGAGGGCAAGATCGTCTGCGGCGTCTACTACGGCCATCCCGGCGTCTTCGTGACGCCCACGCACGAGGCGATCAAGACCGCTCGCGCCGAAGGGTACTCCGCGCGCATGCTGCCCGGCGTCTCCGCCTCCGACTGCCTCTACGCCGACGTGGGCTTCAACCCGTCCGAGGCGGGCATCCAGTTCTACGAGGCGACCGACCTGCTGGTCTACAACCGGGTCCTGCATCCGGAAAACAACGTGGTCATCTGGCAGGTCGGCCTGGTCGGCAACCCCACCTCGCTCGACGACGTCAGCAAGCTGCCGATCCTGATCGAATACCTCTATCAGTTTTATGACCCCGACTGTGAGGTCGTGCATTATCAGGGGAGCGTCTTCTCCGTCTGCGAGCCCATGATCGAGCGGTTGCCGCTGCGCGAGCTGGGTCAGGGGGCCCGGGTGACCAACATGTCGACGCTCTACATCCCGCCCCAGAGGAAGCCGAAGCTGGACATGGAGATGGTGCGGCGCCTGGGGCTGATCCCCATCCAGCCGCAGAGCCAGGAGGCCGAGAGGGTCAAGGACATCCAGCCGCGCACGTACGAAGGGACCCCCAACCGAAGCGCGCTGGCGGATCTCATCGTGGCCGCGGCGACGGAGCCCGGCCTGTTGATGCGCTTCGACCGGAGCCCTGAGACGGTCGCGGCGGGGGCGGACCTCTCCGAGGACGAGCGGGGCGCTCTGCTCACCCGCATGCCCGGCCGCATCTGGGCGGCGATCAAGAACGCCGCGAGCCCGGAGCCCGCGTCCTAGGAGGGCCCCGCGCCCGACTACTCCGCCCGGAGCGCCTCCACCGGATTCACCTCCGTGGCCCACTGGGCGGGGAGGTAGGTGGAGATCAACGCCGTGACCGCGAGCACGAGCGCGACGGCCAGGAAGGTGACGGGATCGGTGACGTTCACCTGGAAGACGAGGCTCGCGAGCAGGCGGGTCAGGACGAGACCGGCGGCGAGCCCGCAGGCCATGCCGAGGGCGACGGGGATCATCCCCTCGCGGATCACCAGCGCGTACACCGCCAGGTGGTCCGCGCCCATCGCCATGCGGATGCCCACCTCCCGGTGGCGGCGGCGCACGGCGTAGGCGACCACGCCGAAGACCCCGACGCTGGCGAGCAGCAGCGCCGTGGCCGCGAAGCTGGCCAGCAGCCGGGAGCGGAAGCGGGCTTCCGCCAGGCTCTGCGCCAGCACGCCGTCCATCGTCCGGATCTCGACGGGGAGCCCCGGGTCGAGCGTCCGCGCCTCCTCCCGCATCCGTTGCGCGATCGCCTCCGCCGGTCCCGCGGTCTGCGCCACCACGGACATCGTCCAGGTGCGCAGCGACCGTTGCGTGAATGGGAAGTACACCTCGGGGGCCGGATCCACGTTGAGGCCGCGGTGGTGGACGTTGCCGACCACCCCGATGATGGTCGCCTTCTCCTCGACCCCGTCCATGCCGGACATGGCGGCGCGGCGCCCCAGCGCCTGCTGGATGCCTCCGAGGTCCCGGGCCAGGCGCTCGTTGACCACGGCGACCTTCGGGCCTTCCGGCCGCGGGTCCGCCGGCAACGCCTCGCCGCTCAACAGCGGGATGCCCATTACCGCGTGATAGCGGCCGCCCACCAGGCGATAGTCCGCGGTGTGGACCTGCCCGGGATCCTCGCCGGCCCGCAGCTCCAGCTCCAGGGTGCCGTTGGACCCCGGATCGGAGAGCGGCAACTCGTTGATGGCCCCGGTCTGGCGGACGCCCGGCACGGCGGCTATCCGGTCGAGAAGCTGGTGGAAGAAGCGCGACCGCCACGACGGATCGTTGTAGTGCGAGCTGGGGAGCCCTCCCATGGCGAAGCGGAGGACCGTGATGCCGTGAGGCTGGAAGCCCGGATCGACCCGTTCCAGCCGCCAGGCGCTGCGCAGCAGAAGGCCGGCGCCCATCAGCAGCACGAACGCCACGGCGACCTCAGCCGTGATGAGAGCCCGCATCCCCCGGCGCCCCTCGGTGGTGCCCCGCCCTCCGGAGGACAGGGCCGTCCGCAGGTCCTGGCGGGAGGCCCGCAGCGCCGGGACGATGCCGCACAGGAACCCCACGGTCAGCGCCACCAGGAAGGTGAAGAGGAGGACGGCGCCGTCGATGTGCAGCCGCTCCGGATCGAGCACCTGGGCGGGAGCGAGGCCGGCCAGGAAGCGGCTCCCGGCCGCCGCGATCGCGAGGCCCAAGGCGCCGCCGAGCAGCGAGAGCAGGATGCTCTCCATCACGAAGGGCCGGATGAGGGACAGGCGGTCCGCCCCCAGCGCCAGCCGCACCGTGACCTCGCCCCGGCGAGCCAGCGAGCGGGCGAGGAGGAGATTGGCGACGTTGGCGCAGGCGATCAGCAGGACGAAGGAGACGGCGCCCAGCAGGAGCAACAGGATCGGTCCCGTGGGGCCCAGCAGGTCCTGGCGCAGGGGGACGACCGCGACGCCGAAGTCGCCGTCGTCGGCCGGATACTCGCGGGCGAGGCCGGCCGCCACCGCGGTCATGTCGGCCTGCGCCTGCGCCAGCGAGACCCCGGGCTGCAGCCGGCCGACCACGCTGTAGTTGTGGGCCGAGCGCCCCGTGCCGTCGTTGGCGGGCAGGGGGAGCCAGACCTGGGCCCCGTCGGGGTAGGCGAACCCCGGGGGCATGACGCCGACCACCGGGTAGGGGATCCCCTCGAGGCTGAGCGTGCGCGTGAGCACACCGGGATCGCGCTGGAAGACGCGCCGCCAGAGACCATCGCCGATCACCACGCCGGAGCCGCGGCCGACGAGCTCGCTGGCGCTGAACGTCCGCCCCCGTTGGGGGGCCGTCCCGAGGGCGGCAAAGAAGCCGCCGTTGACGTAGGCCGCGGCCACCCGCTCCGGGGAGGTGCCGCTCGTGACGTTCACCGTCGAGCCGCCGAAGGTGGCCATGTGCGCGAAGGCCCGGTTGCGGGCCGTCCAGTCCAGGGAGTCGAGCATGGAGACCGGGACGCGGCGGGACTGCTTGGACGTCTGCCAGATCAGGGCCACCCGCTCCGCCTGCGGGTAGGGGAGCGGCTTCAGGAAGGCGGCGTTGACCGCCGTGAACATCGCGGCGGTGCCGCCG
>DASXJP010000350.1:0-3356 GCA_036497345.1 Thermoanaerobaculia bacterium
ATGTTTGCGAAGCCAAGGCAAGAGTCTCTCGAAGGCAAATCGATTCTCTTCATAAAGTCCAAGGAGAAAATGCTGCGTCGCGCTGGAACTCGCGGTGAGCTCCGCCCCGTTGATCGCAAGAAACGTGTAGGTAACGGCAAAGGCGGTGCGCTTGTTGCCGTCGAGGAACGGGTGGTTCTGCGACAGGCTCTCCCAGAGTGCTGCGGCTTGCTCAACGAGGTCGGCGTAGTAGCCGGTCTGCGGCCGGAAGAGAGCAGATTCCAGCAGGCCGGGATCGCGAACCCCGTGAGTCCCGCCGTAGCGCTCGATCTGGTCGGCGTGGATAGCCAGGACTTCGGCCGGGGTGAGGTAGTCCGTCACTCCGCTAGCTTTTTGTACAGGGGCGAGTACTTATCGTGGCTGCCAAGGTACGCGCGCATAACGTGCGTGCGCAGCTGGCCGGTCTTTCGTTTCTCGATAAGGTCTGCCAAAGCCTCGTCCACCAGGGCCTGTAATTGCCGGCCTTCCTTTTCAGCAAGCCGACGCAGGGCAGCGAGGATGTCGGAATTCACCTGAGTTGCGAATTTCTGGCGCGTAGACGCCATGCCACGCCTCCTGGATGCATCTAGTTTTATCATGATTTGTCATGACGCAAGAGGACCCATCCCTCCAACCGGAGAGCCTGCCCTGAACTTGTCGAATGGGGCTCGTGTACTTTAGCCCAGGGCCAAGAGCCCGACAGGGGAAACCCAGGCATGCTTTTCTATTTCTACCCAAACCTTCACCCCGAAAGGTACGGGCTTGAGCCCTTACCAAAATCTGCCTCCCCACCAACCTCACAGGAAAACCACGATGGGTGCCCCAGGTCTCGCCTTTGAGACCTGGGATCCCCGAAGCGAATCTCCCATGGACACTCATGACGTGACAACAGGTTACACACGGGCTCATTCCGGAAATGAGGAGGATGTTCCCCATTCGTCGTGAACCGGGTCCCCATAAAACACCGGCACCAGGACCGAGGTATCGAGAAACCCTTTCACTCGTCTCCACCCAGGTTGGCCAAGTCGCGATCCTCGCGGATCTGCCGCAGCATTTTTTCTGTGATCGGAGCTGCCATTGGCTGGCCCGTGCGAAATACCCAGACGCCGTGCTCTTGTGAAAGCGGTCCCGTTCCCCGAACCGGCCACAGGGTGATCTCTTCGCTGGCGCTTTCCAACTCCAGACCATCGCCGGGTTCAAGGCGCAATTCCTCCCGGATCGCCTTTGGAAGAACGATACGGCCAGCCTTATCGATAGTGAGACGAGCCTTCATAAAGGCAGAATACTGTGGTGCGCTCCACAATCCAAAGCCATTCCATGCGCCCCGTGGACGTCCGGGAGACTGGCAAACGACCCCCTCATCGAACTAAACTGCAACCATGTCGTTCCCTCGACAGGATCTAAAACCGCGCGTTGAGCGTGCCGCCGAGGCAGCCCTGGCCCGCCAACACCACGTGAGCGCCATCGATGTGCTGTGTGGCATGGGCCTGCTCGCCCCCACCCACCTTGTCGCCTGGCGCCAGGGGCGCGTCGATTTCCTCGAGCGCGTCATCCAGGGCAGTCCCAGCAAGATCTCCTCGTCTCTGGCGATCTTTCACGACTGGGCACAGCAGAAAGGCCTTCCTCTCAGCGAAGCCGAATACGTGCGCACCACCCGGGCAGGAACCGAGCCTTTGCGCTTCACCGAGTCCGCCGATCCCGCCATCGAGAAAGGATATTGTCTCTGTTACGTATCCGCCAAGCTATCGCAACCCCGCCGCCGCCAAGTGGAAGACAAGCTGAAGCGCGCCCCCCAACCGGTCGTGTTCGAAATCGCACGCGACTCTCAGTGCGCGGAATGCGGTGCGATCCTGGAGCAAGGCTCGTACCTCCGGATGGAGGCGGACCAGCCGCTGTGCCTGGCCTGCGCCGGCCTCGCCGACCTGGAATTCCTTCCCGCCGGCGACACGGCCTTGACGCGGCGAGCCTCGAAGCACAGTCGACGAACCGCCGTAGTCGTCCGCTTCAGCCGCTCTCGCAAGCGCTACGAGCGACAGGGCCTGCTGGTAGAAACCGCCGCGCTCGAGCAAGCCGAGCACGCGTGCCTGGAGGACGCCGATGACCGCGCCGCCGCCCGCCAGCGCGCCGCCGGGCAGCGGCACAAACAGGACCGCATCCTCGTAGAGCAGATGACCACGCGCATCGCGGACCTCTTCCCCAGCTGCCCCCCAGCCGAGCGCGTGGCCATTGCCGAACACACCGCCGTGCGGGGAAGCGGTCGTGTCGGCCGCTCAGAAGCCGGCCGCGGCCTCGACCCCGCCGCACTCACAGCGGCCGTCATCGCCGCCATACGCCACCGCCACACAAACTACGACGAACTGCTATCCAAGGGAATCGAACGTACCGCGGCGCGAGAAGAAGTGAGAGCCGCGATCGACACCATCCTGGCCAACTGGCGCCTCTCTCCCACGTCCGCGCAGAAATCCCCCCACCAACCAGAAGCACTCACCCGGCTTGTCCGCAACGAGGCTGCCCGCCGGCTGGCAGCTCTCGGAGCAAGCGATCCGGCGGCCGAAGCTACGCCGCGGCGCAGGACAGAAGATTGATCCTGATCGATACTCCCGTCGGGCTCGACTGGTAGGTATGGGCTTTAGCCCATACATCAAACCCACCAAATCATCGGGCCTTTAGGCCCTGGGGTACGTTCTTTCCCATTCTCGGGAAAAAACCGCCCGGCTCAAGCGTGGTCTATCGCTGCTCCCTCTCAAAAATACTGCCATGGGAACGCAGGACGCGCCCTCCCCTGAGCGCTTGCCAACCGTCTTCAGCCGGCCTACTATCGTTTCGCTTTCCCGGGCTTCAGTGGGCTCTTCTCAGAAATCCAAGACACCTCGGGTTAACCCGCGACCACGCATGCGCAAATTTTGGAGAAAACCAATGTCGAATCACGTGCAAACCATCCGCCCTGGCCACTTTTGGCCGCGACTCCTCGGGCTCGCTTTTGTCGTTATATGCGGAGCTTCCGGCCTGGCCGCCGCCGCTACCCTGTGCGTCAATCCCGGCGGAACGTCCGGCTGTAAATCCACCATCGGCGCTGCCGTCACCGCGGCCTCACCGGGAGACACCATTCAGATCGCGCCAGGCACCTACAAGGAGCAGGTCACCATCACCAAGCCGCTTTCGCTCGTCGGCCCGGGGAACATCCAGCCCGTCATCGATGCGACCGGCCGCGCCAACGGCATTTTCATCAACGGCATGTCCGCGGCTCCCAACATCGGTCTGGCCAATGTGCTGATAGCGGGTCTCAAAATCAAGAACGCGAACTTTGAAGGCATCCTCATCGCCAACGCCTCCGATGT
>DASXJP010000351.1:0-3792 GCA_036497345.1 Thermoanaerobaculia bacterium
GCCCTATGTGGCCGCCCTGGGTGGGGGAGGTCCCTGCCAGACGCCCCCACCCACCCAGGGCGGCCACATAGGGCCGCCCCTACAGAAACCGCCATTCCAGGTTGACCGTGTACTACCTGCACCACCGCCTCAACTGAGTCCCCCTCTCCCAGTGAGGGAGGGCGGGAGGGGACGGGAGAGGGGCAGGGGTGAGGGTTCGGCCCGAAACCTGCATACCCCCTCCCCGCGCCGTACCTGCCGTTTCGGCCTTTTTCACTCCAGGAGAGAACGACGAATGCGATCCGCAACCCTGCTGGAGCCTCGCCGGTTCCAAATCGACGCGCTGGAGGCTCCCGCCCTCGGAGAGGGGGAGGTGCTCCTCAAGGTCCGTGGCTGTGGCGTGTGCGGCTCCGACATGGGGCCGTGGAAAGGGCTTCAAGGGATCGAATATCCCATGCAGCCCGGCGCTCCCGGGCATGAGGTGTTCGGCACCGTCGAGGCGCTGGGGTCCGGCGTCCAGGGGCTCGAGCCCGGCGATCCGGTGACCGCGCTGACCTACCGCTCCTACTCCGAGTACGACGTCGCCCGCGCCGCGGACGTCGTGCCGCTCCCCCCCTCCCTCTCCGACCGGGTGGTGCTGGGCGAGCCGGTGGCCTGCGCCGTCAACGTCTCCCTCCGCGCGGGGGTGAAGGAGGGGGACGTGGTGGTCCTGCTCGGCACCGGCTTTCTGGGCGCCCTGCTGCTCCAGCTCCTCAGAAATCCCCAGGCGCCGTCCCCCTCGCGGCCTTCGAAAATCATTACCATCTCCCGCCGCCGGCTCTCCGAGGAGATGGCGGAGCGGCTGGGCGTCGACGAATCGCTCACCTATGACGACGACGTCCACAACCGGATCGGCGCCGTCACCGGCGGCCGGATGGCCGACGTGGTGATCGAGGCCACCGGCAAGCCGCGCCCGCTCGACCTCGGCGGCGAGCTGACCCGGGTGCGCGGCCGGCTGATCGTGGCCGGGTACCATCAGGACGGCCCCCGCACGATCAACATGCAGCTCTGGAACTGGCGGGGGATCGACGTCATCAACGCCCACGAGCGCGATCCCGCGATCTACAGGCGGGGGATGGAAGAAGGGGTGCGCCTGCTGGCCGCGGGCGGGCTCGACCTGGAGCCGCTCATCACCCACACCTTCCCGCTGGCCGAGATCAACCGCGCCTTCGCGACCTCCGAGGAGCGGCCGGAGGGGTTCCTGAAGTCGGTCGTGCTGCCGGAGGCGCGGGCGTGAGCGCGCCCCGGCTGGGGTTCGTCGGGTTGGGCTGGATCGGGCGGATGCGTCTCGACGCCCTGGCCGAGGCTGGAGCGGCCGAGATCGCGGCCGTCTGCGAGTCGGTCCCCGAGCGCCTGGCGCAGGCGGGGGATGCCCACCCCAAGGCGGCCCGCTTCACCGAATACGAAGGCCTGCTCGAACGCGCCGAGGAGATGGGGCTCGACGGCCTGGTGATCGCCACCCCCAACGCCCTCCACGCGCCGCAGACCCTGGCGGCGCTGGAACGGGGGCTCGCCGTCTTCTGCCAGAAGCCCCTGGCCCTCGACGCCCGCGAGGCCCGCGACATGGTGGACGCCGCCCGCAAGGCCGACCGCCTGCTGGGCGTCGACTACTCCTACCGCTTCACGGAGGGCGCCCGCGAGCTCAAACGTCTGGTCGAGGCGGGCGAGCTGGGCCGGATCTTCAGCCTGGAGCTGGTCTTCCACAACGCCTACGGTCCGGACAAGCCCTGGTGCTTCGACCCCCGTCTGGCCGGCGGCGGCGCCCTGATGGACCTCGGGGTGCACCTGATCGACCTCGCCTTCTGGCTGTTGGACGATCCGGCGATCCGCCGCGTGCGGGGAGGGGCCTTCCGCCACGGCGAGCGCCTCTCGCTGGGCCGCGTCACCCCCGCGGGCCAGACCACGGTGGACGACTTCGCCAGCGCCTGGCTCGACCTCGACGACGGCCACACTGTGGCCTCGCTCGCCGTGAGCTGGAACGCCCACGCCGGCCGCGACTGCGCCATCCGCGCCGCCCTTCTCGGCACCGCGGGGGGGGCCGAATTCCGCAACGTCGGCGGCAGCTTCTACGACTTCGAGCTCGAGCGCTTCCGGGGGCGATCGGGCGAGGTGGTCACCCGCGAATCCAAGGGCTGGCTGGGCAAGGCCATCCTGGACTGGGCGCGCCGGCTCGCCGGATCGAAGCGGTTCGATCCCGAGATCGAGCGCAGTGTGCGGGTGAGCGAGGTGGTGGACGGGATCTACGGGCGGTAAAATCCCCAGATGTCCATCGAAAAGCGCCAACTCGAAACCGCTCGCGGCGAGATCGAGATCTACGCCAGCGGGGGAGCGGAATCCGCTCTGACCGTCTGCGCCGCCCATCCAGCCGAGCCCCTGGGAGAGGGAGCCGCCGAGCTCCTGGCCGCCGCGTCGGGGGTCCGGGTCGTCTGCGTGAGCCCGGGTCGCCCCACGCTCGAAGAGATGGTGGACGACCTCGAGGCCGTCCGCCGGAGCCTCGATCGCGAAAGGTGGGTCTTCTGGGGGATGTCGGGAGGCGGCTGGCTGGCGCAGATCTACGCGCACCGGTATCCGGAAGCCCTCGCGGGGATCATCGTGGAAGGGGCCTGCCCCTGCTTCCGGGAGAGGCTCGCCGATCCCGTCTGTGTGCTGAGCCCGTTCTT
The DNA here is from genome assembly GCA_036497345.1 of Thermoanaerobaculia bacterium. Classification (GTDB taxonomy): domain Bacteria; phylum Acidobacteriota; class Thermoanaerobaculia; order Multivoradales; family UBA5704; genus DATARR01. Next base: position 2,679 of record DASXJP010000351.1, read on the forward strand.
CCCCGCCTGGCGGACCGCCCTGGAGACCGCCGGCCTCCTGGACCCGGAATCCCACCGGGAAGCAAGCCCGGCGGACGACTCCGAATGGACCGAGATCCAGAACGTGGGCTCGGTCTTCCGCCGCCGCAACGGACCCGCGTTGCTGGTCTCGCCCATGGCGGTCTCCGAAGGCATGCGCCGAGTGATGCCTGAGCTCTGGAAATTCGATTCCCGCCAATGGCTCTCGACGATCCGCGTGCCCACGCTCGTCCTCGCCGGCACCGCGGACCCGGTCGCCCCGGTCGCCCACGTCCGCGCCGTGCACGAGGCGATCCCCGGCTCGCGCTGGGTCGCCGTGGAAGGCGCGGGGCACGTGCCGGTGGCGGAGAGGCGGCCGGAGGTGGGGGAGGCGGTGCGGGGATTCCTGGGGTTTGCCGCTGAAGATTGATCAAACCGCGGGCGTCTCCACCCGCTCCGGCCTGAACCCCACCCCCACCACCCGCGCCCCCACCCTCCGCATCACCGGTGCCAGGAGACCGATCAGCTTGCGCACGATCCAGGGGAAGGCGAAGGGCTGGCCGCCGGGGCCGAACATGCGGCGGTGGATGAAGACCTGGCCCGCCTGGATGCGGCGGACCGGCATCTCCCGGCGCTCCTGCACGCGGCGGAGGTCGTCCGCGGTCACTTGGGCCCGCTTCAGCTTGGCGGCGAGAAGGTTGGCCGTGGCCACCGCGTCCTGGACCGCCAGGTTGATGCCCACTCCTCCGGCGGGGGACATGGCGTGGGCGGCGTCGCCGATGCAGAGCAGGCCGGGACGGTACCAGCGGCGGAGGCGGTTCACCTGCACGGTCAGCAGCTTGACTTGATCCCAATCGTCGAGCTCGTGGACGGCGTCCGCCAGGAAGGGGGCGGCGCTCACGATGCCGGCGCGGAAGGCCTCCAGGCCCTGGCGCTGGATCTCCTCGAAGGCGCCCTTGGGGATGATCATGCCGCACTGGAAGTAGTCCCCGCGGTCGATGGTGACCAGGATCTTGCCGTTGCGGACCCGCCCCAGGGCCTGGGAGGGCTCGTCCGTGCTCTTCGAGAGGCGGAACCAGAGGACGTCGATAGGGACGCCGAAGTCGTCCACCTGCAG
>DASXJP010000352.1:0-20366 GCA_036497345.1 Thermoanaerobaculia bacterium
GGGGCGGTAGCGTTCGTACCCGTGCCGCCTGGGCACCGCCCCTGACTGCTAAGCATTGTTAATCATCGACCATCCTCGTAAACTACAAGAAAAAAGGCACTTACCGTCTTTTGATCGCGCGGCCCAACAGGGGAGAGGCCAGCCTGCTAACCATCTGCTCTCGACCGCGTCGAGATCGGCGATGGTGAGCTCCCGCGACCGCTCGCCGCTCCAGTCCATCGCTCCGGTCGCGATCCGCGACTTGACGAACCTCTGGCCGTCCATCGGCATGCAATTCTTCCCGACGCGCTGCTTGAAGAGCCCCTGCGCCGTCCCATAGGGCGGATGCTCTCCGCGGGGGACCCGGACCACGAGCAGGCGGCCCGTCCCCTCGGGCACCCGCAGCTCCTCGACCTCCACCGCGAGATTCGGACGGGTGCTGTCGAAGATCCCCCGCCGCCAGGTGTCGAGATCGTACCCCGAGGCGCCGTGGATCGCCTTGGCGCGGCCCCGTGTCCGGTCGGCCACCCCGAACACGACGGCGCCGCCCTCGGCGTTGGCGAAGCAGGCGGCATACTCCACCGCCACCTTCATGTCCTCCTTGACCCCCTGCCAGGGCTTGAAGTCGAGCCACTGGGTCTCGAGATCGTCGGCGATCTCGAGCTCCAGGCGGTCCAGCAGGGCCAGGAGGTCGTGGGAGGAGGGGAATGGTCATCTCGTCCGGATCGATCCGGACCGGGATGGTACCATCCAAAATCGTCTCGCTGTAGGCGGAAGCCCCTATCTTTTCAGAGAGTTACACAGAGATGGCACGGAGTCGCGGAAATCGTGTATCGCGCCCTCCTCCGGGTTCGCCCCCTGTTCTGAAAATAGGGAGGGGGGATGTAGGGGCGGCCCTATGTGGGCCGCCCTGGGTGGGTGGGGTCGTATCCCCGGGATTCTGAGGCTCTCGGTCGTCCGCGGTTACGGGAGAGGCCCGCTCCAGCACTGGCACTTCAGGGTGCCGCCCGTGCAGATGTCTCCATAGACGTCCTGGCACCTCCCCAAGCGCGTCCCGAGCGAGCAAGCCGTCACCCCGTTGGTCGCGCCCACACACGGGCTCAGGCTGCACGGACCGCAAGTCCCCGCCTTCAGGACCGGGGCCGGGTTGAGGCCGGCGACGCCCTCCGGCGTGGCGACGGACTGGTTCAGGCTGCAGAGGAAAGACGCCGTGGACGGGCTCGCATCCACCGCCGGAGCGGCCTGCGACAGGGCCGGCTCCGCCATCGCGGCGCCCGCGAGAGAGAGTCCCATCAGCGTCAGCAAGGCGAACATCAGCAACAGTCTGGGCTTCATTCGGTCTCCTTTCCGAGTTGAAGAGGTGCGCGACCTCTACCTTTCCGTGTGCTCGGAGGGGCTGGAGGCGAGCCGGGGGGGCCGGGTTGCCGAAAACCGTGCTCAACAAATTCCGCGACCGGGTGTCTGGACCTCCAGGGCTCCAATATGTCTTGGAGATCCTGTTTTTCGCTTGGGATCACGACCATGGGGATCGAGCGCGCCGCCTCCGGGATCGCCCGGTGGAGGAGGAGACCGAGATTCCGGGCTCCGGTTTCCGCGATCGTCCTGCCTCTCCTGCTCGCCGCCGGGCTCGTCGTCTCCCTGACGCGGATCCCCGGCGCGCCGCCGGCCCCGCCCGCGCCGGCGCCCCACGTCCTGGAACCCCCGAAGCCGCTCCCCCGGATCGCGCCGCCCGCTCCCCCTCCCGCACCTCCCGCCGAGCCCACCGAAACCGGCTGTCCTCATGGTTGTGCCGAGCCGCCGCCCGGCTGCGTGATCAAGGGGAACATCTCGATGAGGACCGGTGAGCGCATCTACCACCTCCCCGGCCAGCGGTACTACGACTCCACCGTCATCTCCCCGGCCCAGGGAGAGGCCTGGTTCTGCACCGAGGCCGAGGCGCGGGAAAACGGGTGGCGGCAGTCGAAGCGGTGAAGGCGGGATATGCCAAAACTAAGCGTCCATGCCTCGCATCCCGGACCACCCGAAGATCTACCACATTACCCACGTGGACAACCTGCCGGAGATCCTGCGAGCCGGTGTCCGGAGCTCACTTACCGTGGTGGACAGGGCCCCATCGTGCACTTGGTGGCGGATCTGAAGGCCACGGTGGCTGGGCGGACGCCCAGGGGCGCCGACCCCATCAGCCGCCCGTCCGCGTCAGGCGGATGTGGTACTTTTAGCCAGGGAGGCGCCGGGCATGATCGAGCTCAAGCGAGGCGACATTCTGAAGGCGGACGCCGAGGCTCTGGTCAACACCGTCAATTGCGTCGGGGTCATGGGGCGCGGCATCGCTCTCCAATTCCGCAAGGCATTCCCAGAGAATTTCATCGCCTACAAAGCGATGTGCGACCGGGGAGAGGTACAACCCGGCAGGATGATGGTGTACGACCTCGGACGCCTGACCCACCCTCGCTACGTCATCAACTTCCCGACCAAGCGGCACTGGAAGGGCAAGAGCCGGATGGAGGACATTGAAACCGGTCTCGTGGCCCTGGTGGAGGAGGTCCGCGTGCGGGGCATCCGGTCGATCGCGATCCCCCCGCTGGGTTGTGGCCTGGGTGGGCTGGATTGGCGCGATGTCCGGCCGCGGATCGAAGCGGCGTTCCAGGACCTGCCAGGCGTCAAGGTGCTGCTGTTCGAGCCCGCGGGTGCGCCGGACGCCGGAGAGATGGTCAAAGACCAGCGCCCACCCGAGATGACCGTCGGCCGCGCCGCCCTCATCGGCCTGATTCGCCGCTATCTCGCGGCGGTCATGGACCCGACCGTGACGCTGCTCGAGATCCACAAGCTCATGTACTTCATGCAGGAGTCCGGCGAGAATCTCCGGTTGCGGTTCCAGAAGGGGCCCTATGGCCCCTATGCACAGAATTTGCGCCACGTGCTCAGCCACATCGAAGGCCACTTCATCCAGGGCTATGGAGACGCGGAGGATCGGCCGCACAAGCAGATCGAGCTCCTTCCCGGAAGCTTGAGCCAGGCCGAGCAATTCCTCGCGGATCATCCGGACACACGGGCGCGTTTCCAGCGAGTGGTGGCCCTGATCGAAGGGTTCGAAACACCCTTCGGAATGGAGCTCCTCTCCACCGTTCACTGGGTGAAGACACACGAGGCGGCCTCGACCGTCGAAGAAGCCGTGGCGAAGACGTACGCCTGGAGCGACCGGAAGCGCATGTTCACCCCGGCCCACATCCGCTCCGCCTGGGATGCCCTTCAAGAGCGGGGCTGGCTCGGCGGAGAATAGCCTGCGTGCCGAGCCGCCCGCCCCGATAGCACTGGCAGCTCTCGTCCACTCCGCCCGCCCGGATGACGAAAACGTCGGCACTTGTCTCTAACTGCCGACTCTTTGGGCTACCATGGAGCCCATGGAAAAGCATGCCTCTCCGAATAGGGCCAGCGCCGAATCCCAGCTTGCTTCGGTGTTCCGTCCCCAGGACCTGGAAGCCCTCGGCATCCCACGAAGCCGGCTTCGCCTCTGGCTGCGCCAGGGCACGGCCGAGCTTGTGGGGCGGGGGCTCTACCGGATCACCGGCGCCCAGCTCACCGAGCACGAAACCATCGTCAGGGTGGCAGCCGGAGCTCCCAACGCCATTGTGTGCCTGCTCACAGCGCTGCACATGCACGGCCTCGGCACCCAGGCACCCCGGGAGGTCTGGATCGCCCTCGACCGCAAAGTGAGAAAGCCCCAGCTCGCCGGGCTGCCTGTCCATGTCGTGCGCTTCTCGGGGCCGATGCTGACCTATGGCGTGGAAACCCGCGAGATCCAAGGGGTGCCCGTGCACATCACCTCGCCCGCGCGGACCGTGGTGGACTGCTTTCGCTACCGAAACAAGATCGGGCTCGACGTGGCCCTCGAAGCGCTCCGGGACGCCCTCGCCTCACGTCGCGCCAGCGTGACGGAGATCCTGCGCATCGCCGAGGTGGGCCGGGTGCGTGGCGTGATCCTGCCCTATGTCGAGGCGATCGTCTCTTGACCCGCAAACCTACCAACATCGCGGCCTCCGTCAGTCAGCGGCTGCTTCAGCGCTCCCAGAGCCTCGGCGAGGATTACCAACTCACTCTCCAGCGCTATGCCATCGAACGGCTGCTCTTCCGGCTCTCCCAATCGCCGGCCCATGATCGGTTTGTCCTCAAGGGTGCCATGCTCTACCTCGTCTGGGGAGGAGAGATCTATCGCCCCACTCGCGATCTCGATCTGCTCGGCTATGGGGCAGACACGGCTGAGGCGGTGAACGACTGCTTCCGCTCCCTCTGCTCGATCGAGGTGAAGGATGACGGGTTGGTCTTCCTTCCCGATACCGTTCGTAGCGAGAAGATCCGCGATGCGGCGGAGTACGGTGGCCTCAGGGTCCGGCTCGAGGCGCGCCTCGACAAGGCACGAATCCGCGTTCAGGTGGATATCGGTTTTGGTGATGTCGTCGTTCCTGGTCCCGAGGAAAAGACGTTTCCCGTTCTACTTGAAGGCCCTGCTCCACGGATTCGGGCCTACTCGCGGGAGAGTGTCGTCGCCGAGAAGCTTCATGCCGCCGCGGTGTTGGGAGACGCGAACAGCCGTCTGAAAGACTTCTACGACCTGTTCGCCCTTTCCACCCTCTTTTCGTTTGAGGGCCCAACTCTGACTCGGGCCATTGCTGCCACCTTCACGAGGCGCCGCACACCCCTGCCCGAGGCTCTCCCGCTCCCCGAGGCGTTCTTTGCCGATGAGGTTCGTGCAGGGCGGTGGCGGACATACCTGGCGAAAAATGGTCTGCGCAATGCACCGCAAGACTTTGCCGCCGCGGGAGAGGCCATCCGTGAATTCCTGGCCCGGCCCTACGAGGCTCTCTTGGAGGGAGGCGAGCTCCCGGCCTCGTGGGCGCCGGGTGGGCCGTGGAGATAAGGCGGGATTGGAACGCCTGAGAGGCCGGTCCATCGCCAAGGTCTTCACCGAAGCCTGGGGGAGAGACGGAAGATCCATCCCCAGGCGGCCTGAAAGGCCGCGCTAGGAACGCTACGGCGCGCCACCTCACGGCAGGGATACGTCATCGTAATTGCGGTCCAGAGCACTAAGCGAGAGTCCTTCGCCAGCGGCCTGGCGGCCAGAACCTCGCCAGCCCAGAACCTCGCCAGCATGGAGGGCCAAACAGGGGCTCGTGCTACCCGCACCGCAAGCCCCAGCCTCCGGGACCGGGACTGGGTTGAGGCCGGAGACCCTGAGCTCCCGTCCTCCGGAGATCCTCTTTCAAGCCCCGCCGGCGGGCGGCTCCTGCTTCCTCTCCGCCAGCATGTTGCAGAAGAGCCGCCCCTGCTCGATGGCGTCGTCCAGGGCGACGTGGGTGTGGCGGGCGTCGGAGAACCAGCGGCGGGGCATGTTGCGCTTGGTCGAGTCGCGGTAAGGGAGACCGAGCAGCGCCATGGCGAAGGTCTTGATGTCCAGCGCCGAGTGGCTGAACGGGCTCTCGCCGGTAAAGCGGATCAGGTACCAATAGACGAAGAGGAAATCGTAGGCGGCCGGATAGCCGACGAAGACAGGACGTCCCGGCAGCTCCTTGAGCCAGGCCACGTACCGGCGCATGGCCGCGGGGGGCGGCTCGAGGTCGGTCCGTGTCTGCAGCCAGGCCTCGGGGTTCCTGGCCCACCAGTCCATCGTCGTGGGGTGGCCCGCGGCCCCCTCGAGCAGCTCGAGGTTGGCGGAGAAGGTGGACAGGAGCTCGCCCGCGGCCGTGAACGCCGCGGAGCCGAGGCTCACCATGGAGTGGGGACCCGGGATCGGGCCGTCGGCTTCGACGTCGGTGGATACGTAGATCTCTTGCATGAGGATGGGGCCCGGCCCATGTGCCGGTGCCGTACGGGAAATCGGCCGGATCGCGGCCGGCCGGTTTGTGGATCGGGGGGATTCTACAGCGAAGCGCCGGTTAGAGGGCGTCTCTACAGTGGGTGGGGTGCGACGCGGAATCTTCAGCACCAGCAATGCGGGCGCGTACTACACCGACTTCTACGCCGACCTCGGCAACCTCGACAAGATCGACTGGACCGCCGTCGCAGCGTCGGACTTCCGGGATCCTCTCGTGAAGAAGGGCAAACAGGCCGAGTTTCTGGTCCTGGAATCCTTCCCCTGGCAACTGGTCGAGGAGATCGGAGTCCTGGGCTCGGCGATCGAGGTTCAGGTGCAGACCATCCTCCGGGGAGCACCCCATCAGCCGCCCCTGGGTATCCGGATGATCGGCGAGAAATTGCTCGGCCCGGGGCGGCACTCTTCGCTCTCAGTAGCAGATCGGCTGGTCAGGCGGATAGGGAATGGAAACGTACGAGTAGCACTCCCACTTGCGGGCGTAGCACTGGCAATACCCCGGCCCGTACGCCCCCCAGTTGCAGTCGATGGGGGACTCGAACGGGGCGCAGGCCTGCCCCTGGAGATCCGTGCAGCAATCCTCCGCGCCGGCCTTGGCCGCCGGAGCCCCGGTCAACCAGCAGGCGAACCCGAGAGCCGCGACGAGGAGGATCAGCAGATTCCGTCTCTTGACCATGAAGTCTCCCTTTCTGAGCGTAGGTTCAACGTGCGCCTTCACTGAGGAAGGGTGTCGGCTCGCGCTCGATCGGGCAGGGCATGCGGAAGGCCGATGCTCTCGTCCAACCTCCCGCCTCTCCCGCGGACCGCGCCGCCCTCCCCGTCCCCCTCCGAGCCACCGAGCCCTATTGTTCCCACGGCTGCGGCGGCGACTCAACAAAAAATCGACGAGCGTGTCTCTCCTGAGGAGGGTGTTCCGGCTCTACCGACTGCCGGGAGAGCTCCAACTCAGATCTGGAGGTTTTACGGATGCCCAAATCTAAAACCCATCACGTGGTGCCCAATCCGAAAGGGGGTTGGGATGTCAAGCGCGGCGGCGCAGAACGCTCCAGCGGTCATTTCGATAACAAGCAGGACGCGATCGACGCCGGCCGCGAGATCAGCCGAAGCCAGGAGACAGAGCTAAAAATTCACAACAAGGACGGGCAGATCGCCAGCTCGGACAGTCACGGGAAGGATCCGTACCCGCCCAAGGGATGAGAAAGGAGCAGCGCCATGGCAGATCGCTATAAAACCGGAGAGGAGTGCCCCAAGACCGGACATTATCTCTTCGACGGCTACACGGACGGGACGTCGTACCCCTCTCCGACAGACAATGAAAGAGACATCCCGCTCACCAAAGGTGAGAGATTTCCTCCGATCAAGTCAGCGAATAAAGGTTGTTGGTGGAAGTTTGGCTATTGAGATCGGATGCTGTCGGGAACAGCTCTCGAGAAGATGAGATCTGTAGAGTGGTGGCGTCGATCCCCCTACGCCACCACTCCCAGCCACTCCGCGATCACCCGCACCTCCTCGTCTCCTGATGCCTTGATGACGATCGGCTGGTATCCTTCCGCCGTCGTATCCGGGCTCAGAACGATGCGGGTGTGCTCCCAGGTGCCATCCGGATTCTGGGCTTTCTCGCTGTGATACCTCTTGAGGGTGAAGTGGCCGCCGAGATCCGTGTCCTGGATCTCGCGGTGCTGGACGAGGACCGTCTTGCCCTCTCGGCTCCCGTGAGGATTCAGCCGGAAGAGACCCCAGGCGCCGTTCGCGATCCGCCGGTTCATCGACTCTCCATTCACCTGGGCCACGAACATCCCCGGCCGCGGCCGGTAGTAGTCCGGGAGCTCGGCCCATTCGAAGCGCTCGGGATGCGCCGTCTCCTCTCCCTGGAGACCGACGCTGGGCTCGAGCTCGGCGCTGAAGCGGCCGGCGGCGATCTTCAGGTCGTACACCGGTACCGCGTTCTCGAACGGCTTGAGCTCCTCAAGAGGCACGATACGGAACGGTCGGACTTTATCCGGCTCCGGCTCGTTGGCCCCCGTCTCGACGAAGAAGTCTCCGAGTTGCTCCGCCTGCTCCAGCACGGTTTGCGTGGCCCGATCCTGCTTGTCCGGCGGATAGCGGTACTTGGCGAGCAGCTTCTTGATCGTCAATCGGAGCCGCGCCCGCGCGCTCTCCCGCAGGCTCCAGTCGATCGTCGCGTTGGCGCGGACGGTGCGGGTGAGCTCGCGGGCGATGGTCCGCAAGGTCTCGTCGCCGAGCACGGCCACCGCGCTGTCGTTCGTCTCCAGGGCGTCGTAGAAGGCGAGCTCCTCTTCGGTGAGGCCGAGCGGCTCGCCCCGGCGCTCTCGCCGGCGGAATTCCTTGGCCATGTCGATCAGCTCGAGAATGAGCTGCGCCGTCTCGATCGACCGGTTCTGATAGCGCCGGATCGCCTCCTCCAGCATCGCCGCGAACGAGCGCGCCTGGACCAGGTTCTTCTTCTCCTGCCGCTTGACCTCGTCGTTGAGAAGCCGTTGCAGGAGCTCCGCCGCGAGGTTCCGGTACGGAAGGTCGCGCACCTCCTCCAGGAACTCGTCGGAAAGAATGGAGATCTCCGGCTTGTTCAGGCCCGCCGCCGCGAACACGTCCACGACCTGGTCCGAGACCACCGCCCGCGAGACGATCTGGCGGATGGCCGCGTCCAGATCCTCCGGCGACCGCCTCCCCTCGCCCGTCGTACGCTTGAGGATGCCCGCCCGCACCGCCTGGAAGAAGGCGACCTCGTCGAGCATCGCCCTCGCCTGTTCATTGGCGCCGGCCAGCGCGAACACCTTCGAGAGGTCCGCCACCGCCTGCAGATAGCGCTTCCGGCCGTCCGGCAGCCCGAGCACGTAGTCCATGGCCGCCGCGACTCCCGAGCTCCGCTTCGAGGCTGGACCGGTGAGCACGGCCTCCACGTCGAAGCCGTGCAGCATGTCGCGCAGGATCTCGTATTTTTCCCGCAGCACGGGAAGGACTTCCTCGATGTCCACCTTCGCCCGGCCTCGGCCGCCGCTCGCGGTGTAGCTCGCCACGGCCTGGCGCAGCTCTTCCGCGAGCCCCAGGTAATCCACCACCAGGCCGCCCGGCTTGTCCTTGAACACCCGGTTCACCCGCGCGATGGCCTGCATCAGCGTGTGCCCGTGCATCGGCTTGTCCACGTACATCGTGTGCAGCGACGGCACGTCGAAGCCGGTGAGCCACATGTCCCGCACGATCACGATCTTCAGGGGATCGGTCGGGTCCTTGAACCGCTTCGCGATTCTGTCCCGCCCCGACTTCGGCCGGATATGCGGCTGCCATGAGGCATCGTCGGACGCCTGGCCGGTCATCACGATCTTGATCGCGCCCCGGGCGTCGTCCTCGTCGTGCCAGTCCGGCCGCAGGGCGATCAGCGCCTTGTAGAGATCCACACAGATGCGGCGGCTCATCGCCACCACCATGGCCTTGCCGTCGAGAGTGGCGTCGCGCGCCTCGAAGTGCCGTACCAGATCCTCGGCCACCAGCGCGACCCGATGCGGCGCGCCCACCAGCTTTTCGATCTGCGCCCATTTGCTCTTCAGGCGCTCCCGGCTCGCCTCTTCCTCGGCCTCCGTGACCTCCTCGAAGTCCGGATCGATCCGCGGCCGTTCCTCTTCCTTCAGGGCGAGCCTCGCCATGCGCGCCTCGTAGTAGATGCGCACCGTGGCCCGGTCGTCGATCGCCTGCTGGATATCGTAGACGTCGATGTAATCGCCGAAGACCAGCGGCGTGCTGCGGTCTCCGATCTCGATGGGCGTGCCGGTGAAGCCGATGAAGCTCGCGTTCGGCAGGGCGTCGCGCACCCGGCCGGCGAAACCCTTGGTGAAACCATACTGGCTGCGGTGGGCCTCGTCCGCGATCACCACGATGTTGCTCCGGTTCGAGAGCAGAGGATGGCGCTCCCCCTTCTCGTCCGGCAGGAACTTCTGGATGGTGGTGAAGACCACGCCGCCGGAAGCCACCTTCAGCAGCTCGCGCATCTCGTCCCGATCGTCCGCCTGCTTCGGCGCCTGCCTCAGCAGCGCGCCGCAGGCCGCGAAGGTGCCGAAGAGCTGGCCGTCCAGGTCGTTGCGGTCCGTGAGCACCACCAGGGTCGGATTGGCCATCGCCGGCTCCTGCGCGATCTTGCCGGCGTAAAAGACCATCGACAGGCTCTTGCCGCTCCCCTGGGTATGCCATACCACGCCGATCCGGCGGTCCCCCTTCGGCGAGGCCGCCCGGAGGGTGCAATCCACCGCCTTGTTGACCGCGTGGTATTGGTGATACGCGGCGATCTTCTTCGCCACGGACCGGCCATCGTCCTCGAACACCACGAAGCTGCGCAGCAGGTCCAGCAGGCGGCTCTTGTCGAACATCCCGGCCACCAGCACGTCGAGCTGGGGAACGCTCAGGGGCGCCACGTCCCGCCCCTCGACCGTGCGCCACGGCATGAAGCGGTCCCAGTCCGCCGTCAACGTCCCCGCCCGCGCCTCCAGACCGTCCGTGGCCACCAGGATCTCATTGAACGAGAACAGCGTCGGAAACTCGCCCTTATAGGTCTGAAGCTGCTGGAAGGCGTCGCGGATCGTGGCGGTCTCGTCCGCCGGATTCTTGATCTCGAACACCGCCAGCGGCAGGCCGTTGACGAAGACCACCACGTCCAGCCGCCGCTTCTTCCGGTTCTCCTCGAGCCGGAATTGGCTCACGGCCAGGAAGTCGTTGCTCTCGGGATCCTCGAAGTCGATCAGGGCGACCTTCTCGTGGGAGACCCCGCCCCCGGCCCGCCCCGGAAGCTGGACCTCGACGTCCACCCTCTCGACGAGGCTCTGGTGAAAGCGCCGGTTGTTCTGGATCAGGCTCGGGCTTTCCAGCCGGCCCACCTGGCGCAGCGCCTCTGCTACCGCGCCGGCCGGAAGATGCGCGTTGATCCGCACCAGCGCGGACCGCAGCCGGTCCCGGAGCACCACGTCCCCCCAGGATTTCCGTTCGGACCGTTCGCCTCCCGGCGCGATCTCCGGCCCCGCCACGGTCTCATAGCCCATCTCCTGGAGCTGTTCGAGAAGAGACCGCTCGACATCGGCCTCGGTGAGGAAATTCGCCATCCGCGCCCATACTCCTTGAAGAATTTCGAAGGGTCATCGTATCACCCTGCCGAAGTCCGCGCAGGCGTAAGTGAAGGAGGTGCAACCAGTTACCTGTCTCGGGTACGTTCATGGGACAGCGTATTCTCGATAAGAGGAATCTTGCCCCGATAGGGGCAAAGGCATGTAGCCTGGGGCGTCAGCCCCAGGTAAGGAGGCCCAACTCAATCCCGAAGCCCTGTAGGGGCGGCGGCTTGCCTGACCTGCCGACCTCTCCATCGCGCCTATCGGGACCACGAGAAACTCCAACCACTGGTTGGAGAAATCAGTTGGACCAAGCACCTGGTGTAGACTTGATTCAGGAGGCACACCATGAGCGCGGTCCGGCTGGAGATCCCTGAAGAAACGCTGATCAGCTTGAAGACGGATGCGGAGTCTTTCGGCCAAGACCTCAAGATGCTTGGGGCCGTGAAGCTCTTCGAGCTCGGAAAGCTGTCGTCCAGCCGGGCGGCACAGCTCGCGGGCATGACGCGGGTGGAATTTCTCCTTGCCCTGCGCCATTTCAAGGTCTCTCCTTTTCAGATGACCGAGGAGGAGCTGCGGCAGGACATTATCAATGCCTGACCGCCTGGTCATCAGCAACACCTCTCCTCTGCAATTAAGAGTCTCTAACAAAGCCGGCCCAACGGGCCGGGAGAGCATAGCCCAGGGCTGAGGCCGAAGGCCGATGCCCTGGGATGGGAAGGCAAAACAACCAAAGCGGCCTGTAAGGTCGCGAGAATTCTGAGCTCGCCGTTTGGCTCTCCCCAATCCGACGTTCTCGCGGCCTTTCAGGCCGCCTGGAGATTGGGCCTGTGTAACCCAGGGCATCGGCCTTCGGCCTCAGCCCTGGGCTATGCTCTCCCGGCCCGTTGGGCCGGTTTTGTTGGGCATTCTTAGCGAGAGTCCCTCTCCAGCGGCCTGACGGCCAGAACCTCGCCGGCATGGAGGCTCTCGATCTCGGATTCCCGAATCGCCACGACCGCGATCGACTCTCCCAACGCGTTGAATACCTCCAGGACGTACCCCTGCTCTCCGCCCTCGGGATGAGGAACGTAATCGACCAGAGTCGCCACATCTCCTGTCTTGAGGTTCTGCTCGGGAAGGTCCCGTTTCAGGGCGACACGCTGATAAAGAGGCCAACTCATCAGACAACCTCACCCACGAGTTTCTCGGCCTGCTTGACGCGAATCTCGCCCGAGAGGAGCTTGGGGAGGAGGGTATCGCGGAGGGTGGTGAGAGTCGAATTCTCCTTTTGGTTCTGCTCCATCTTCGCGCGCAATGGCCGACAGATTGTCTCGAAATCCTCTAAGACCGGACGGGAGGGTAGAACTAAACGAAGCCGAGGTATGCTTCTAACATTAAGAGAATCCAAAATCGTACCAGAATCGGTCTTGCGTTCAATTTCTTCCTTCATCCTAGAAGAGCGAAGACACTCGATGAGAAAGGTAGGACCCGGGAACTCTGCCTTGCATCGCAACCCTGTCATATTTCTTCCCAAAGCCGCCCTGTGCCCGCGAGGCACCTGAGCTACAGCTCCAACCCGACCAACGTTGGTGATTACACAGTCGCCGGGCTGAGCCTCCATTCGAGAAGTCCACTCTTTGTAGTCATCCTCAGAAATCAGATATGTGTCTGACATATCAAGGAGCCCATCATTTCTTATGTTTGCCAGTTGCAGCAGAGCCTTACCTTCTGCTAGCCGCTCCGGTTTCTTGCTATGGAGACAATCGACCACAGTGACGAAGGTGCCGAGTTCCCCAACCCGCCATCCTTGAGGAGCCAATCCTAACTGAGATTCAACTAGAGAGGTGGGGAACAGCGGGTGACCATTAAGGACAGGTTCAAAGTCTACAAACCAAGACTTGAAGATCGCGCGAGCCATCGCCTCCAGCGTCTGGTTTATGCGGCGGTTCAGCTCGATTTTGTCATCAAAGGCTCCAAGAAGACTAGCAATATTAACTTGCTCTTCTAAGGGAGGCAAAGGGAAGGTTAGTCGTTCAAGCGTTGCCAGGTTGATGTTATACTGCACGCTGCCTGTGGCCTGGAATTGAATTTCTTGGCGCAGAAAGCGAAACATGTATTCTATAAAACGGACGTCACACAGACTGGGATTTGGCACGAAGCCCACTACACTATCTGGAAAACAGGCTGGATAGGTCAAGATAGCGGTCTCTGCGATGTTCGCGGCGATGGTGATGCATAGAGTTCCTGCGGGCCAAAGACGGCTCTGGGCGAGTCCTGCTGCGCTATAGGTTTGAGAGTGGCGAGTAATTCTTCCTCCCGAAGCCCTGATGTCACCGGTCTGGATGAATGGATAGGAACCTCCATATAGATGGGGCGCATATCGCGGGCGGTGTCTTGAACGACCTCGGTTGACCTCTCCCAGTTCACCAAGTTTGACCAGTCGCCAACCAGATGGACAAGTCTCACCCTCCATGCTCAAGCCCTCGCAGCCTCGCCAGAATTACCTTCTCAAGCCGCCCGGATTCTGTGAAATGTTCCTGCAAGACTGCCGTGAGGCGCTTCATCTTCTGACCAAAGGGCTCGTCATCGTCGTCCAACTCAGCGGCTCCAACATAACGCCCTGGGGTCAACGCGTATCCATGGCTCTCGATCTCCTTGGCTGTAGCAACCTTGCAGAACCCCGGCTTGTCCTCGTACTTTTCAGCCTCCTTCTCACCCCGCCAAGCATGATAGACCCGCGCAATCTCCGCGATCTCCTCATCCGTGAGCTCCCGGTGAGTCCGATCCGTCATTCGTCCCATCTTGCGGGCATCGATGAAGAGAGTCTCGCCTTGGCGATTACGGAACTTGTGGTTCTTCTTGTCGCGGGCCAGGAACCAGAGGCAGACGGGAATGCCCGTGGTGTAGAAGAGCTGCGTCGGCAGGGCGATCACGCAATCCACCAGGTCGGCTTCGACGATCTTCTTCCGGATCTCCCCTTCGCCCGACTGGTTCGAGGACATGGAGCCGTTCGCCATCACGAAGCCGGCCACTCCGGTCGGACTGAGATGGGAGATGAAGTGCTGGATCCACGCATAGTTGGCGTTGCCGACGGGCGGCGTTCCATAAGCCCAGCGCTTGTCCTCCCGCAGGCGTTCACCGCCCCAGTCGCTCATGTTGAAGGGCGGATTGGCGAGGAGGAAGTCCGCCTTGAGGTAAGGGTTAAGATCGCGGTGGAAGCTGTCGGCGGGCTCGGGGCCGAGGTTGGCATCGATGCCCCGGATGGCGAGGTTCATGCGAGCCAATTTCCAGGTGGTGGGGTTGGACTCCTGGCCGTAGATGGCGAGGTCGTCCCGCCGGCCGCCGTGCTCCTCGACGAAGCGCTCGGAGGAGACGAACATGCCGCCCGAGCCGCAGCAGGGATCGAAGACGCGGCCGCGGAAAGGCTCCAGCATCGCGACCAGGAGCTTGACGATGCACTGCGGCGTGTAGAATTCGCCGCCGCTCTTGCCCTCCGCCGCCGCGAACTTGCCGAGGAAATATTCGTAGACCCGGCCGAGGATGTCTTTCGAGCGGCTGGCGGCGTCGCCGAGGCCGATGGTGGAAATGAGGTCCACCAGCTCGCCGAGCCGGGTCTTGTCCAGGGTGGGACGGCCGTAATCCTTGGGGAGGACGCCTTTGACAGAGGAGTTCTCCTTCTCGATGGCATTCATAGCCTCGTCGATGGCGTGGCCGATGCCAGGGTTCCGGGCCAGGGCCTGGATGCCGTTCGGGCCGGACCAGCGGGCCGCCTCAGGGACCCAGAAGACGTTGGCGGCGAGGTATTCGTCCCGCTCCTCGGGATCGGACGCGGGGTCGCGCTCCAGGGCCGCGTGGAGCTCCTCGAAGGTGTCCGAGATGTACTTGAGGAAGATGAGACCGAGGACGACGTTCTTGTACTCAGAGGCGTCCATGTGGCCGCGGAGCTTGTCGGCGGCGGCCCAGAGCTTGTCCTCGAAGCCGAGATTGGCACTGGAGGCGGCCTTGGAGGGCTTCTTGGCGCCGGCCTGGCCCCGGGGGCGACCGGAGGTGGGTGGCGTGGCGTCCGCGGCCTTTGTGGGAGGCGCCGGAACCGCCGCCGGCTCCGGCTTCGAATCGCCGGGTTTGCCGGTCAGGCGGGCGATGAGGACCGCCTTCTCGCGGCCGGAGTCGTCCAGGTCCAGGGCGCGGCAGATCTCCTTGAGCCGCGTGCGGGGCAAGTCTTCGAGGATCTCGGCCAGTCCGGCCCGCCGCGATCCGGCCAGGGCCTCCACGATCTCGTCGCGGACCCGGCGGTCGCGGATCTCGAGCTCGAACCGGTCGGCGGCGGCCAGGAGCTCGTCTCGTTTCAACTGTTCCAGAACGTCGCGCTTCGATGGCATGGGGGCTCCCGATGAGGTCCGGTCGCGGCCGGCCCGTTTCCAAGGTGCGTTGTCAGGGCCTCCAGATCATACCGGAGGCGGCGCCGAGGCCGAAACTTCCTGGCTCTTTCAGAGCCAGGGCCGGCGAGGACGCCGGCGGTCCCAGGGGTGCCCTTCGGGCTGTTCGCTCGCGGTGAAGGTGATCAACCACCTCGGAGACGAGGTGATGAAGGTGTTTCGGGTGGTCTGATCCTGAGCGAGGCGCCCCGCGATGCTTCGCGGGGCGTCAGGAGTGCTCAGGAATCTATGAGTCTCAGGGTCTCATCCCTCGACCCTCATTGCCTCAGGGTTGGAAGGCTTGCGTATCGACCAATCCTGGCAGGACGGTCGCATCGTTCGCTACTGCTGGCAGATCGTAGTACCGCGTTTCAGCGGTCGCCGTCCTTTGGACCCAGACCTCGAGGTGAGAGATCGAGAAGCGCACCACCTCGGCCCAGAGAAAGCCGTTAGGGCGAGGGCCAATGATGCGCAAGAACAGCTCTGCCCGGGTGGGGATCGCTCCTGCTACACAGAGGGTCTCCGGCACGCAGTCCGCCACCTCCGTTCCAGCGGCGGCGCCATTGATGCGGACCTTGAACTGATAGCCCGTCAGATCGGGCACCGTCAGCCAAGGGCCACTCGGAGGCACTGGATCTACCACCGGGGAGGTCTCGACGCGGATTCCCAGCGCTTTGTACGCGGGGAAAGTCGTTGGGGTGCCATAAGGCTGCCAAGCCGCGGCGTCCGGCTGGGAATAAGCGGTTCCCTGGTGTGGCCCGTTTTGGTCGGCGCAGACGAAGAAGCTCGAGTTTTCCAAGAGGGGGGACCATGTAGGCCCGACGAACACCCTCGCGGGCCCACTCACCTTGAAGCCTGAAGGCACTTGGACGTGATAGAAGGCGCCGGCCAGCGGCACGTTGGCGAATGATGCAGGGAACGAGGTTAGGAGAGTTCCTGGAGCCCCCCCTGGTCCATCGGCTTTCCACACGCCGATAGTGGCGGTCAGTAGGAGATCTGGGGTAAGAAAGTTATCGGGAACTTGAGCCCAGCAGATACATACGCCATCCAGACTGCTTTTTCCTGCGGGAAGATCGACCGCCTGAGCGATCGACCCTAGGAGCAGAAACTCGTTAAATCCATAGCCATCCTCAAATGAGCCATCATCGATGATGATGCCACCGGAGCACGCGTCGTCCTTTGACATTAATAGAGGAGCCTGGGTGAGGGATGAGCGACACTTTGCTTGGGCCCCAGCAAGGGAAGGGATCAGTAGTAGAAGCACCGCGAAAGCCAATCTGCGCATGTCTGTCCTCCCAGAGAAAAGAATCTCAGCCCCTTCGCGTCATCTAAGGATGACGAGGGAATGACGCGAAGAGCAGATTGCACGCCAATCTGTTCTGTCTGGATGCTTGAGATTTTACCGAAAGAACGTGCGTCTGTCCATACAACGTTCGCCGCGGAGATGGCGGCGGGGTCCCCTGATCGAAGAGCACCTTCACGCGACGAGGAGGCTGCGAGCCGCGTGGTCGAGGACCGCTTCCGCCTGCTCCCGGGCGACGCCAGGGAACCATTCCAGGAAGTCGTCCAGCCTGGCGCCGGACTCGAGGTTCTCGAAGAGCGCTTTGACGGGCACGCGGGTGCCGCGGAAGATCCAGGCGCCACTGACCCGGTCCGGGGAGCGTTCGACAGCGGGGCATTGCGACCAGTCCAGCATCGGAGCCATCCTATCAAGGAAGCCGGCGAGCTCCCGCAGCCGCCCCGCGGCGCCAGGATGCCGAGGTGCCACTCGATTCGCCGCGTCGAGGGTACGTCCGGGCTCTCCTTCCGGACGCAAGGAGCTATTCCCCGGAGCTCTGGCGCCGCTGCCTGCTCGCGTCGTTGGATCACGCGGCGCTCGAAGAGCAGGAGGCCCTTCGCATGGCAGCCGAGCTCGCCCGTGAAAGCCATGAGCTGGCGTTCGAGCGTCTCCATGAGGACGGCGAGATCCTTCGCGGTCTCCGCGCGGCGCTCGACGAGGCCGTCAGGAACGGCGAGGTCCGCAGAGCCCGGGGGAGAGTCCTCAAGTCGCCTTCCGGCGGGGCCTGAACGCCGCAAGGTGGGGAACTTTGCGCGTCATTCCCCGTTCGTCGTACAGCTTTGTCTCGCCTCTGTGCGCCATTTCACCGAGACAATGCCGCGTCATGGCGAGGGAGTGCCGCAAGAAGAACCCTTCTTGCGGCATTCCCTGAGCTTCGCATCCCAAAAAGGACAGAGAACGCCCCATTCTCTCGCCACCACGCCGCCCGAAGGACAGAAAATGCCGCAAGATGGTGCCTTCTTGCGACAAAAAGGGGATCTCTCGGGACATTCCATTCAGGGAAAGCCGCAAAGAGGCGCCACATTGCCGTAAAGGGCCTCCTTTGCGCGGCACTTTCCGGAGACAATACCGCAAGAAGGAGCCGGGTCGCGGCACAACAAAGCCTTCGCGGGCATGGGTGGAGGGGGAATGCGGCGTCCGCCCGGGACTTCAATCCCGAGTGGGCGAGGGCTTTCTGCCAAGGTGCTGCAACCGGGACGAGGTGCCAGCCGAGTCTCCTGGCTCTCATGCCCGGGCGAAGGCGGAGGGGCGTCGCGATGACTTTCCAAACACCCTCTTAGATGTTGCACCCCTCACCACAGGTGTTGCAGGACCTGTGGAAGACTCCGTTGACGCAGAAGGTCGTGCACTGGTAGCTGCTCTGGAACCCAAAGTAGAGACAGGAGTTGCAGACCGTCACCGGGTCCGGCGGGCAGGGGAGGGTCAGGGCGGGCCGCGAGGCCGTCGTGGCCCAGAGAAGCAACGATCCAACCAGGACCAGTCTGATCTTTCGCATGGCGGTTCTCCTCTCGGTAAGCACCCCGGACGGGAGTGAGCCGTTGCGGCTCCACTGAAGTAGGTGCCGAGTGGAGGGCTGGCGGGGACGCCGGCCCTCCAGGGAGGTTGCGGAGGGGGCCCTGTGGGCTCACCGCACGACGGGAATCTCCAGAGCGCTCGGGTGCTCGGCGTCGTGGTAGAGGGTCACGTGGGCCGTGCGGGCGTCCTTGGCGGTCTCGTCGGACACCACGCCGCCCGAGTTGTAGTTCTTCTGGACCCCGGCCGAGTTGGGGCAGGAGACCACCAGGCGGAGCCGGCTACCCTTGGCCACCCGCCGGGAGAACCAGGTGAAGCCGGAGAAGTCGTAGCGCACGGGCTCGTTCAGCGGAACGAGCGACTCCTTCTCCAGCGAATTCCGGTAGCGGGCGCGCAGGTAGTCCCGGGTGAGCATGACGCTGCCGCCGTCCGGCTGGATCTCGTAGAGCTCGGCCACGAAGTCGGTGTCGGGGACGTCGAGGGCCATCCAGAGCGCGAGCTTCACCTGCCCGGAGACCTCGGTCGCCTCGGCGAACGGCTCGCTGTGGTAGACGACCCCCGCGCCGAACAGGTTGTGAGCGCTGAATTGGGAGACGAGATAGCCCTTGTCGCTGCTCTGGGTGTCGAGCTCGGCCAATCCCGGACGGGTGTCGAGCGGATCGTAGACGAAGCGGTCGGGCCCGGCGGCGCCCTTGGGGCTGGCGTCCGCCAGGCGGCCCGAGTGGAAGACGTCCCCGGCCCGGCCACCGTCGGAGCCCGAGCCGTCCGAGGTCAAATAGAAGGTGCGCCGCTCGGCGCCGATCGACTCCAGGGAGTCGGCGCGCTTCCACTGCTCGTCCGGGCCGGTCATATAGTAGGCGACCTTCTTCTCCAGGAATTTGGGCCGCGGGCCGTCCTTCATCGTCCAGTCGTACCACTCCTTGTGGAGGGCGTTGAGGTCGAGCACGCTCGCCTCGGCGAAGGTCAGACCGCTGATCTCGCGGCGGGGCGTGCGGGTGGCGGGGTGGTCCCAGGGCCCGATGATCAGGTAGTGGCGGTCGCCGACCTCTTTCGGGGCATAGCGCTGGTGGGCGCGGTAGTAGGTGAGCGCGCCGATCTGGTCGCCGTCGAAGTGGCCGGTGATGGTGAGGATCGGCAGGTCGATCCGCGCGTACTGCTCAGGCGTCGGCACCATCGCCTGCCAGAAGCCGTCGTAGGTGGGGTGGGAGAGCCAGGTCTGGAACACGGGGCTGGGATTCCCCACGATGCGGTCGAGCTGGCGGAAAGGGAGATAGGCGGTGTACATCTCGCGGTTCTTCTGGCTCCAGAACGAGCCCTCGCCGAACAGCAGGGTGTTCTTCGTGTGGCCGCTGGTGAAGGTCAGCCACTGCATGTCGTAGGAGTAGAAGATGTTTTTGACCATCGGGAAGTCGAGTCCCGGGGAGACCGCGGCGGCGGGGACGATGGTGGCCAGATGGGGCGGCCGCTCCTTGGCGACGGTCCACTGGTCGAATCCGGCGTAGGAGCCGCCCCACATCGCCACCTTGCCGTTGGACCACGGCTGGCGGGCGAGCCACTCGACGGCGTCGTAGCCGTCATGCGCCTCCTGGGCGAAGGGATCGAAAACCCCCCCCGAGTCGCCGCGCCCCCGCACGTCCACCAGCGCGTAGACGTAGCCGTGGCGGGCGAAATACAGGGCCCGGTCCTGATAGCTGTCGCCGATGTAGGGGGTGAGCGTGAAGATGACGGGGAGCGGCTCCTTCTGTCCCGCCGGCCGGTAGACCGAGGCGGCGAGCTCGACGCCGTCCCGCATGGGGATGCGGACGCCCCACTGGAAGTCCACGTCCGGAGGGGTGTCAGCCGCGAACGCGACCGCGGCCAGGGAAAGGAGGAGAACGAAGAGCGGCACGGCGGAGCGGCGGGCTTGCGTGGGCACGGGGGTCTCCCTTTGGGATCGATGATCGAGGGTCGAGGGTCCGGCGAAGGATTGTAGAGCAGGGCCCCGGCTCTTCCCGGTCCGTCCGGGAGAGGGGGCTGCGAGGATGCAACGAGATTCGCGGGGGGTTTCCCTCACCGAACCCTCACCCCTGTCCCCTCTCCCGTCCCCTCCCACCCTCCCTCACCGGGAGAGGGGGACGCGGTTGAGGCGGTGGTGCGGGTAGTACACCGGCAGCCTGGAAATGGCG
>DASXJP010000353.1:0-7178 GCA_036497345.1 Thermoanaerobaculia bacterium
TCCTGCTCGGCGCCGTCGGCTTCCTGCTGCTGATCGCCTGCGCCAACGTGGCCAGCCTGCAGCTCGCCCGCGCCTCCACCCGCCAGAAGGAGATCGCCCTCCGTTTGACCCTCGGCGCGGGACGCTGGCGGATCATGCGCCAGCTCCTCACCGAGAGCCTGCTCCTGGCCCTCCTGGGAGGCGCGCTCGGCGTGCTCCTCGCCCATTGGGGCGTCGGCCTGCTGAACGGATTGGCGCCGGCCAACCTGCCGCGGGAGAGCCTGGGCGGGCTCGATGCCACGGTCCTCATCTATTCGGCCCTCCTGGCGCTCGTCACCGGCGTGCTGTTCGGCCTGGCGCCCGCCTTCCAGTCCTCCGCGGTGGCCCTGGGCGAATCGCTCAAGGAGGGGGGGCGCTCCTCATCCGAGTCGACCCACGGCGGCCGTTTCCGCGCCGCTCTGATGGTCGCCGAGGTGGCCCTGGCGCTGGTCCTGCTCGCCGGGGCCGGTCTGCTGGCGCGCAGCTTCGTGCGGTTGCTGGGCGAAAAACGCGGCTTCGACGTCGATCCAATCGTGACCGTCATCGTGGACCTGCCGCGCTATTCCTATCCCGACGCGCGCTCGCAGGCGGCGTTCCAGCGACAGGCGATCGCACGCCTCCAGGCGATCCCCGGGGTGACCCTGGCCGGCGGCATCGACGACCTGCCGCTCACCAAGGACCGCGACTCCTCCTCCTTCCTGGTGGCGGGGCGGGAGCCCTTGATACCCGACCGCCTGCCGGAGGCCCAGATCCGCACCGTGACTCCCGGCTACTTCCGGACCATGGGCATCCCGGTCCCGCGGGGGCGCGAGATCGCGGCCGCCGACACCGCCGCGGCGCCTCCCGTGCTGCTGATCAACCAGGCCCTGGCCCGGCGCGACTTCCCCGGCGAGGACCCGATCGGCAAGCGCCTGTCGCTGAGCATCTCGCCGCCCTCCTGGGCGACGGTGGTGGGCGTGGTGGCGGACGTCCGCGATCTGGGGCTGGAAGCGCCGCCGGAGCCGGAGATCTACTTCCCCTACGAGCAGGCGCCCCTCCCCTACATCCATCTGGTGGCGCGGGTCGCCGGCGATCCCGGCCGGCTCGCCGCTCCAGTGCGCAATGCCCTGCGCGGCCTCGACAAGGGGCTGCCGCTGCCGGACGTGGCGCCGATGCGCTCCGTGCTCGCCACCTCGATCGCCCAGCGGCGGTTCATCATGCTGCTGCTGGCCCTGTTCGCCGCCATCGCGCTGGCGCTGGCGGCGGTCGGCGTCTACGGGGTGATCTCGTACGCCGTCGCCCGGCGGACCCACGAGATCGGCGTCCGGATGGCCCTGGGAGCGCGGCGGGCCGACGTGCTGAGATTGGTGATCGGGCGAAGCCTCGGCCTCACTGTCTGCGGCGTGGGCGCGGGGCTCGCCGGCGCGCTCCTCCTCTCCGGCCTGATGGCGAGCCTGCTCTACGGCGTGCCCCCCACCGACCTGCCCACCTTCGCCGGCGTCGCCCTCCTGCTCTCCGGCGTGGGAGCGCTGGCGAGCTACCTCCCCGCCCGGCGGGCGATGGCGGTCGATCCCGGGGTGGCGCTGCGGGGGGAGTGAGATTCCCCTGGGACCGCCGGCGTCCCGCCGGCCTTCTAACTCCGTTTTTTCTTTTTAAAAAGAAAAACTGGCTAGAGGGCCGGCGAGGACGCCGGCGGTCCCAGGGGCGCCCTGACGGGCTAAGCAGGATGATGGTGGTGATGCTGATGAGCCCCCGGCGTCAGCACCGCCCGCGCCTGTGACCGCTCCTCCAGCCACTCCAGCCACTGCGGCATCCCTTCGCCGGTGACCGTGGAAACCGGGATCACGCGCGGATCGGGCATCACCTTGGCAATGTTTTCCAGCAAGACCTCCAGCCGCATGCCGGGCAGGTAAGGGAGCAGGTCGACCTTGGTGATCAGGACCAGATCGGCCTTGCGGAACATCACAGGATATTTGAGCGGTTTGTCCTCTCCCTCGGTCACCGAGAGGGCCACCACGTTCTCCGCCTGGCCGAGATCGTAGACGGCCGGGCAGACGAGGTTGCCGACGTTTTCGATCACCAGGAGATCGAAGCCGCGCCAGTCGCCGAGGCTGTGCAGCGCCTTGTGGACCAGCTCGGCGTCGAGATGGCAGGCGGTGCCGGTGGTGATCGAGACCGCGGGGATGCCCGCCCTGCGCAGCCGCTCGGCGTCGTTGTCGGTCGCTAAGTCGCCGCTCATCGCGCCCACGCGCAGCCAGCTCCGGGCGCGGGCCGTGGCTTCGAGCACCGCCGTCTTGCCCGAGCCGGGCGAGCCCATCAGATTGATCGCGAAGACCCCCGCCGCCTCGAAGTGCTCGCGGTTGTGCCGGGCCGTCTTCTCATTGCCGGAGAGGATCCGTTCCTGGATTTCGACCGGGACCAGCTCGGTGTCACCGCATCCACAGGTGTCACACATCGGCTACCTCCATTTCAATCTGTTCCAGAATGATCTCGTCACCCGACGCCAGCCGCGCCCGCGACCGGCAGACGGGACATTGCAAGGTTTCTCCGCGCGCGAACGGCCGACCGCAGGAGGAGCACTCCCAGACGGCCGGCACGGCGCGGATCTCCATGGGAGCGCCCGCGCAGATCGTGCGCTCCCGGAAGACCTCGTACGCGGAGGCCAGCAGCTCGGGATCGACGCCGGAGAGCTCCCCCAGCGCGATCCGGATGCGGCCCACGGACGAGGCGCCCCGCTGCCGCGCCTCGGCTTCGACGCGCTGCATCAGGGACCCGACGATCGAATATTCGTGCATGGCGTGCCTCCTCAGCAGATCCGCGGCAGCGGCTCCCCTTCGGGCTCGGCGAGCAATCGCCGGCCGAAGCCGGTGTCGAGCAGCAGCGTGCCCGGCGGATCGGTGAGACAGGTGCCCACGATCGCCGCGTGCCGTCCCAAAGGATGGCCGCGCAGCGCCTTCAGGACCCTTTGGGCCGCGCCGGGCCGGACGCCGATCACGGCTTTCCCCTCGTTCGCCACGTGCAGCGGCTCGATGCCCAGCAGCTCGGCCGCGGCCCGCACCTCCGGGGACACCGGCACCGCCGATTCGTAGAGCAGGATGCCCACACCGGCTTTGGCAGCCATTTCGTGCAGGGCGCTGGCGAGACCGCCGCGGGTGGGGTCCTTCATCGCCACCACGTCCTCGCCGCCCGCGGCCAGCATCGTGCGGATCAATCCGTTGAGCGGCGCCACGTCCGAGCGCAATTCACCTTCCAGATCGAGGCCGTGGCGGGCGGCCATCACGGCCATGCCGTGGTCCCCCACCGTGCCGGTCACGATCAGGACGTCCCCGGGGTGCAGCCCCGAATCCGGCACTACGCGATCGGTCAGCGCGATGCCTGTGGTGTTGAGGACGATGCCGTCGAGCTCCCCCCTCCCCATCACCTTGGTATCGCCGGTCACCACCGTGGTCCCCGCCTCGCGGCAGGTGTCGGCCAGCGAGGCCTGAATGCGCCGCAGATCGGCGAGCGCGAACCCCTCTTCCAGGATCACGCCGCAGGTCAGGCCCAGCACCTCGGTGGCGCCCATCATGGCGAGATCGTTCACCGTGCCCGAGATGGAAAGCCTTCCAATATCTCCACCCGGGAAAAAGACGGGATGGATCACGTGCGAATCGGTGGTGATCACCAGCCAGCGGTCGCCGACGCGGATGGCCGCGCCGTCGTCCATCGCCGAGAGCCCGATTGCGAAACCATTCCCATTCGGCGCCTCGGCCGCGCCGGCGAGGAAGACCCCTTCGATCAGGGCCCGCATCGCCCGGCCGCCGGCGCCGTATTTCATCGAGATCCTCTCGTCGAGGATCGCGGGACGGGGGGAAAGGAGAGTGGT
The DNA here is from genome assembly GCA_036497345.1 of Thermoanaerobaculia bacterium. Lineage (GTDB taxonomy): Bacteria > Acidobacteriota > Thermoanaerobaculia > Multivoradales > UBA5704 > DATARR01. The sequence continues at coordinate 3,863 of DASXJP010000353.1, forward strand.
CATACCCTGACCTCCACCTGGGGAGTGAGGGACCTGAGATCGGGCCGTCCCCCGTATTGATGCCAGATCCGGCACGCCCCCTCGCTCGACACCATGCAGGCGCCGACGGGCCGGTCGGGCAGGCATTCCTTGCCGAACATCGGGCAGTCGTGCGGCCCGGCGAGACCCGAGAGGATCGCGCCGCAGATGCAATCCTTCGCCAGCTCCGACGGCGCGGTGGTCCAGAGCGAGGTGACGTCGATATCAAATCTGCGCCGGGCGTCCACGTCCGCGAATTCCTCACGAATGCGGAGATTGCCGTCCGGCACGAAGGCGATCCCCCGCCACTCGCCGCCCTCGGTCTCGAAGACGCGCCAGAGCTGCTCCTGGGCCCGCAGGTTCCCTTCCTTCGTGACGCAGCGCGGATACATGTTGGCCACCTCGCCGCGGCCGTCGCGCACCATCTCCAGGAGCTTCACCAATCCGGCCAGGATGTCGAGCGGCTCGAAGCCGGCCACCACCACCGGACGGCCATATTTCGCGGCGAACGGCTCGAAGATCCCCCAGCCGGTGATCGCGGCCGCGTGGCCGGCCCCCAGAAATCCTTCGATCCGCGATCCCGGAATCTCGGCCACGATCTCCATCGCCGGCAGAATGTATTTGTGCGCGGAAAGCACCGAGAAATTGCGCGGCCGGTCCGGAGAAAGGATCACCGCCGCGGTCGCCACGGCCGTGGTCTCGAACCCGGTCGAGAAGAAGACCACCTCCTCGTCCGTGGAGCGGGCGAGATCGACCGCCTGCGAGACGCTGTAGACCACGTCCACCTTCCCCCCCTCGGATTGCGCGTCGGCCAGCGACAGCACCCGGCCCGGCACCTTCAGCATGTCGCCGTAGGTCGCCACCCGCACGCCGCTCTTGGCCAGCGCCACGGCCTCGTCCACCTCGGGGAGATCGGTCACGCAGACCGGGCATCCCGGCCCCATGATCAGATCGACGGACGGCGGAAACGTGGCCCGCAGCCCGAAGCGGGCGATCGCCTGCTCGTGGCTGCCGCAGACGTGCATCAGCGTGATCGGCTCGCGGCCGATCTCCCGCGCCAGCCGCTCCAGCTCGGCCGCGAGGGCCTTGCCGCGAGCGGGATCGCGGAACTTCATCTGCGCGAAATCCTTTTGGGGAGTCAATCGGGGAATCACGTTCGTACCTCCCCGGCGGCGAGCTCGCCGCGGACGTCGGCCGCCATCAGGTCCTCCTCCGTGCTTTCCGCGAGGAGGCTCTCATAGAGCTCCAGCGTCTCGCCGATATCCTCGGGAGGGATGCGGCGGATCGCGTAGCCCACATGATTGAGGACGTAATCCCCCGGCGCCACCGGCTCGTCGACGATGTCGAGCCGGATCTGCCGGCGGACCCCCCAGAAATCGACCGTGGCAAGAATGCCGTCGATCTCGATCACTTTTCCCGGAACACCCAGGCACATTACACACCTCCTTGTTTTACGATCGCATCCGCCACCAGAGCCTGCCCCAACGCCAGCCCCCCATCCCCCGGTGGCACCTCGCGGTGCAGATACACCCGCGGCCCGCCCGCCAGGACCTCGACGATCCGCTCCGCCAGCAGCGCGTTCTGGAAGCACCCGCCGGTCAGCACCACCGGCAGTACCCCGCACGCGGCGCGGCTGAAGCGGACCACCTCCGCCACGGCGGCGGCGAGCGTGTTGTGGAATTTCGCCGAGATCACGGCCGGCGTCCGGCCGATGACGAGGTCGTCCACCACGGCCCGCACCATGGGGCGGAGATCGATCTCCAGGGGCTGGGAGAGGGAGTCGATCGCGAACGGATAGGCCGCTCGCTCAGTCTCATCCGCCGCCAGGTTCCAGATCGTCGCGACCTCCCCTTCATACCGGGAGACCGGCCGGCCCAGCACCAGCGCCCCCAGCGCATCGAACCAGCGCCCGACGCCGCGGGCCAGGGGGACGTTGAGGCCGGTTTCGATCATCTTCCGGACCACGGCGAGGGCGCGGGCTTCCACGCCGTCGAACACCGAAAAGCGATCGATCGGCGGATCGTCGGGGAAGGCGTCGTCGAGCACCGCCAGGGCCAGCCGCCAGACCTCGCGGATGGCGAGGTCGGAGCCGGCCAGCGGCATGGCCCGGAAGGTGGCGATGCGCTCGTAGCCGGCGTAGTCGGCGATCAGGAATTCGCCCCCCCACGCCGTGCCGTCCGTGCCATAGCCGGTGCCGTCGAACGCCACGCCCAGCACCGGACCGGCCAGTCCGTGCTCCCCCATGGCGCTCGCCACGTGGGCGTGATGATGCTGGACGCCGATCTTCACCGTCTCCGGCCGCTCCAGGGCATATTTGGTGGAGAGATAGAGCGGATGGAGATCGTGAGCGATCACCTCGGGCGCGATCCCCACCAGCCGCTCCAGGCGCGCGATCGATTCCTGATAGGAGCGATACGTCTCCGCCGTCTCCAGGTCCCCCACGTGCGGCCCGAGATAGGCCAGATCCCCGGCGCCCAGACAGACCGTGTTCTTGAGATGGGCGCCGCAGGCGAGCACCGGCCGCGCGAACGGGCGCGCCAGCGCGACCGGCCGCGGCACGTACCCGCGGGAGCGGCGCACCACCAGGGGAGCGCCGGCGATCACCCGCGCCACCGAATCGTCGCAGCGGCTCTCGATCTCGCGATCGTGCAGCAGAAAGAGATCGGCGATCTCGCGCAGGCGGTCGAGGGCCTCCTCGTTGCCGCGCGCGATCGGCTCTTCCGAAAGGTTTCCCGAGGTCATCACCAGCGGGCGGTCGACCTCGGCGAGCAGCAGGTGATGGAGGGGGGAGTACGGAAGCATCACCCCGACCAGGGGGTTGTCCGGCGCCACCTCGGGAGCCAGCACCGCCTCCGGCCGGCGCCGCAGAAGGACGATCGGCCGCTGGACCGACGCGATCAGCCGGCGCTCTTCATCATCCAGAAAGGCGATCCGCTCCGCCGCCGCGAGGTCGCGCACCATGACGGCGAACGGCTTGGCGTCGCGATGCTTGCGCTGGCGCAGGCGTTCGACCGCGCGGCTGGACGTGGCATCGCAGGCCAGGTGAAAGCCGCCGATCCCCTTGATCGCCACGATCTTGCCGGCCACCAGGCTGAGGACCGCCGAGCAGACCGGATCGTTCCCCTCGCGCCGCTCCCCTGCCGGATCGACCGCCCAGAGCTGAGGGCCGCACACCGGGCAGGCGTTGGGCTGGGCATGAAAGCGCCGATCCTCGACGCGCTCATATTCAGTCGCGCACCGGGGGCACATCGTGAACGCCGCCATGGTGGTGGCGGCGCGGTCGTAGGGGACGTCCCGG
>DASXJP010000354.1:0-9005 GCA_036497345.1 Thermoanaerobaculia bacterium
GGTCCCAGTCCTCCTCGATAGGGACTTCGAGCCGCAGGATCTCCTGGACGATCTCGCGCCGGCTGGGAGAGGGGCTCAGATCGGTCGGTGCCACAGCCGGATCTCTACTCTCTTGATTCGGGAGCATACGCAGACTCATCCGAGAAGAGGCCTCTTCCTGAGCCGAAAGGGCCTCGAAAGTGGGGGCCATGTTAGCACCAACGGACGGGCGGGGAGTTGTGTCGGGGCAAGTTCTTATGATGTCATCTCACGACACGAAGGAGGTCCGGCCCTGAGGTATACTCTAGCCATGAAACGCATCCCTTGGCAGCAGCGAATCGTCGCTGATCCCGAGATTCATCACGGAGAGCCCTGCATCGCGGGCACCCGCATCCCGGTGCGGATGATTGTAGGGAGCCTGGCGGATGGCCTGACGATTGAGCAGATTGTGGCGGAGTATCCGCAGTTGACCTCTGAGGACGTCCTGGCCGCCTTGGCCTATGCCGCGGAAGTCCTGCACCAGGAAAGCCTGCTGCCCCTGACAGCCTAGGTGAGGGGAGGCGGGTGCGCTTCAAGATCGACGAAGATCTCCCGAATTCTGTTGCCGTTCTCCTTCGGGAAGCCGGATACGAAGAAGTGGCGACTGTAAAAGGGCAGGGAATGGGTGGCTGGAAGGACCCGGCCCTCTGGGTCGCTGTCCAGGAAGAGGGACGGTTCCTCATCACGGCGGATAAGGGGTTTGCGGACCTTCGCGCCCACCCACCGGGAAGCCATGCAGGCGTCCTGCTCTTGCGGCCCGATGCTGACGGAATTGGACCTGTGCTCGGGCTCCTTGAGCAAGTCCTGGCCTCTACGGATCTTCAGTCCCTCCGCGGTTGCCTGGCCGTTGCCACCTCTCAAGGTCTGAGAATCCGCCGCGGCTGATCTGAGCCCAAGGGCGACCTGACCGCCCGGCAGGGCCCGGGCTGTATCCGGCCCACCCGATACGCTAGACTCCGTCCCTCTCGCGGGGGCTCGGCGCGTCCTGACGGTGAGCCCCTGCCCGATCCCCATGCTCCAACCGGCCTCCGACACGCTCTCTCCACGTACCCGGCTCGCCCTGGGCGTCCTGGCGTTGCTGCTCTTCTTCGGCGGCCTGGGGAGCTATCCGCTGCTGGAGCCGGACGAGGGGCGCTATGCCGAGATCCCGCGCGAGATGCTGGCGCGGCGGGACTTCGTCACGCCGCGGCTGAATGGGGTGCTCTACTTCGAGAAGCCGCCGCTCTACTACTGGCTCAACGCGGCGGCCCTCTCCCTGCCGGGGCGGCCCGAGGTGCTCTGCCGGCTCTTCAGCGCCCTCTTCGGCCTGGGCGGGGTGGGGCTCGCCTGGCTGCTCGGCCGCTCCATCGGGGGGCCGCGGGTGGGGCTGACGGCGGCGATCGTCCTCGGCAGCTCGCCGCTCTGGGCCGCCCTGTCGCGGGCCAACATCATCGACATGGCGCTGGCCTTCTTCCTCAGCGCCACCCTGACCTGTTTCTGGCTGGCGCAGGAGAAGGAGAGAGGGGAGCGCGGGGAGCGGCTCCTCTGGTACGGCATGTTCGCCGCCGCGGCGCTCGCCACGCTCACCAAGGGGCTGATCGGCTTCCTCATCCCCGGCGCGGTGATCTTCCTCTACCTTCTGTTCGCCCGGCGATGGCGGCTGCTGTCGCGGGTGCCCTGGATCGGGGGGATCGCGCTGTTTTTGGGGCTCGCCGCGCCCTGGCACGTGCTGGCGGCGCAACGGAACCCGGACTTCCTCTGGTTCTACTTCGTCCGCGAGCACTTCCTGCGCTACGCCACCCCGGAGGCCAAGCGGCAGGCGCCGGCCTGGTTCTTCGTCGGTATCCTGGCCGTGGGGCTCATCCCCTGGTCGGGCGTGCTGCCGGCGGCGGCCCGGCTCTATCGGCGGGGGCAGGGACGGCTGCGGGACGAGCGGCCGGGGCTGATCTTCCTCGCCTGCTGGGCGCTGTTCATCCTCTTCTTCTTCTCGGCCTCGCAGTCGAAGCTGGTGCCGTACATCCTGCCGGGAATCCCGCCGCTCGCCGTGCTGGCCGCCCTGGCGCTGCGCGAGGCCGAGACCGACCCGCGGACGCGCGCGTGGGCCCGGGTGGGCGGGGCCATCGGCGCGCTGCTGCTGGCGGTCCTCGCCGCCGCGCTGCTCCTGGCGGCGCTGGGGAAGATCCCTACCGGGGTGGGCCCCCTGCCCAACGTCCTGGTCTTCGCCATGCCCACCCTGGCCGCCGGCCTGCTCTCGGTCTGGCTCTGGGGGAGCGGCCGGCCGCGGAGCCTGGCGGCGCTGGCGGTGGCGCCGGCCCTGCTCGTGCTCGGCCTGGTGTCGGCGGCGCCGCGGGCCTCGCTCCTGCTCAGCACCGGGCCGATCGCCCGTTTCCTCACCCCCCGCCTGGCGCCGGGGGACGAGGTTTACGCCTATCGCTGCTATCCTCAGACCCTGCCGATCTACCTCCGGCGGCTCGTCGGGGTTGTCGAGTATAAGGGTGAGCTGGATTTCGGAATCCGGCACCTGGCCCCGGAGGAGCGGGCCCGGCGCTATCCCACCGCGGCGGAATTCCGGCCCCTCTGGAGCTCGGGGAAGACCGTCTATCTGGTCCTGGAGGCGGAGAAGCTGCCCCGGATGCGGGGTGACGGGCTTGCGCCGGGGCAGATCCTGATGCGGCAGGACAAATACATCCTGATGACTAATCGCCCTCCGTCCACACCAGCGCGGGCCGAGTGACCTTGGAGAGATTCATGACCAGGCCTTTCGTGAAGCGCGACACCTTCCTGCCGTTCTCCCGGCCGACCATCCGTCAGGTGGAGATCGACGAGGTCGTCGATACCCTGCGCTCCGGCTGGATCACCACGGGACCCAAGGCCGAGCGCTTCGAGAAGGATTTCGCCGCCTATGTGGGCGCGCCCGAGGCGCTGGCCCTCTCCTCCGCCACCGGCGGCCTGCACATCGGCTTGATCGCCCTCGGAGTGAAGCCCGGCGACGAGGTGATCATCACCCCCATGACCTGGGCCGCCACCTCCAACATGGTCGAGGCGCTGGGCGGCACGTCGGTGTTCGTGGAGATCGATCCGGACACCCTGCAGATCGACCCCGAGGCGGTGGCCGCGGCGGTGACGAACCGCACGGTGGGCGTCATCCCCGTCCACTTCGGCGGCGCGCCTTGTGACATGGACCCGTTGCTGGAGATCGCCCGCCGGCATTCGCTCTGGATCTTCGAGGACGCGGCGCATGGGGTGGGGACGATCTACAAGGGGAAGCACGTCGGCCTGTTCGACCGCCTGGCCGTGTTCTCCTTCCATCCGATCAAGAACATGACCACCGGCGAGGGGGGCATGCTGACCCTGACCGACCCCGAGCTGGCGCGGAAGCTGCGCGCCCTGCGCTTCCACGGTCTGGAGAAGCAGGCCTGGAACCGCTACGCCGAGGGGGGGACGCCGCAGGTGGAGATCGTGCTTCCCGGCTTCAAATACAACTTCATGGACATCCAGGCGGCGCTCGGCATCCATCAGCTCGCGTCGGTGGACGAGTTCAACGCCAGGCGGCGGGAGCTGGCCGCGATCTATCACGAGCTGTTCGCCGAGATGCCGGAGATCGGCCGGCCGGGAATCCCCAGTTACGATCACTTCCACACCTGGCACCTCTATGTGATCAAGGTGCTCGACGCGACGGGGATCTCCAGAGATAATTTCATGGCGGCGCTCCGGCAGCGCAACGTGGGCACCGGCCTCCACTTCCGGGCCGTGCACACGCAGCCCTACTACGCGCGGAAATATCCTGACGTGCCGGGCACGCTGCCGAAGGCGGAGTGGGCGTCGGACCGCATCTGCTCGCTCCCCCTGTTCCCCGACATGACCGCGGACGACGTCCACTACGTGGTGGACGCCATCAAGGACGTGCTGGTCCACGCGAAAGATTGATCATGGATCATCCGTATCTTTCGATCGTCATCCCGGTCTACAACGAGGAGGAGAACCTGCCGGAGCTCCTCGACCGGCTGGAGAAGACGCTGGCCGCCATGGGGCAGACGTACGAGATCGTGCTGGTCAACGACGGCAGCCGCGACGGCTCGCTCCGGCTGCTGCGCGAGGCGTCGGCGCGCGATCCCCGTCTGGTGGTGGTCGACTTCAACCGCAATTATGGCCAGCACGCCGCCGTGTTCGCGGGGTTCGAGGTCAGCCGCGGCGAGGTGGTGGTGACGCTCGACGCCGACCTCCAGAATCCGCCGGAGGAGATCCCCAAGCTGGTGGCCAAGATGGAAGAGGGGTTCGACGTCGTGGGCTCGATCCGCGTCCATCGCCAGGACACCCTGCTGCGGCGGGTGGCGTCGAAGATCGTCAACCGGATGACGGCGCTGGCGACCGGCGTGCAGCTCACCGACTACGGCTGCATGCTGCGGGCCTACCGGCGGCCGGTGGTCGAGGTGCTGGCCGCGTCGCGCGAGATCTCCACCTTCATCCCCGTGCTGGCCGACCTCTTCGCCGGCCGGGTGACCGAGATCCCGGTGGCCCACAGCGAGCGCGCGCACGGCGAGAGCAAGTACAGCCTGTGGAAGCTCTTCCGGCTGCAGTTCGACCTGATGACGAGCTTCTCGGTGCTGCCGTTGCGGGTGACCATGGGGGTCGGGGTGGCGATGGCGATCGTCTCGATCCTGATCGCCCTGTTCCTGATCGCCGGCCGGCTGATCTACGGCCAGGCCTGGGCGGTGTCCGGCGTCTTCACCCTGTTCGCCCTGGTCTTCTTCTTCCTCGGCGTGCAGCTCTTCGCCATCGGCCTGCTGGGCGAGTACGTGGGGCGGATCTATCAGCAGGTGCGCGACCGGCCACGCTACATCATCCGGCAGGTGATCCGCGGCGGGGAGACAAAAGTCCCATGAAGGCGGTCGTCCTCGGTTATCACACCATGGGGTGCCTGGGCTTCGAGGCCCTGCTGCGCCACGGCTTCGAGGTGGCGGCCGTGCTCACCCACCGCGACGATCCGCGGGAGGAGGTCTGGTGGGGCTCGCTCGCCGCCCGCGCCGAGGCGCAAGGGATGCCGGTGCATTACCCGCAAGACCCCAAAAGCCAAGAGTTTCAGGATCTGATCGCCTCGTACGCGCCGGACTTTCTATTTTCTTTCTATTACCGCTACATGATCCCGCCGGCCGTGCTGGAGCTCGCCGCCCGGGGCGCGCTGAACCTCCACGGCTCGCTGCTGCCGCGCTACCGCGGGCGGGCGCCGGTCAACTGGGTGCTGGTGGAGGGGGAGAGCGAGACCGGGGTGAGCCTCCACTACATGGTGGCGAAGCCGGACGCCGGCGATCTCGTGGACCAGGAGGCGGTGGCGATCGATTTCGCCGACACCGCCTTCACCCTCTACGGCAAGCTGGAGGAGGCGGCCCGGCGGCTGCTCGACCGCGCGCTGCCCGCGCTGGCGGCGGGCACGGCCAACCCCCGGCCGCTCGATCTTTCCCAGGGCTCCTACCGCGGCGGGCGCAAGCCGGCCGACGGCCGCATCGACTGGAACGGCTCCGCGCGCCGGATCTACGACCTCGTGCGCGGCGTCACGCATCCGTATCCCGGGGCCTTCACCACCCTGCGCGGGCGCAAGCTCCTGGTCTGGTGGGCCTTGCCCCTGGCCGGCCTGGAAGGCCTCGGCTCGCAGACCGCGGCCGAGCCGGGCACCGTGACCGCCATCGATCGCGAAGGCATCACGGTGGCGGCGGGCGAGGGCTCCATCCAACTGATCACTGTACAGCTCGAAGGGCAGCCGGAGCTGCCCGCGTGCTCTCTCGCGCTGGCGGCCGGCATCGCGCCGGGCGAGCGTCTCGGCTCCTGACGGAGGTTTTTGATGAACGTCCTCATCCTCGGCGTCAACGGCTTCATCGGCAATGCCTTGACCCATCGCATCACCACCACCACCGACTGGCACGTCTACGGGATGGATCTCTCCTCCTCGAAGCTCGAGCACTCGCTGGGCCACCCCCAGTTCCACTTTCTGGAAGGGGACATCACGATCAACAAGGAGTGGATCGAGTACCACGTCAAGAAGTGCGACGTGGTGCTGCCGCTGGTGGCCATCGCCACCCCGGCGACCTACGTCAAAGATCCCCTGCGCGTCTTCGAGCTCGACTTCGAGGAGAACCTGCGGATCGTCCGCTATTGCGTCAAGTATCGCCGGCGGCTGATCTTCCCCTCCACCTCCGAGGTCTACGGCATGTGCCCGGACCCGGAGTTCGACGAGGATTCGAGCCCGCTGGTCTACGGACCGATCAACAAGCAGCGCTGGATCTACGCCTGCTCCAAGCAGCTCATGGACCGGGTGATCGCCGCCTATGGCCAGCAGGTGGGATTGAAATATTCCTGCTTCCGTCCGTTCAACTGGATCGGCCCCAAGCTCGACGACATCTACGCCGCCAAGGAGGGCTCCTCGCGCGTGCTCACCCAGTTCATCGTCAACCTGGTGACCGGCGAGCCCATCCTGCTGGTGGACGGCGGCGAGCAGAAGCGCTGCTTCACCTGGGTCGAGGACGGCGTCGACGGCCTGATGCGGATCATCGAAAACCCGAACGGCGTCTGCGACGGCGAGATCTTCAACCTGGGCAATCCGCACAACGAATGCTCGGTGACCGACCTGGCGAAGAAGCTGGCGGCGATCCATGACGCCCACCGCGATTCCCTCCCCGGGTTCAAGCCGGCCCGCATCGAAGCGGTGGACGCCGAGGGGTACTTCGGCAAGGGATATCAGGACGTGGTGGCCCGCAAGCCGGCGATCGACAAGGCCCGCCGCGTCCTCGGCTGGAACCCCACGACCACGCTCGACGAGGCGCTGGAGCGGACCTACGACGCCTTCCTGGAGGACTGGCTGCGCTCCGGAGCGGAGAGCGTGGCGGCAGTCGAGTCATGAGCCCCGGCGTGCTCGGCCTGCGGGTGGACGTCGACACCCACGAGGGGATGCGCGACGGCGTCCCCCGCCTCCTGGAGGTCATGGAGGAGGAGAGTGTGAAGGCCACCTTCTACTTCGCCATGGGGCCGGACCGCAGCGGTCTCGCCGTGCTCAACGCCCTGCGGCCGGGCTTCCTGAAGAAGATGACGCGCACCAGCGCCGCCCGCGTATATGGCTTGCGGACGGTCCTCTCCGGCACCCTGCTCCCCTCGCGGCCGATCGGCGTCGCCTTTCCGCGGATCGCCTGCCGCGCGCGGGACGAGGGGCACGAGACCGGCGTCCACGCCTGGGATCACCGGCAGTGGCAGGACCGCCTCTTCCGGTTCCCGCCGGAGAAGACGGCCGCCGAGCTCGACAAGGGGTTCCGCGCCTACGAGCGGATCTTCGAGGAGCCGCCGCGCACCTACGCCGCTCCGGCCTGGCTGAGCAACGACGACGCCCTGCTCCACGAGGAGACCTACAACCTCGATTTTGCCTCGGACTGCCGGGGGACCGAGCCGTTCCTCCCCATCGCGCGGGGCGAGACGCTGAAGACCCCGCAGGTGCCCGCCACCCTGCCCACGCTCGACGAGGCGCTGGGGGACACCTTCCAGGACGCACCGGCCTATTTCGCCGCCATGGTGGACGCGGCGGCGCGCGCCTCCTGGCCCGTCTTCACCCTCCACGCCGAGATGGAAGGGGGGCCCTACGAAACGGACTTCCGCGTCTTCCTGCGCCGGGCGCGGTCGGCGGGCCTGCGCTGCGTCCCCCTGGGCGAGCTGCTCGCCGAGCGGCTGCGCCAGGGCCCGCTCCCGGCCTCCCCGCTCCACTATGAGCCGGTGCGGGGCCGGCACGGGGTGCTCTCGACCCAGGGAGCGGCGGCGTGAAACCCCACATCGCCGTCATCGGCGCCGGTGCCTTCGGTGGCTGGACCGCCCTCCATCTCCTCCGCCGGGGGGCGCGGGTCACCCTGCTCGATGCCTGGGGGCCGGGCAATTCCCGCTCCAGCTCCGGCGGCGAGACGAGGGTCATCCGCGGCGTCTACGGCCCGGACCGGCTCTACGTCGACTGGACGGCCCGCTCGTTCAGGATGTGGCGGGAGGCCGAGCACCGTTGGGGCCGGCGCCTCTATCGCCGCACCGGCGTGCTCTGGATGGCCGGCGAGGACGACGCCTACGTCCGCGAATCGATCCCATTCCTGAAAGACGCGGGGCTGGAGATCGCGGAGATCGCTATCGAGGACGCGCGGACGCGCTTTCCACAGATCGACTTCAGCGGGCTCCGCTCCGCTTTCTTCGAGCCGGAGGCGGGCTATCTCCTGGCCCGCCGCGCCTGCCAGACCGTGGCCGAGGCGGTGGCGGCCGAAGGGGGAGAGGTGCGGATCGCGGCGGCCTTCCCGGATTGGCCTGAGGGCGGAAAGCTGGATCGCCTGGAGCTCACTGAGGGCTCGGCGCTCGCGGCGGACCTCTATCTCTTCGCGTGCGGTCCCTGGCTGGGGAGGCTCTTTCCGGAGGTGATCGGCGAGAAGCTTCTCCGCGTCACCCGCCAGGAGGTCTTCTTCTTCGGACTGCCGCCGGGGGACCCCTGGTTCCACGAGGACCGCTGTCCCACCTGGCTCGACCTCAGCGGGGAGCGGATCTACTACGGCATGCCTGGCAACGAGCACCGCGGCTTCAAGGTGGCGGACGACACCCGGGGCGCGCCGTTCGATCCCACCTCCGGCGAGCGGCTCGTCACGCCCGATCTCCTGGCGGGGGCGCGGGAGGCCCTGGCGCGCCGTTTCCCCCGCCTCGCCAGCGAGCCGGTCGTCGAGACCCGCGTCTGCCAGTACGAGAACAGCCCGGACGGCCACCTCCTCTTCGGCCGCCATCCGCGCATCGCCAACGTCTGGCTCCTCGGCGGCGGCTCCGGCCACGGCTTCAAGCTCGGCCCCGCTCTCGGCGACTACGCCGCCGGAATCCTCCTCGAGGACGGCACCCCCGACCCGCTCTTCCGCCTCGACCGCCCTGGCCACACCAGCGAGGGGGTCCGGACGCAGTTCGAGCGGTAGGCTGGGAATCGCCTCCGCGGAGGTACAATGTCCTCCATAATCGCCAGG
>DASXJP010000355.1:0-9301 GCA_036497345.1 Thermoanaerobaculia bacterium
GCTCGAGGACCAGGCACTGGTAGCAGGCGCGCCGCGGACGCTCGGCGTCCCGGAACTGCTTGAGCGTCAGCACCTGCAGATCCGCCTGGCCGCTCAAGACCTTGTTCCCCATCGCCAGGAGCTGGGCCACGACCTCGGGCCCGTAAGAGTCGCCAGGCGCCGGCACGGGCGCGGGCAGGCCCTGGCTCATGACCTCGATCACGGTCCGGTTTTTGGACTCCAGCCCGGCTTCGAGGAGCGTGAAGACCGCCGCCTTCACCCGCAGCACCGGCTCCTGGCGCCCCTTCCGGCTCAGCCCCTGGCGCAACCAGGAGTGCTCGGGGGTCACGATCGTGGCGTCCATGGCCGGCACCCCCTGGACCTCGCGCAGGGTCATGGCGAAATTCGGATCGTCGACGAAGGAGTAGGGCTTGGCCACGGCGACGCCTTTGAGACGGCCGTTCTGTTTCCAGAGGAGCGGCACGTAGAAGGCGACCTCGCAGACCGCGGAGCTCTGCGCCTGCGTGTAGATCCGGCTCCGGGAGGAGACCATGTAGACGTGGCTTCCCCAGGGCTCGAAGGTGTCCGGCTCGCCGTGCTCGCCGTGCTCGCCGTGATGGCTCAGATACTCGTGGATGAAGCGCGCGAGCCGGTGTTTGTCGTGCACTCGCAGGGGGAAGACGTCGATGGTGGCTTTGGGGATGATGAGGGGGCTGACCCACTCCTGCTCCGCTCCCCCGGCGACCGTGTTGTAGGACCAGCCCGGGCGACCGCCGCGGACCTCGGCCCCCTCGCTGTCGTACCAGGGCGATCCGAGCGTCCGCCAGGCGAGATTCACGCCCTTGTTGTAGGTCAGGTCGATGTTCACCCAGAACGGAAAGAAGGGCTCGAGGATCGAGACCGTGCCCCTGCCGAGCTTCCGCTGCCGGGCCACCCGCAGGCCCAGCGACGAGACGATGGGGATCGCCTGGTTGTCGTGGAGGTGGATGCGGAAGCCGCCCGTGATGTCGCCCCGCAGGAGGTTGCCGAGACCGAGCGGACCGCCGTGGTTGAAGCGGGTGACCGGCAGCCGCGATTCGACGAGAGCCTGATAGCAGATGTTGTTGGTATTTCTGGCGTCCCGGAACTGTTTGAGCGTGACGACGTCCATCCCGGGGTTCCTGAGGAATCCGCAGAGCTGGCTCAGGCCTGCGAGGAGAGCTTGGGGCTCGTCCTTCCGGTACCCGCCGCGCGGGGCGAAGCCGGCGAGGGGGGGGTGCAGGAGGAGATCCATGAGGTTGCCGGCGGCCAGCAAGGCCCCGCTGGCGAGGTCGGAGAGCCCCCGGAAAGGATCGACCCGCGCGAGATCCGCGGGGGCGAAGGACGGGTTCTGGCCCAATTTCTGGTTGACCTCGAGCAGCCGGACCGTCTCGGCGTCCCGGGGGCCGTACCCGCGGACGTTCACGGTGAGGAAACGGACGCTCTTGCGCGGGTCGACCAGCCATCCCTGCAGCCTGGGACGCAGCGAAACGAGGGTCTTGTTCCAGCCATAGACCTCCCGGCCCGTGGTGAGGGAGGAGGCGTTGTCGACGAAGATGAACGGCGTGTTGAGCAGCCACCCCTCGAAGGTCATCCGGCCTCTGTGGAGGCGCCACTTCTCGAGCGGAATGCCGAAGTAGATCTCGTGCTGCGCGACCCAGCCCAGGTTCTCGGCTTCGAGCGCCATCTGTCCGTAGTCGAGGACCGCCAGCAGGACGTACGGGAGGGCGGGGCGGAACACGGCGACCTCCGGCGGCCCCACGTTGAGATACTGGTCGCAGAAGGAGCGCAGGCGATCCATGTTGGCCGCCAGCGGAAAGAAGTGGGCGCAGGTGCCGGGAAAGGCAAACGGGGGCGGGACCAGGATGGCCGCGTCGGCCGCGCCGCGGGCCAGGTCGAAATACGGCTCCCCGCGGGGACCGCCTTTTCCACTTGCTCTCATCGCATGGCCTCTCCGCCGCGGCGCGCGCCAACTCGCCAGCCTCCGTGGGCCGGGCCCGCGACCGCGAAACGGTCGAGGAGAAACTCGACCACCATCTGGGGGCCTGCATTCAAGCTCTGCGAAAGGATGTTTTGGACCTCCTCGGTCACCGTGGTCGCCTTTCCCAGCTGCGGCGACCGGATCCAGGGCAGATTGCCCGCGGTGCGGGAGAGCACCTTCCCCAACTTCATCTCGATCTCGATCTCGATCCGGAAGGGGTGGTCGGGCTTGAGCACGTCGACGGTCGCCATCTCCTTCTTCTTCGGTGACTGCGTGGGTGGCTGATTGGGATCGACGAGGCCCAGGGTCTGGGCCACAGGGAGGCTCGGATACCGGTAGACATGAACCTCCGTCCCGTGCGGAAGCCGCTGGGGACGGGTGCCAAAGAAGATCGACCACGGCTCGAGGACCAGCGACCGGTAGCAGGCGTTGGCCGGCTGCTCGACGTCACGGAACTGTTTGAGCGTCAGCACCGGCATATCGATCCGGTTGCCCTCCTCCAAGCCCGTGTCGCCGGCGGGCGAGCCGCCCGCGGGCTTTTTCAGGAAGACCTTGCGGGCCTGGTCCAGGAGATCGGGAGGGTGAAGGGACGGTGTCCCGCCCGGCGCCGGCGGAGGCGCCTCTGGCCCCGGTGGAGGCACATTCGGCACCGCTTGAAGCACGTTTAGCATCGGCGGAGACGGCAACCCGCACATCACCTCCAGCACCGTCCGCCGCTCGGAGCCCATGCCGGCTTCGAGGACCGTGAAGACGTCCGCCTGCATCCGCAACACCGGCCCCCCGCGCAACCAGGCGCGCTTGGGGGTCTCGATCGTCGCGTCCATCGCCGGAACCCCCTGGACCTCGCGCAGGGTCATGGCGAAGGTCGGATCGTCGACAAAGGCGAAGGGCTTGGCGAAGGCAAAGCCCTTGGGCAGCTTGTCCGCCGGACCATACCAGAGAAGGGGCACGAAGAAGGCGATCTCGGAGACCGCGGCGCTCCGGGCCTGCGAAAAAATCCGGCTCCTGGAGGCGAGCATGTAGACGTGGTCTCCCCACAGCTCGAAGCGGTCCTGCTCGCCCTGGTTCAGGTATCTTTTGATGAATTTGGACAATCGGTGAGGCTGGTGGACCCGTAAGGGGAAGACGTCGCAGAAGCACTTGGGTACGGAGTATGGGCCGACCCATTCCTGCTGCGCCGCCCCGGCGACCGTGTTGTAGGACGATTGCAGGGGCCTGTTGAGCGTGCTCTTCTCCCCACTCCAGGACGAGTAGGAGGTCATGTCGACCGGGTCGAACATCCGCCAGCCGAGGTTCTCGCCGGTGTTGTAGGTCAGGTCCACGCTCATCCAGAAGGGGAAGAAGGGCTCGAACGTCGAGACCGTGCGGCCGGCGATCGTCCGCTCCTGAGCCGACTGCAGGCCGAGCGCCGCGGCGATGGGATAGACCGGGTCGTCATAGAGGTGGACATGGAACCCTCCGGAGGGGTCGCCCTGGAGGAGGTTGAAGACGCCGAGCAGGCCGCCGTGGTTGAAGCGGTCGAGGCCCAGCCGCGATTTGACGAGGGCCTGGTAGCAACTTTGATCGGGATAGATGGCGTCCCGGAACTGCTTGAGCGTCACCACGTCCACTCCCGGCTTGCGGAAGAAGCGGAAGAGCTGGCGCAGGATCGTGAGGAGGATCGCGGCGTCACCCCCGGTTTCCATTCGCGGGCCGAACCCGGCGAGCGGCGCGCGCATGAGGAGCTCCGTGAGGCCGACCCCCGACAGCCAGGTGTTGCGGGTGAAGCGGGAGAGCCAGTGCAAGGGATCGGCTTCCGTGAGGTCGGAGGGGACGAGGGAGGGGCTCTGGCCCAGACGGTGATCGACCTCCAGCAGCGGGATCTTCTTGTCGGCCCCGCGTCCGCCGACGCCTCGGAGCCGCAAGCTCAGGAGCTGGACGGGGTTGCGGGGGTCGACCAGCCACTCCTCCAGGCTGGGTTGCAGCGAGGCGAGGACCTTCGGCCAACCGTAGACCTCCCGGCCGGTGGTGAGGGAGGCGGCGTTGTCGACGAAGATGAACGGCGTGTTCAACACCCAGCCCTCGAAGACCATGCGGTCTTGTACGCGGCGCCACCGCTCGAGCGGCACCTCGAAGAGGACCTCGTGCTGCGCGACCCAGCCCAGATTGGCCGTCTCGAGGGCCATCTCCCCGTAATCGAGGATCACCAGGAGGACGCAGGGGAGAGCGGGGCGGAGATAGCAGACCTCCTTCGGCAGGACGTTGAGGTATCTCTGGCAGAAGGAGGACAGGACGTTCATATTCGCCCGCAGCGGGAAGACGCGGGCGGTGACGCCGGGATAGGAGAAGGGAGGAGGAACCAGATAGGCCTCGTCGGCCCATCCCCGAGCCACGTCGAAGAACAGCGGCTTCCCGAGATCGTTCTGCATCATCCCTCCGGCCGACAAAACAGCAGATTGAAATGGTTCGTCGCGTAGCTTAGCTTTATCGGCTTCTCGTTTTCAAGCTACCCCAGTCAATCGGAAGCCACGGCATCAAGCCCGCGGTGCGGGAGATCTCCCTCCCGAGCCCGATCCTGAGGCCCTGGGTGATCCTGAAGGGGTGAACGGCCGTAAAGACTTCGGCGATCGCTCCTCCCGGCTGCGTGGGCATGTGATAGTCGTCGTGAATGAGGCCGAGAGTCTTCACCAGGGGGAGGCTCGGATACCGGTGGATGTGGACCTGCATCTCCTGCTGGTACCAATGGATCCGCGGCTCCTTGCCGTCTTTGGCATCCAGAGGGGAAGGCTTCGGCGACCAAGCGCTCCACGGCTCCAGGATCAGGGCTTGATAGCAGGCGCGATCCGGCTCCTCGGCATCGCGGAACTGCTTGAGCATCAAGCGTTCGATCGTTCCCCACCGCTCCGGGTCGAGGGCCGAGCCGTCGAGGGCTGGCGGTGGGGGGGTGCACGCGGGACCCGCTTCGCCGGGCACCACCTTGAGCAGAGTCTGCTGCCCGGACCGCAGCCCCGCGCCGAGGGCCTCGAAGACGTCCACCTGCACCTTGAGCAGCGGCCTCCCGCTCCTCAGGAATTGCGAAGGAGCGTCGATCGTGGCGTACATCGCCGGAACCCCCTTGACCTCGCGCATGGACGTCGCCAGGACCGGGTTGTCGACGAAGGCGAACGGCATGGCCAGGACCCGTTGCTCGAAACCCTCCAGGTGGAGCAGCACGCTGAACGTGACCTGGGACGCTTGGATGTAGGCGCCGCTCCTCTCCTGCGAGAAGATCCGGTTCGCGGAGACGGCCATGTACACGTAGGCAATCTCCTTCTCGCCGGGAGCGGGCACCAGCTTGAAGGCGAGCTTGCCGCCGGCCTTCAGGTAGCGATGGAGGAAGTCGTCGAGCTGCTGGAAGCTCGCCCGGAGGGGGTAGACGTTGAAGCTGGCTTCCGGAATGAGATAGGGGCCACGCCACACCTGCTCCGCCCCGCCGGCGATCGTGTTGAAAAACGGCTCGTCCCGCGGGGAGACGCGGCTCACCCCCGGTGGGAGGACGCGGCTCGTCCGGGTGGTCTCGTCTTGCCAGGGCAGGTCGCGCGTCCGCCAGCAGAGCGTCTTGCCCGTACCGTAGGTGAGGTCGATGCTCATCCAGAACGGGAAGACGGGCTCGAGGAAGGAGACCTGATGCCCGCGGGCCGTCCGCTCCTGCGCCACCTGGAGACCGAGCGACTCGACGATGGGGAAGGCGGAGTTTTCAAAGAGGCGGATTCGAAAACCTCCGGTGACGTCGCCCCGCAGGATGTTGTTGAGGCCGAGGAGGCCGCCGCGGTTGTAGCGGGCGACGCCCAGCTGTGACCTCACGAGCGCCTGATAGCAGATCAGGTCCGGATCCTCGGCGTCCCGGAACTGCTTGAGAGTCACCACGTCCAATCCCGGCATGACGAGAAAGTCGGAAAGCTGGCGGAGGTTGCTGGACAGGACCGAGCCGAGGTCCGCCAGGCTCCCCTCCAGACGGCCGTAGCCGGCGATGGGAGGGCGCACGAAGAGCTCGGCCAGGTCGCGCCAGGCCGACATGGAGGTCCGGGCCAGGCGGGAGAGCCGCCCGAGGGGATCGAGCATGTCGAGGTCCATGGGGAGGAGGCTCGGGTTCTGGCCCGACTGTTGATCGATCTCGAGCAGCCGGACGTTGGGAGCGTCGGAGTCGATCCCCTTGACGTCCAGGGTCAGGTACCGGGTGGGATTGCGCGGATCCATCAGCCAGCGCTCCGGGCTGTCCCGGAGCTCGGCCAGGACCTTCGGCCACCCGTAGGCCTCCCGGCCGGTGGTGAGCGAGGCGGCGTTGTCGACCACGATGAAGGGGGTGTTCACCACCCAACCCTCGAAGGCCCAGCGTCTCTTTTTCTTTCGCCAAATCCCGAGCGGCACCTCGAAGAGGATCTCATGCTGCGAGACCCAGCCCAGGTTGCGCTTCTCCAGCGACATCCGCCCGTAGTCGAGGACGACCAGGAGGACGTAGGGGACGTAGGGAATGAGCTGGTAGTGGTCCGGCGCCTCGTTGAGATAACGGTTGCAGAAACCGCGCAGGAGGTTCAGGTTGGTCCGCAGGGGGAAGACGCGGGCGGTGACCCCCGGATAGGTGAAGGGGGGAGCGACCACCAGGGTGTCCTGGGCGGGTCCGAGCGCCTGGTTGTAAAGGGGCGATTTCTTCCGGCTGTAGGGCGGCCAGCTCCTGACGGCCAAGGGTGCCTCCTCTCCTCGGGCTTCCAATGAAGGGATCGGCATCTACTGTAGAGCTCGCGGGCCGTTGACGCAAGCTGGTCGCGAACGCTACGCTGCCCTCTCCCCATGAGCGAGCGCTGGATGATCTACGGGGCCACGGGCTACACCGGCCAACTCCTGGCCAGCCGGTCGCTGGCCCGCGGCCTCTCTCCGCTGCTGGCCGGCCGCGACGAGGCGCGGCTGCGGCGGCTGGCCGAGCCGTTGGGCTTCGCGCACCGCGCCGCCCGCCTCGACGACGCGGCGGCGCTCGCCCGTCTATTGCGGGGGGTCCGCCTGGTGCTCAACGCGGCCGGGCCGTTCGCCGACACGGCCGGACCGCTGGTGGCGGCCTGCCTGGCCACCGGGGCCCACTACCTGGACGTGACCGGCGAGCCCGCCGTCTTCGCCGCGCTGCGGAGCCGGGACGGGGCCGCGCGGCGACGGGGGGTGATGCTGCTGCCGGGGGCGGGCTTCGTGGTGGTGGCCACCGACTGCCTGGCCGCGCACGTGGCGCGCCGGCTGCCCGGAGCGGTGCGGCTGCGCTTAGGGGTCTCGGTGCCGGCTTCCTATGCCGCGCACGGCTCGCTGCGGACCGCCATCCGGCACCTCGTCCCGGGCGTCCGCGTCCGGCGCGGCGGGCGGCTGGCCGTTCCCCCCTGCCCCCTGGAGCACGACTTCGACTACGGCTGGGGTCGCCGGACCGGCCTGGCCGTCGACTGGGCCGACGTGGTCACGGCCTGGCACACCACGGGCATCCCCGACGTCGAGGTCTATCTCGACCTCCTGCCCAGGGAGAGGGCCGCGCTGACGGCCGCCCGCCTCTTCGCCGGCTGGCTCCGCTCCCCTCTCGGGCAGACCCTGGTGCGGGCGAAGGAGCAGGCGTTGCCGCGGGGCGCGCCGCCCGCGGACCGCCGCCGCGCGGGGTGCGCCGTGGTGGCCGAGGCCGAGGACCCCGCCGGCCGGCGCGCGGTCTCGCGGCTCCACACTCCGGACCAATACACGTTCACCGCCGCCGCCGCGCTGACGCTGGTCGAGAGGGTGCTCGCCGGAGAGCTTTCCCCCGGCTTTCAGACTCCCGCCCGGGTCTACGGCGCCGACTTCGTCCTCGGTTTCGACGGGGTCAGCCGCGAGGATCTGGCGGGCTGACGGACAGGCGGTCGAGGAGCTCGCGGGCCTCCTGGAGGTCGCGGGTGGCGAATCCCTCCTGGAAAGTGTCATAGGCGGCCTGGAGCGCGGGCAGGGCCTCGGCATCGCGCCCCTGCTCCGCGAGGAGGCGGGCCAGGCCGGCCGCCGCGCGCAGCTCGAAGGAGCGGGCCGCCTGCGCGCGGGCGACGTCGAGCGCCTGGCGGAAGGCGGCCTCGGCCTCCACGAGGTCTCCGGAGGCGCGCAGGAGCTCGCCCTGGAGGCGGTAGAGCTCGGCGTCGTAGAAGACGTCGAGCTGGGTCTCCGACAGGGCCAGGGCCTCGCGGACGACGGCCAGCCCCTCGGAGATCCGCCCGGCCATGAGCTGGGCCTCGATCTGATAGAGGGCCCAGTACCCCCACGGCAGCTTCGCCCCCAGGGCCCAGTGCTGGTCGAGGCCTTCCTGGATCTCCGCCATCCCGCCCTCCAGGTCGCCCCGCTGGCAGGCGACCCACCCCAGCGCGCATTGGGCGAGGGTGCCGAGGAAGGGGAAATCTTTTTCATTCGACAGCGCGAGCAGCCGTTTCGCCACCCTGTCGACCTGCTCGGTCTCCCGCAGCTCGTGCCACAGGATCATGTCGAAGAGGAGGGCGAAGCCGATCTGGAAGGGGGCGCGCAGGGCCTCGACGGCCGCGAGCAGCTCGTCCCGCGTGCGGCCCGCCGCCTCCGGGCGGCCGGCGATCCAGAGCGCCCAGAGCTCGACGGTGGGCGAGAGCAGGGTGGACTCCTCGCCGAAGACCTGGGCGAATTCGGGGAGCAGGTTGGGTTTGTAGAGCGCCGACGCCTGCTCGGCCAGCGCCAGCATCTCCGTGAAGCGGCCGCCATAAAAACAGGCGATCACCCGCGCGGAGTAACCGATGAAGACCTGCGCGGGGGTCTCGGCGAGGCGCGCGAAATCGGCCGCGAGCTCGAACGAGGGCTGGCGGTCTCCCCGCAGGACGTGGAAGGTCCACAGGCCGTAGAGCGAGGGGATCACCCGTCCGCCCTCTCCCAGCTCGCGGGCGAGCGCGATCCAGCGCCGGGCGTTGTCGGCGACCTCCGAGGCCCCCCAGCCCTTGATCGCCGTCAGGGCCGGAGCGATCGCGGCGCGCAGCTCGAGCTCCGGCCGCAGCAGCTCCGGCGCGGGCGGCAGCGCGAGCAGGAGGTCGAGGGCGTGGCTCAGGTGTCGCATCCCCTCGAGCTGGGCCGAGCGCTGCATGGCGCGGGTGCCGGCCTGCTGGAGATATCCGACGGCTTCCAGGGTCAGGTCGCCGTGCTCGCAGTGATGCGCCATCATCTCGGGCTCGGCCTCGGCCACCGCCGGGAAGCCCTCCTGGAGCAGGCGGGCGAGCCGCCGGTGGAGCTGTTGGCGGTCGCTCGCCAGCAGCGACAGGTAGGCGGCGTCCTGGATCAGGGCGTGCTTGAAGACGTAGCGCGCCCGCG
>DASXJP010000356.1:0-10619 GCA_036497345.1 Thermoanaerobaculia bacterium
ACTCCTTACCCTGGAGACCTGGTCGAATGCTTAACCAGCCGAACCGCCGTGTACGGACCCGTACGCACGGTGGTGTGGGAGGGGCGGGAGCCGCGAGGCTCTCCCCCTATCCCGATAAGCCTGGGGCTTCAGCCCCAGGAACGAGTCCCCCCACAAAATCATTAAGCCCCGAAGGGGCGCAGGCAGGCACCTGGCCGGACCGAGCTGCCTGCGCCCCTTCGGGGCGGAATGCTGCTAAACTGATCCTCGATGAGCAGCTCGATCCTTCAGAAATACCGTGCGGAGATCCTCGACCTGGCGACGCGCCACGGGGCGGGTAACGTGCGCGTCTTCGGTTCCCTGGCCCGGGGAGAGGGTAGGGAGGACAGCGATCTCGATCTGCTGGTGACGCTTGGAGAAGGCCGCTCGCTCCTGGATCTCGTCGGGCTCAAGCAGGACCTGGAAGACCTCGTTCACCGCCCGGTGGATGTGGTCACGGAAAGAGGCCTGTCCCCCTACCTGCGGGATCGTGTCCTCTCGGAAGCCATTCCCTTGTGAGCGAAAGCCGAGACGATCTGTATGTCTAGGTCTCCAACCCCTTCCGACGCCTCTCAGCGTCTGCTTCGTAGTGACGTGCCTCCTGTTCATAGCTTCCCGCAAGACCTCGAAGCACAGCAGCGGTTCGGGGCCACTGATCGGCCAGTTGCTCCGATTGCTCTCTGTACTTCGCAGCTAATTCAAGCTCCTGGCCACCGCCGTCGAGCATACCTCGCATAGTCACCCCTCGATCGTTGTGAATCCGCATCTGTAGACCGCTTTCCACTTCGGCACTTTGCAGAACCTCCAGCACGTCACGGACTTCAACACATGGCCAGATGCCATTTGGCGCAGGAGGGCTTGAGGCGAGAACGCTTCCGATATGGATATCTCCGACCTCAAGGCGATGAGCTGTGCCAAGTAAGTCACGCGCCTCGTAAATCCATTGTTTAAGCGCCTCTCCATCAATAGTCCCATCTTCGCGCGTGCCCGGGAGTATCCGCCACCCGGACAGGAGCTGATAAGCATTCCGTGCAATGGACTCTCGCGCCTCATCTGTGCTGGTTTCAAGCTCCGCTTGGGCTTCCTCTGCCTCATGCCCTTGCGGAGATCGAGGTCGATAAACCCGAGAAATGACATCAACGAAGAAACTTGGGTTCTGTGCGAGGTAACGGCTGAGAGTAGGCGGACCTGCGTGATGATTGAAAATTTTCAAGTATGCCCATTCGAGCTTCGCAAGGCGCTCAATCGAGATCGATGGCTGCTCGAGGCAGGAGAAGACCTCGACCAAGTCGGCATGCGACAGGACCCCGAAATCGGAGTTGCTGGGGTCGCACCTGAGTAACTCTTCGAGGCAGCTTGCCATGAGATTCGCACGGTCGTTCTTGCTATCTTGCTGTCTGTAGAGGATGAGCAGGTCAAGAGCACCACCCGGGCGCCCCACTTGCAGCAGACGCCGTGCTACTGTCTCCACATAGGGGAAATCGGGGCCACGCCCAACTGTTCGAAAATGGCGCCAAAGGCTGTTGCGACTTCCTCGCTGGTAGCGTCGGCAATCTCCCAAGCTTTCGGGAAGTCGGCGGTTACGAGTAAAAGCCGGGCACATTGTTCCGGCGACAATTCCTTATCCTGCAGGAGACACTCAACCCAAGGCCAGCCGCTATCTTGAAAACGTTTTGACAAGTAGCCAAGCGCAAATTGGAGTTCTGCCGAGTCGGGAGTCCTCAGCAACTCGAGCATCTCGCCATCGAACATGGTTATCTTGGCCTGCACGAGAGCCGCCCCGAACAGGTCAGGAACTTTTCTGCTGATCGCAAAGTGTTTAATCTCGGCCCAAGTGGAGGACTTTACAATCTCGGTGGCAGCTTCCGAAAAGAGTCGCGCGAGCGTTGAATCGTATTCGTCAGTGCCTTGCTTGATATCCGGAATATCAGGCATAAAATTCGTCAAACAGCCACGCAAATCGCCTCGATGGAGCGGATGGCTGAAGCCGTCTTCCACAATAGTCTATTTGGTCTACTTCGTCCGTAGGCAGAGCCCAATTTGCATCCTTGAACTTGCGGTGACGTACGACTAAGGTGCGGAGCGATTTCCAGATCCGGTCTCGCACTTCGTCCCCAAGGTTCTCGTCGCGACTCAAAGTTCGGAGTTGCTCCAGCACGTTGGCCCGTAAATGTGGAGTCAGGTCCGGTAGTTCTTTAAGCAGGGATGCCCACCTCTCTGGGTCAGCCTCTACATCCTCCAAGAGGCGTTGACACACCTCTTCGATCTAGCTATGAGACTCTCTGGCCAAACTTGGCTGGAATAAACCAGTGGCGGCGGTAGTAATCGCTCATACGAGCGAAGAGATCAACCGCGGCGGCTCCCTGGGCGAGCGCTTCTTGGAAAACCGCCCATGCGGCCAGCGCGTCCTTGTGCATCCCCCAACCTTTCATGATCGGGGGAATCTGAGCCGCTAGCTCCGCCGCCCGGGCCGGTTCTCCTCTGCTCGTCAGGACCTGGGCGAGCTCGATGGAGACGAGCACTAGCTCGTGGTTGAGATTGCGGGCCCGGAATTCTTCCCAGATTTGCGAGAAGATGCTCTCGGCTCGGGCGTGCTCTCCGAGCCGGTAGGCGATACGTCCCTCAAGCCAGTGCAATCGAAGCTGTGTCCACTTGTCGGGGAACCGCTTGTAGAGCGGCCGGGCGCGGTCGAGGACGACAAGGGCCTCCTCGGCGCGGCCCATCTCGGTCAGGAACCAGGCGAGGTCATGCTCCGCGCAGAGCTCCAGGCGCGGCTCCTGTTTGGCGTCGATGAGCGCGAGCGCCTTTTTGATATGGCTCAAGCCCCGCTTCGGGTTTATATGCCCGATCGCTTCTCCCATCTGAAGGAGAATGCGTCCCTGCTGGTGGGGATCGTTCGCTTCCTGGTACTTCTCCAGGGCTTCCTCCAGGGCAGACTCGGCGGTTTCAAACTCGCCGATGTCCTTCATGTAGGAGGCCTCGAGGCTCAGGATGTAGCCTTCCTCCGCTGGATCTCCGGTCCCCTCTTCCAGGATTCGCCACGCCTCATTGAACGACCGCCGTGCCCCCTCGAAGTCGGACGCGAGCCGTCGGGCGTTCCCGAGCATCGCCCAGGCGTTTGCTCGCAGATCAGCAAGGCGCTCCGGCCCGATCTCCGCTGGATTGAGCCGCTCGGCCACGAGGATCGCCAGGCGCAGGATGTCGACCGCTTCCGCCGGTTCCGAGCGGATGTACCAGCGCGAGGCTTCGAGCAGCCGGTCATAGAGGCCGAAGGTGTGGTAGCTCGGGTCGCTGTCCACCATGACAAAGCGAAGCTGCGGGTTGACGGGCTCAAGCTCCGCCCACTGGCCCCATCCCCGGAGCTTCTCCAGAGCAAGGCGCCGCTCCTGATCGCTCGCGAAGGCCATTGCCCGCGAGAAGACCTCTTCGTAGGCTTGCTCCCATCCGCGCTTCGCTGAGCCCTTGGCAGGCCAGAGGCCAAGCTCGGACGAGAGCCGGAACGCGAGCGCCGAGCACTGTGGGCATCCGCTGATGAGGTGCCGAACGACCCACCGACCCTCTTCCCGAGAGACCTCTGTCCGCAGGAACCGCTCGAACAACGCTTCCGAGATGTGCTCGCCCATCAGATGATCCCTCCCCGTAGTTACGTGGCCAGTGTTCTATCTTACTTCAGGAGAAAAGACAAGTGTCCTATGGGCGAGACAAAAAACGCCGGCTCGTGCCGGCGGATCTCTTCTCTATGAGACCGAAGATCTTACCCATTCGGGTCCATGGACCCTCGGGAATCGCTCGTCGTGGAAGCGGGAGGAGTGGCGAGCGGCTTTCCGTCCGGGTCCATCGTGCCCGAGCTCTTGAGACCCGGGAGAAGCTCTTCCAGCGCCTGGGTGAGCCAGGCGAAGACGCCCCTCTCGGACCGGAGTTGCTTCGCCACGCGGGGCGCTGCGAAGACCGCCGGAGCCATGAAGAGGACGAGGATGAAGACGACGAAGATACGAGGCCAGACTGTACGGGCCATAGGGCATCCTCCGGTGAAGCGGCACTCGCTCCTCTCCCGTCGCGGGAGGGAGGAGCCGCCCCAACCGTACAGTGTGGCCGATTCCGGCAGGCTGGACGAGGCCCCGAAACGGCCTTTCGACATATCGACGCGAATGGCCGGACGGGACGATTCTCAACTGAGGCTTCCAGAAGCACCCGGCGGCTCAACCGTTCCGCGGTATGAGCCTTCCGTACCGCGGTACGGACCAACCTGACTGCGAAGCGGATCAACCCGACCGCGGTACGGACCAACGGTTCCGCGGTATCAGCCTTCCATTCCGCGGAGCGAACGCCTCGCTCCCGCTTTGGGGCCTCCCGCCGGTCTTTTCCGCTAGGGACAAGACCTCACCATCAGGCCAGATCTGGAGAAGAGGCTGACCCGAAATCCCAAGCTCCATTCCCGCGCCCGTGCGGGGTTGAATGGGCGCCGGCGGCGTCCGCTTCAGGCGCCCACGATCCGCAGCTCGAAGTCCTCGAGCTTCAGCACCTTGAGGACGTAATCGAACGCGATCCGGTTCGCCGTGGCGTAGTCGGCGGCGCGGACGGGAAACTCTTCTTCCTGCGTCTTCCCCTCGGGCGTGGTGTAGGCGATCGAAGCGTCGAAACGGCGCACCTTCATGTTCATAAATTAGGCAGGGCTCCTATATTGAGCGATATCAATGCGTAGAGTACTACGGACCGTTTCCAGAGTGAACAGCCCTTGTGCCTACAAAAGCGTTCCGCGGGAGGTCTCCCTCTTCTCCCGCGCCGGGAGAAGAGGGTCCGCCCCTACCTCCCCGCCGTGTACACCGGTTTGATGTCCACCGGCACCGCCTTCAGGCGGCCGATGGCGTCCCGCAGGCCTGGCGTCGGCTTGCCGTAGGTGTCGAGGAACCTCTTGGTGCCTGCGTAGTCCCCGCGGGCCTGGAGCATCAGCATGTCGTGGAGGAGGTCCCGGATGGCGCCGGGGAACTTCTCGGAGACGGCGTGCACGCGCCCGTGGGCGTCCATCACCAGCGCCCCCTTCTGCGCCAGGTAGTTGAATTGCGCCACCACGCCCTGGCCGTGGGCCTCGTCGACGCCGAAGCGGGCCGAGCGGAAGAGGCCCGCCACATAGGTGGGCTCCAGCGACTTGCGGAGCGCGGCCGGCATCTCCTTCTGATCGATCAGGGCGAGGATGTTGTAGACCCCCATCACGTCCGCCTTGGCCTCCTCCAGGGTCGAGAACAGCTCCTTGAGCTCCAGCCGCACCTCGGTCTTGCGGCCGTTCACCGTGATGGTGCCGGGGCCCAGGCCGTGGGAGAGCTCATGGTGGAGGACCTCGTTGAAGTAGGCGTCGAAGGAGACGTCCTTGACCTGCGCCGGGTCGAGCACCTGGTGGGCGATGGGGATCAGGATCTGGTCGTACTTCGCCCGCATGATGTTGTGCAGCAGGACCTTCTTCGATCCCTTGGCCTCGCGCACCCGCTCGTCGTTGGGAAGGTTGAAGGCGACCGTCTGCACGCCGGCCCGGTTCTCGCCCGCGCCGTAGTGGGTGTCCACCACCCGGATGGGGCTGTCCGTGCCCCGGTGGAGGTTCTTGTCCGCTTCGGGTATCGGCAGGTTGCGCTCCAGCCAGGGGAGCCGCTCCTTGTAGCGGGCGAGGGCCGCGGACTCCTTGGGCAGGTTGACGGTGACGAACGACTCGAAGGAGGCCTTGTAGCCGAAGAGGTCGTCCTCGTAGGTCTCATAGGGGCCGATGGTGACCTCGACCGGCGCGTCGAGGTCCATCCAGGCGACGTCGCTCGCGTAGTAGTCGTCGTTCTCGAAGGCGTCGGCCCGCAGGGTGAGAAATCTCTTGAGCGAGGCGTTGCCGGTGAGGGCCGCGGCCTCGCGCAGGAGCCTGGCGGCGGGCTTCAGCCACTCGGCGTACTCCTGGGAGTAGGGGACGGCGACCAGGCCGCCCTTGGGGGCCCGGCGGATCACCGTCACGGTCGAGGTGAGCCTGTCCTTGTCGGCCGGGTGCTTGGCGAGCCAATCCTCGAAGGCCTCCTTGGTGAGGTCCTCGGGGTAGTAGCCGGCCCCCTTGGGACGGGGCTTGTCGCCCACGAAGGGCGCGCGCTCGGCCAGGCGGTCCCAGGGGCCGAAGTTGAGGTCGAAGTACTCGCGGACGGCGGCGGCGTGCGGGCCGGTGTAGCTCTCGAGCTGCTCGCGCATCGCGGGGTTGCCCGTCCAGGCCTGGCGCAGGAAGACCTCGTTCAGCAGCCGGGAGGCCCGCACGAGCTTGTCGAGCACCTTGCGGTCTTCGGCCGAGAGCCCCGAGAGGTCGGCGTGGAGCGGGGTCGGGACGAATTGCGCGACGCGCTTCTCGATGTCAGGCACGATCTTGAGCTCCTTCCCCGGGGTCTTCGCCGGAGCCTTCTTGTCCGCGGCCCGGGCGGTCATCGCGAAGGCCAGAGCGGCGAGCCCGGCCAGGCAGATCAACGTGCGGCGCATTCTTTCTCCTTTCGATCGTTGCCGTTCGCGGCACCGGCGTAGGATGGCACACCCCTCGCATCACGGCCAAGCGGGCGCGTCCCGCTCCCGGGCCGCCGCCGATCGTGAGAGGGATCCGATCATGGCCCAGCGAGTCAAGCCCGAGCAGGTCGCCGCCAATTACTGGCTGCTGGCGACCGATCCAGACGAGTACAGCTTCAGCGACCTGGAGCGGGATACGGAGACCGTCTGGGACGGCGTCACCGAGTACTCTTCCCTGAAGAATCTGCGGGACGTCGAGCCCGGCGAGGAGGCCCTGATCTTCCACACGGGGACCGAGATGGCCATCGTCGGGATCGCCCGCTTCACCTCGGACACCTACCCGGCGCCGCGGGGCGAAAGCACCGAGGAGGTGGCCGTGGACCTCGTCCCCGTGCGCCGGCTGCCGCGGCCGGTGCCGCTGGCGGAGATCGAGGATCTGCCGGAGCTCCAGGATTTCGATCTCATCACCGATCCGGAGCTCTGCGTGATGGAGGTCTCGCCCGAGATCTGGAGTCGCCTCCTGGAGCTGAGCGAGGCGGCGCTGGCCTATTCGACGCAGGAGGATCAGGAGTAGGCCTACCGCTGCACCGCCGCCCGCGCCGCCATCTTCAGGTACTTCTCGCCGTCGATCAGATCCGTGTGCCGGGGATCGGCCGCGAAGACGAGCGTGATCTCCGCGACGGGGCCTTCGTCGTCCAGGATGAGCTGCTGGAGGGCGGGCGGCAGCTCGGCGAAGGGGTAGACCCAGGTCTCCAGCGGCAGCGCCTGGGTCTGCACGGCGGGGGGAGCGCCGGGGCGGCCCGGATTCCAGGCGGGGACCTTCTTCTGGCCGTAGCGCAGCACGGGCGGCGGTCCGAGGAGGGCCATGGCCCGGCCGCGGTCGGTGAGACTGCCGCGGGTGCCCCCCTCGGAGTAGAGGTGGTCGGCCGCCTCGACGCGCTCGTAGAAGGTCTTGGCGAACGGGTTGCCCGGCTTGTCCGGCTCCGGATCGCGCCGGCGCCAGAACTCCTCGATGAAGTCGACCACCTCGCGGGTGGTGCGCAGGCGGCGGTACTGGCGCTCCTCCTCGGGGAGCATCAGCCAGCGGGTGGGGCCCTCGTCCAGGCCGGCGCCGCTGGTGGTGGGACGGCGCGGCTCGGCGGACCGGCAGCCCAGGATCAGCGCGGAGAATACGGCCAGAGCGGCGGCGAGCCGCCATCCCCTGCGTTTGCCTTCAGCCATTCGCATCCGGCCGTTTTCCCCGTGTGCCTTCAGTGCACGCTGTCGACCTCGCCAGGGTCGGGAGACTCCTGGATGGCGCCGTAGGTCTTCTCGTACCGGTCCAGGTTGACGCTGAGGGCGCGCAGGATGCGCTTCAGGTGCCCCGGGCTGGCCACGATCCGGGCGGTGACGATCCCCTGAGGGGGCACCAGGTTGATGAAGTCGAGGATGAACTCCTCCCGCGTGTGGGTGATGCGGAGCAGGTTGGAGTAACGGCCCTTGAGCTCGTCATCCGTGATCTTGACGTTGAAGCCTTCCCCGGCCTCGTCCATGGAGCACCCCCTGTCGTGCGTTGTCAGCGATGCTATCCCACGCGCAGGTAGACGACCAGATCTCCCACGTTGGTCCCGGTGGGGCCGGTCTCCAGGAGGGCGCCGGGCACGGCGGCGAGGGCCGTTCGCGAATCGTGCCGCGCCAGGGCCGCTTGCGGGTCGACACCCGCCCGCCGCACCGCCTCCCAGGTGGCGCCGTCGACGGTGCCGCCGGCCGAGCGGGTGGGGCCGTCCTCGCCGTCGGTGGCCAGGGTGAAGACCAGCTCTCCGCTCCCCCCCGCCAGCTCCCGGGCCGCGGCGAGAGCCAGCTCCTGGTTGCGTCCGCCGCGGCCCGATTCGCCCCGCAGGGTGACGGTGGTCTCGCCGCCGAGCACGAGGGCGGTCCCGCCGCCGAGGGCTCCGGCGAGGGCCCGCCCCCGCTCGACCAATTCGCGGGCGGCCTGTGCCGCCTCCCCCTCGAGCTCGCCGTCCACGGCGTGGAAGCCGTGGCGCCGCGCCTCGGCGACGGCGGCCTCGACGGCCGTCCTCACGCTCCCCAGCAGCACGGTCTCGACCCGATCCAGGGACGGATGCCCCGGCTTCAGGGTCTCGGGGACCTCGCCCCGGGCGCCCGCCGCGAGGTGGCGCCGCACGGCCTCGGGCACCGGCAGACCCTCGACGGCGGCGAGCGCCTCGGCAAAGGTGGTGGGGTCCGCGGCGAAGGGGCCGGAGGCGATGGCCGCCGGATCGTCTCCCGGCACGTCGGAGAGGAGGAGAGCCAGGACGTGGGGGAGCCGGCCGCCGGTGGCGCGCAGGGCCCCTCCACCCTTGAGGCGCGAGAGGTGCTTGCGGACGGCGTTGATCTGGTGGATCGGCAGGCCCGAGGCGAGCAGGGCGCGCTGGGTGGCGATGAGGTCCTCCAGGGTGAGCCCCGGAGCGGGGATCTCGACGCAGGCCGAGGCGCCGCCGGAGATCAGGGCCAGCAGCGGCCGGGGCGGGATCTCGGCCAGCCACCGTTCGAGCCGCTCGCCGGCCGCCACGCTCTGGCGGTCGGGGAGGGGGTGGCCCCCCGTCTTCTGCTCCCAGCCGGGATCGAGGAGGCCGGGCGTGTTGTGGGGGCGGATCAGCAGCCTCAGGGCCCCCGTCGCCAGGGCCTCCCGCGCGCCGCGGGCGAGGGGTGTGGCCGCCTTGCCGATCGCCAGGGCCGCGCCGAACCGCTCGCCCCGCGGGATGAGCTCGTCGCGCGCCAGCCGTTCCGGGTCCACGGCCGCGAGGGCCGCTGCGGTCATGCGCCGGGCGAGGTCGTGGAGGTCTACTTCCACTCCAACCCCCCCTCCGCCTCCCACCGGTGCTCGGGGAAGTACACCCCCACCCCGCTGGTGGGCGCGGTCACCGTGAAGGCGAGGGCCCGGCGCTGGTAGTCGTAGGGGGCGCCCTCCTTGGAGTGCACGGCCACGTCCACCACGTACTCGCCGGGGGCGAGGCGGAGGGCGGGGCAGGCGAGGCGCACGACCGCCTCCCCCTCGAACCGGCCAGCCGCGTAGCCTTCCATGTCCGTGTTGGTGCCCCAGACCTCGAAGGAGCGGGGAGTGGAGATCGCCACGCCGAAGACGAAGTCGTCCAGGGGCTTGTCGGCGCGGGCGCGGATCTCGAAGACCACGTCCTCGCCCGTGGTCAGGTGGTAGCGCTCCTCGGCTTTCTCCGGACCAGCGCCGGCGAGCAGGCGGATGGAGAGGATCTCCGCCTCCCGCGATCCCCAGCGCAGCTCCTCCGGGACCTCCTCGCCCGCCTGCTCGCGCTGCCGCTTGGCCGCCAGGTGCTCCTCCCCCTCGCGCTCGGCCACCTCCTGGCGATAGGCGTCGATCACCCGTCGGGGCTCCCCCACCAGGCGCTGGCGGCCGTTGTCCAGCCAGAGCACGCGGTCGCAGACCCCCTCGACCAGATCGAGCGAGTGGCTCACCAGGAGCAGGGTCTTGCCGCCGGCGAGGAATTCCTCGATCCGCCGCAGGCAGCGGTGGGCGAAGGCCTCGTCCCCCACGGCCAGCACCTCGTCCACCAGCAGCACGTCGGGATCGGTGTTGACCGCCACCGCGAACCCCAGGCGGACGTACATCCCCGAGGAGTAGTTCTTGACCGGCTCCTCCATGAAGTCGCCGAGGCCGGAGAACTCGACGATGTCCGCGTAGCGGCGCTCGATCTGTTTGCGGGTGAGCCCCAGCACGGCGCCGTTGATGAACACGTTCTCCCGCCCCGAGATCTCGGGGTGGAAGCCGGCGCCCAGCTCGATCAGCGCCGCCACCCGGCCGGCGACGGTGATCCGCCCGGTGGTCGGCTTGAGCATGCCCGCCACCAGCTTGAGCAGGGTCGACTTCCCCGAGCCGTTGCCGCCGATCACGCCGAAGGCCTCCCCCCGATGGACGGAAAAATCGACCTGCTCCAGGGCGGCGATCGACTCCTCGGGCTTGAGGCCGCTCGCCAGGCTCCGGCCCACCAGGGCGCTCTTCAGCGTGCGCAGCCGGTCCCCGGGCAGGGTGCGGCGATAGAGCTTGGAGACCCCCTCGACGCGGATGACTTCCGGGG
>DASXJP010000357.1:0-6198 GCA_036497345.1 Thermoanaerobaculia bacterium
GTGGCCGCCCTGGGTGGGGAAAATTCCCGACCGGATCAGCCCCCCACCCAGGGCGGCCACATAGGGCCGCCCCTACAGAAAACGCATTTCTAAATTGACGCCCCCGCCACCAGCCGCTCCTCCACCACCGCCTCCCCATCAATGAATCGCCGGTGCCACTCCTCCAACACCAAAAGCTGCCAGAGCACCCGGTGATGGTCCCGCGCCCCCGCCGCGTGCTCGCGCACCAGCGTCCGCACCGCTTCGGGACGGAAATAGCCGCGGTCGTGGAAGCGGTCGCTCTCGAGCACCTCGGCCACGTAGCCGCGCAGGCCCCCCTGGAACATGTGGGCGAGCGGCGTCGGGAACCCCATCTTGCCGCGGTAGAGGATCTCCTTCGGCAGGTAGGGCTCCATGGCCTTCTTGAGGATGTATTTCGTCTCCCACCCCTTGATGCGGAAGCGCGGCGGGATGCGGCCGCCGAACTCGACCACGCGATGATCGAGGAAGGGCACCCGCAGCTCGACCGAGGTGGCCATCGTCATCTTGTCGGCTTTGATCAGCAGGTCGTCTGGCAGCCAGCTCTTGACGTCGAGATACATCATGCGCAGCAACGGATCGAGCCCCTCGGTTTTATCGTAGTATCGGCCGACCAGGCCCGGCATGGCGCTGCCGTTGAAAAGGTTTTTGACCTCAGGGCGGTAGAGCGCGTCCTTCGCCGGCGTCTCATAGAAAGAGACGCCCGTGTAGCGATTGGCGAGCGGCTGATTGGAGAGCTCGGTGTATTTGTTCCACTTGCCGCCGAGCCGGTTGAGGAGCGGATTGATCATGGCTTGGCGCAGCGGCGACGGCAGCGTGCGGTAGCGTTCCAGGGCGGCCATGTATTTGTAGATCGGATAGCCGCCGAAGACCTCGTCCGAGCCCTCGCCCGAGAGCACCACGGTGACGTCCTCCCGCGCCAGCTTGGAGACGAAATAGAGCGAGATCGCCGCCGACTCGGTGACCGGCTCGTCCATGTGCCAGACGAGCGAGGGGATGAAATCGCGGAATTCCTCGGGCTTGACGAAAATCTCGCGGTGGATCGTGCCGAATTTCTTCGCAACCTGCCGGGCGTAGCGGGTCTCGTCGAACTCGGGACCGAAGTCGTAGGCCACGGTGAAGGTGCGGATGTCGCGGATGCCCATCTCGTGCATCAGCGCCACCACGGCGCTCGAATCGACGCCGCCCGACAGGAAGACGCCCAGGGGGACGTCGCTGCGGAGCTGCAGGCGGACCGAGTCGCGCAGGAGCCCGATCGACCGGCGCACGCACTCCTCCTCGCTCATCTCCTCAGGGCTGGGCGCCAGGTCCCAGTACTGGCGGAGGCGCGGGCCGTCCCGGTCGACCGTCATGCACCAGCCGGGCTGGAGCTTTTCGATCCCCTGGAAAAGAGTGCGCTCGGTGGGCACGTAGCCGACGCTCATGTAGGCGTCGAGCATCTCCAGGTTGACCCGGGGGGGCTCCGGCGAGACGGCGAACAGGGCCTTGATCTCGGAGGCGAAGGCGATGCCGTCCGCGCTCAGCGTGGTATACAGGGGCTTGATGCCCAGCCGGTCGCGGGCGATGAACAGGCGTTTCGTCCGGCGGTCCCAGATGGCGAAGGCGAACATGCCGTTGAGCCGCGAGAGCATGGCCTCCCCCTCCACTTGGTAGAGGCGGAGGATGACCTCGGTGTCGGTCTGGGTCTGGAAGGTATGCCCCTGGGCTTCGAGGTCGGCGCGCAGCTCGAGGAAGTTGTAGACCTCGCCGTTGAAGGTGATGGCGAGCTGGCCGTCCTCGGTGAACATGGGCTGGCGCCCGCGCCGGGAGGTGTCCAGGATGGTCAGGCGCTTGTGGGCGAGGCCGACCGGCCCCTCCTCGTAGAAGCCCTCGTCGTCCGGCCCCCGGTGGGCCAGACTGGCGCCCATCGCCCGCAGCTCACTCGGAGCGACGGGCCGTCCCGAGCGGAAGTTGTAGATTCCCGCGATGCCACACATGAAGGCTCCTCCCGAAGGCTTGGGTGTGGATACACCATGGCCTGAGCTGGGAAAGGAAGCAAGAAACGGGCCGTGGGCTCACCCTACCCGAACCGACAACGCATGCCGGAACACGTCGCGAGGGTCCCACCGCGCCTTGACCCGTTGCAGGCGTGGGTAGTTTTCCTTGTAGTACAGCGTGGGCCAGGGCACGCCGGACGTATTGAAGGCCGGATCCGCGAGGTCGGTATCGGGATGATTGATGAAGGCCCCGTCGTAGGCCTCGCCCGGGACCGGGACGCCCCCGGTGTCCACGAACATATCGCGGTAGAACGCGCGCACCCAGGCCAGATTCGTCGCCTCGTCCCGGAGGTCCAGCCAGCCCGTGGTGCAGGCCATGTCGAGAATCGTGTCGCGCTGGGCGGCGGCGGTGGCATCGCGCGCGATCGTATTGATCCGGCCGCCATAGGTGGCAAACCCCAGCATTCCGCCCACCACGTCGTAATCCGTGCGGGTCAGGTGGTCGTAGGCGACGGCGATCTGGCGATCCGTGAGCCGTTTCCTGAGCAGGGCATCCTTGACCTTGGTGCTCACCCCGCCGGGCGGCATGGTGAACAGATCGGGGAACGGGTTGAGGGCGAAATCGAGCCAGGACATCCGCGCCAGCTCCCGGCCACCCGGCGCGCCGATCCCTTCACTCAGCGCCGCCAGATGCTCCTCCATCTGCCGCTCGGCGGCGGCGCCGGCCGTGCTCACACCGCGGACGATGATCTTCCCGAACTGCTTCCGATGGACCTCCAGGAGAGCCCAGAGCGAAGCGTTGGGGGACTCGGCGCCGCTGTTTCGCTCGCTCCAATTCCCATGGTTCTGGAGCAGCCGCAGGAAGCATGGCTGATCGATGGCGCTCCAATCCCATTCCGCCTTGAAGGTCGTGATCGATTCCGGCGCGCGGGGCAACAGCCGGGCGGGGTCCTCGCCGGACGCATCAGACGATCGGAACCAGTACCGGGTGACGATGCCGAAATTGCCGCCGCCCCCGCCCGTATGCGCCCACCAGAGGTCGCGATGCGGGTCGGACGCCTCGCGGGTCGCCACCACGCTGCCCGCCCGTCCGCCCTCGTCCACGGTGACCACCTCGACGGCATACAGATAATCCGCCGCAAGGCCCAATTGGCGGCAGAGGAAGCCGAAGGCGCCTCCGGCCACATGCCCGCCCATACCGATCTCCGGATACTCGCCGAGCGGAACCACGACACCCCACCTCTCGAACAGCGCCCGGAACGTCTCACCCACCGTGGCCCCGGCCTCGACGGCCACGGCGCCCCTCTCCGTGTCATAGTCGATGCGCTTCATGGGAGAAATGTCGAGGATCACCCGCACCTCGGGATCGGATACGAAACCCTCCAGGCAGTGCCCGCCGCTCGTCACCACGAGCCGCCTCCCCTCCCGCACCGCCTCCTCCACGGCCGCCACCACCTGCTCGGTCGAGCTCACCAGCCGGACGTAGTCCGGGCTCGCGCGGAACCGCTTATTGAAACGCTTCTCGACCACCGCGCGATACCGCGGATCGTCGGGACCGATTTTGGTGGATTCGGTGTCAGGGGCTTCGGTGGTTTGTTGTGTCAATGTCGTCTCCTCTGGATGCCAGCGATGCCTGACTCCAGGTGGAGCCTACAACAGGCGAGCCAGGAGCCTGCGAGGCAGGGAAGCAGGACAGGGACAACAGAGACCGCAGGGACGGCAGGGACAAGAAAAAGCCGGCATAGGCACTTCCGGCTCAGGAACCCGTATAACCAGTATCGAGGACCGCCTCGATCTGCCTCTCCCGTCCTCCAGGCCCAAGGACCACGAGGCGCACAATGGCCTCGCGCTGCGCGTTCATGGCGCCGACGATCATGGGATCAAGCGGCGTTCCGGCTGCGGGGGCCGAAGCGGCGGGTCTGGGGAG
This sequence comes from Thermoanaerobaculia bacterium, assembly GCA_036497345.1. GTDB lineage: Bacteria > Acidobacteriota > Thermoanaerobaculia > Multivoradales > UBA5704 > DATARR01. The sequence continues at coordinate 3,922 of DASXJP010000357.1, forward strand.
AGCCGACCAGGCGGAACCAGATCTGGGCGTCCGGGTTACGGGCGAGGAGCCGGTGCGAGGCGGCGATCTCGTCCGCATCGATTTCGAAAGTACCGCTCTCAATGTCGATGGCAACAAACTTGCCGTTATCCGCATCGGTGAGGCGAGGCTGGACCACTCGCTCATAAACCTCGTTGCCGCGCCGGGCGAATTCTTCCTTGCTGTACCGTGGATGCGAAGAGGCACTCATGGCACAATCCTACCGAATAGGGTGTCACCTGGCAAGACAGGACTGGAAGCTTCCATGCGACGCGGCAGGCTTCCGCTGGTCGAGATGAGCTTACTCGATCAGCCGCGCGCCGGAATTGCTCAGCCCAGCACGAAGGGGATCTGCTGGGCGGCGACGGGAGTGAATTGGAGCAGAGCCCGGAATGCGGCGTCATGGTCCGAGGCGCTGGGCTCGGTCCGGATATAGAGCTCCGCGATGAGGCCCCGCCACAGCAACAGCTCCCGTTTCAGCGTCGGGCGCAGTTGGACCTCCACCGTCAGGTCCACGAGACGCAGGACCCGCTCGTAGGAGAGGGAGAGGTCCTGCCGGTCCCCGAGCTCGATCGACCGCTTGGCCCGGTTCATCTCGTTGCCGATCATGAGGATCTGCTGGTCCAGGTTGAACTGCGCCCAGCGCTCGGGAGACAAGGAGGAATGCTGGCTCATTCGAGGGGCTCTCCTTCACCGATCTAAGTTTCCTAGCGCGGCCTTTCAGGCCGCCTCGGGATTGCTTTTGCGTCTCTATCCCAGGGCGATGCCCTGGGCTGAGGGAGAGCGGCCCCTTCGGGCCTCAAGCCGACCTCGCGCCGGAAACGGGAGCCAGCGCTGGAGCTGCCAAATCGCGAAGCCATCGCCTGCTTTCCGGGCCGAAGGCCTGGGCTCCCTCAGCCCAGCCCAACGGGCTGGGTTGCGATCGGTCCAAGCATCCTCCAAGCCCCACCGGGGCGCGATAACCGACCTTGCGGCCAAGCCGGACGCCGACATCCTCATACGCCACCATATTTATGGTGGGAAGTACTAAGGCTGCGGCCTGGGCTTCATCGAGACCGCGCGTCCGGCTGATCGCTCCGGCGACTTCGACCAGCACCACATTCGGCACAATGATCGGAAGCGCCCGGCTCCGCAACACCTCCAGGAATTGGCGACTGACCAGATGGCCAGGCTCGCGTTGGTCAAAGGCGTTCACCCACACACTGGCATCGACCGTGTACATCGGTCGTCACCGCCGCATCGCCAGTACTGTTGCCGTCAAGGTGTCCGCCGCGGGTACATCGCTGGCGGCGAGGGCATCGCCAAGACGGAAGAGCTCCTCCCATGCCACAGAGGTCTCTGGCGGGGTGACGGACGCAGGGTCCGGGATCGAGGCCACCCTCTGGGCCATGCGGAGTGCCAGAAAGGCCAATACGTGCGCCTGCTCATGGGGAGAGAGTTGTTCCACGAGACGCTCGACTTGGTGCAGCGTGCTTTCCGCCATCTATTCCTCCACCTTGATTTTACCCCGAACGCCTCAACGACACCAGACGCCACGACGGACGCTCCCCTCTGAGATCCACAGGCGAGCGGAGGTACCAAACAACGAAACCCTATACCGGTCGAGGCATAGCGCAGAGTCAGCCAGCACGGCCAGCCCGAGGCCCGCTGCCGAAGGAGAACACCCGCCAGGAGCTCGGGCTGCCGGGACGCTCGAACTGCGTCGCCGCGCCCCTCGTGTACTCGCCGATGACGCCCGTCCAGAATCGAAGAGCCCCTGGGTTTCCCTCAGAAACGCGAACGATCCAGCGACCCGGAAGACGATCCCATAGAAGGCAAGCCGCTCCGCGGCCCACCCCGGAGCGACGGTAGCGCCGAAGAACGAAAAACTCGGCGACATCGAAGACCTCAGGCTCGTCCGTCGCGGGTGAGCCCCGTGTGACCAGCACGAATCCTACGACTCGACCTTCGAACCTGATGAGAAAGGGGAACCGTCGCTCCGGCTCTGACCAGTAGAGTGGAAGCTTTTCATAACCATAGCGTCCATCGGCTCCCAGCTCGACGCTGGGGAACGCCTCACTGAGGTCATAAATGTATAACTGGAGAAGGTTCGCCAGCAACGGGGCCTCCTGGAGCGTTGCGACGTCGAGAACGACTCCGGGTGGGGTTACCATATCTGTCAGTCAGCCCCCTGCGACCGACGAAACGGGGTTGGCCCTTAGCGATGGCGTCAGCCGCCCATTACAGGGCTCGGGTTGGGCGCCAAACTCACCGGCCTCG
>DASXJP010000358.1:0-11275 GCA_036497345.1 Thermoanaerobaculia bacterium
TGGGTGCCCTTGTCAAGGGGCCAAGTTCTTCCATCTAGCGATCTCTGCATGGGTACGTCCCTTGCAGCCGCGACCGCTTGAAATCTCGACGCCATATCGGTTTGCTTCGAGGAAAGACGGTCTTTGGAAGAGAACTTCGGATTAGGTGATCCTGTCAAGTCCATCTCGGTCGAAGTGTCCTCTGTTGAAGATGAAAATTGGGAGAGCTTTGCCAAGATAGACCTTGGTTCAATCGCGGAGCGAAGCAGTTCGGTCACTCCAAAGGATTTACGCTTTCGGGTAAGACAGCCCAGGAAGCTTTCCAGCAATGCCGACTATCAGCTGCAACTGAGCCTAGATAATGCGATGTCTTGCCCGGCGGAGCTCGAAAAATCTTCTCTGCGCATTACGCCAACGCAGCTCACTCCCGCCCTTATACAGAGGAAGCAAACCCTGCGCTTCGTGTCCTATGTCATCGCCCTTGCTTTCCTTCTGTTCATCTTTTCTTGCTATTATTACTGGAAGAGGTATGACAGAATCGGTCGATTCTTCGAGGCGGTATTTGTTGATAGATTTTGGCATTGGGTGGCTTTTTTCTTTGCGACAGGGGTTATCTTTGTCGTGGCCACTGTTCGCTCTGAGAATGGTGGTCCTTTTGTTTGGATGTGGGGAGGACTTTTGTTGCTAGAGCACTTGCCTTTAGTAAGGGAGCTAACTAGCCTATTTGGAGAAGAAATAAATCCACCTAAGGTAGGGCAAGTCGTCCTGTCGGTCCTGGGAGCATTGAGTACAGTAATCCTGTCCTGGCTAGGAAGCTCATAGGCTTTACCTGAACGCCGAGCATGCAGGATCGCAGGTGGTCCTCATTTCGGACCGAAGATCAGTTCATCTTGAGCTAAGCCAAGGCTAAGCCCGGATATGCTGGGCCCCGCACGGCCGCTTATTTGAGCTCGCAGCCATCGCTCTTCTCCGTCCCTTCACCTCCATTTCATACAGCCTCCTTCTGTGAACGCCACACTAAGCCCGTGGCAGCCCAACCCAGGAGAGTCCGCTGAGCAGTTTCTGGAAATCCGTCTCCAAGTCCGGACGGCTCAACGCCAAGCCTCTCAGGATAGGGACAACGCACCCCACATGCGCTAACCTATAGCCGCTTCCCTATCGCCCAGGAGACCGTCCATGTCCGAACCCGTCCCGCCCACCCGGGAAAAGCTCCCGTCCAGGCTCATCGCCTCCCTCCGCCGGCTGCACTGGAAGGACGTCCTCATCGGCATCCTCGCTCTCCTCTTCCTCTCCATGTCCGGCTACGCCTTCCGGGCTCCTCTGGCCAAGGCCCTGGCCCGGCTCAGGGCGGGGTCGGGGGAGACGGTGTCGGTGTTCAATGTGGTGGTGGATCGGGAGAGCCGGCAGTATTTCGACGTTCTCTTTGACAAGCCGGTGGGGCAGGGACGGGTCGGGGAGGTGCTTGATCCGGCTCCTGCGAAGATCGAGCCGGGGCTTGGCGGATCTTGGAAGTGGCAGACCACCAATGCTTTACGGTTCCAGCCTAGCGGCGGCCTGCCGGTTGCCAGCGAGTACAGGGTGATGCTCGATCCGGCGCGGATCGTCCATGAGGGGCAGGTGTTCTCGGGCGATACGGAGCTGACGGTCAAGACGGACAAGTTCCTGGTCGAGGAGGTCACGGTCGCCGAGGAGCCGGCCCTGGAGGGGAAGGCCAAGGTGGTCTATCGGGGGGAGATCCGGTTCAACTACCCCGTCGAGCCCGAGACGCTCGCCCCGTTGGTCAAGCTGGTGGATTCAGAGGCTCCCAAGCCGATCGGGGTCAAGCTGGAGATCGACTACCGCTCCAAGGTCGTCGGCTATAGCACGGAGCCGGTCCAGAAGAAGCGGGAGGAGCGGAAGATCCGGCTCACCATCGCCTCGTCGCTCACCCCCGCCCAGGGGAACGCGCCGCTCGGCGAGGAGTACGTCAAGGAGATCGAGGTCGGGTCGAGCACCAAGCTCTCGGTGCGAGGAGTCGAGGCGGTGCCCGGGCCCCACGAGTCGACGATCAAGGTGACGTTCTCGTCCCCCATCTCGGCCGCGGTGGCCGAGAAGTACGTGAAGCTCGATCCGGCCGTGCCCGTGCGCCTGGCCGCCGAGCGCAACGAGCTGTCGATCACCGGCGAGATGGAGCCGGGGTCCACCTACTCGCTCTCGATCGGCAAGGGGATGCCCGCCACCGACGAGGCTGTGCTCCAGGAGGACTACAAGGACGACGTCGAGCTCCCCGACCTCGAGCCCTCCGTCGGCTTCCAGAGCCAGGGGATGTTTCTCTGGAATCAGGGGCAGCACGCGGTCGCCCTGGAGGCGGTCAACTCGCCCAAGGTGCGGATGACGATCGACCGGGTCTATCTCAACAACCTGTTCTTCCTCTTCGAATACGGCGGCTTCTACGAGGACGAGTACGGCTACGCGGGCGAGCTCAATCACGCCCTGGGCGACCGGCTGAAGGAGGTCAACCTCAACGTCGGCGGCCGCAAGAACAAGAAGCGGGTCTACCCCCTCGATCTCGACAAGTACATCAAGACGAAGGAGCCGGGGCTCTACCGCGTCTCGGTGAGCAAGCCGGACGACAACCAGGCCAATCAGCGGTGGCTGCTGCTCACCGATCTCGGGGCGGTCGCCAAGCGGGGCCCGGGACAATTCCTGGTCTGGGTGTCGTCGATCAAGGACCTCTCCCCCGTGGCGGACGCCAGGGTCACCCTGATCTCGGACCAGAACCAGACGCTGGCCTCGGGGCGGACGGACAGCTCCGGGGTCTGGCGGACGGATGAGGCCAAGGCGCTCGCCAAGGGGACGCCGTACATGGTGACGATCGAGAAGGGGGACGACTTCTCGTTCCTCCTGCTCAATCAGATGACGGTGGACACTACCGGCCTGGACGTGGGCGGCGCCGAGCCTCCAGGGGAGGGGTATCAGGCCTTCCTGTATGGAGAACGGGACATCTACCGTCCCGGGGAGAAGCTCCAGGGGCTGGCGGTGGTGCGCGACGGCGCCCTCCACGTCCCGCCCTCGATGCCGGCGCTGCTCCGCCACCGCGATCCGCAGGGGCGGGAGCTCGAGGTCCGGAAGGTGACGACGGGGGATAAAGGGCTCAGCCCGTTCGAGCTCGATCTGCCCGCCTACTCGCTGACCGGCCCGCACACGCTGGAGCTGGAGGTGGCGCAGAAGATCATCGGCCAGTACCGCTTCCAGGTCGAGGAGTTCGTGCCGGACCGGATCAGCGTCACGATTGTTCCCGAAAAAGCGGCCCCCCAAGGGAAGATCGGCCCCGGGCAGACGCTCCAGTATCAGGTGCAGTCGAGCTATCTGTTCGGCGCGCCGGCCGCGGGGCTGCCGGTGGAGTCGCGGGTGCGGCTGGTCGATTCGACGTTCGCTCCCAAGGGGTTCGAGGGATTCAGCTTCCGCAACGACGACCGCAAGCTGCAGGACAAGGAAGTGCTCTCGACCACGGGCAAGCTGGACGACGAGGGGCGGAGCGAATTCAAGGTCGAGATGCCGGCCGGCGCTCCCGTGCCCTCCTCGCTGGAGGCGGTGATCACGGCCCGGGTGCAGGAGCAGGGGGGGCGCGGGGTGGCGGCCATGCAGCGGTTGCAGGTCCACCCCTACCCCTATTACGTGGGGTTGCGGCGGGCCGGCGGGTCGAACGGAGAGGGGTTCGCGGAGCCGGGCAAGCCTTCCGGGTTCGAATTCGTGGTGGTGTCGCCGGAAGGCAAGGAGGTGCCGGCCAAGGCGCTGCGGGCCGATCTCTTCGAGGACCGCTGGAACACGGTGCTGCGCAAGACGCCGTCCGGCGGCTGGCGGTATGAGACGACGCGCGATCCGCGGCTGGTCTCGAGCAAGGCGATCCCTGGAGGGCAGTCGCGGGGGACGTTCCAGGTCATCCCCAAGATCTACGGCAGCTACCGGGTGGTGCTGACCGACGCGGACACTCAAGCCTCGGCGGCGATCGAATTCTATGCCGCCGGCTGGGGGACCTCGCCGTGGGCGATCAAGAACCCGGCGCGGCTGGAGCTCGATCTCGACAAGCCCGAATACGCGGCCGGAGACACAGCCGTGGTGCAGGTGCGGGCGCCGTTCCCCGGCAAGCTGCTGCTGACGGTGGAGCGCGACAAGGTGCTGGACACTAAGATCTACGACCTCCAGGGGAACACGGCGAAGATCGAGATCCCCGTGCGCGGCGACTACCGGCCGAACGCCTACGTCACGGCCACCCTGGTGCGGCCGGTGGGGGCGCTGGAGCCGGGCTCGGCCGGCCGGGCCTTCGGGGCGGTGCCCATCTCGGTGAACCGGACGGCGAATCACCTGGCACCCCAGATCACGGCTCCCGACCAGATGCGGCCCGGGCGCGAGCTGGCCATTACAGTCAAAACGGCGCCCAACGCCGTGGTGACCGTGGCGGCGGTGGACGAAGGGATCCTCCAGCTCATCGCCCAGAAGACGCCGGAGCCGTTCGATTTCTTCTACCGCAAGCTGGCCCTGGGGGTGACCTCGTACGACACCTTCAGCCTGCTGCTGCCGGAGCTCAAGAGCCTGACGCCCGGCGGCGGCGAGGGGTCGGAGGCCAACCAGTACGTGCGCACGGAGGGCATCCGCCGCGTGCAGCCGGTCGCCTTCTGGTCCGGCCCGCTGACGGCGGACAAGGAGGGGAACGCCCGGGTCTCCTTCAAGGTGCCCGAATTCCAGGGGGCGCTGCGGATCATGGCCGTGGCGATCGCGGACGACCGCTTCGGCTCGTCGTTCCGCCTCACCCGGGTGCGCGATCCGCTGGTGCTCCTCCCCACCCTGCCGCGCATCCTCTCCTTCGGCGAGACCCTGCAGGTGCCGGTCACGGTGCGGAACGACACGCCGAAGCCGGGGACGATCCAGGTGGGATTGACCGCGCAGGGGGCGGTCCAGATCGAGAAGGCCTCTCAGGCGGTGGACATCCCCGTGGGCCGGGAGCGGACGGTCTACTTCACCGTTCACACCGGCAATTCGGAGGGGAACGTCACCTTCGTGGCCACGGCCTCGGGGAACGGCGAGCGGTCGATTTCCACAACGGAGGTCTCGATGCGGCCCGACCTGCCGCCGGTCTCCACGGAGGAGGCCGGGGCGGTGGGGGGCTCCTCCGTGGAGATCGCGGGGAAGGATCTCGACAAGTACCGTCCCGAGACGCTGCGGCGGGTGGTGCGGGTGAGCCCGATCCCCATCGTCCAGCTCGCCGGCAAGCTCGAACATTTGTTGCATTATCCATATGGTTGCTTAGAGCAGACCACGTCGAGCGCCTTCCCGCTGATCTATCTGGGGGACATCGCCAAGGCGCTCGATCCGGGGCTGCTCGATCCCAAGAAGGGGCACGCCGATCCGGCCACGCTGGTGCAGGCGGGCATCCGGCGGATCGCCACCATGCAGCTCCCCGGCGGCGGCTTCTCGCTCTGGCAGGGGGAGCAGACGGTGCATCCGTGGGCGAGCGTCTACGCCACCCACTTCCTGGTGGAGGCGCGGCGGGCCGGGCATCCGGTGGAGGACAATCTCTATCGCAACGCCCTGACCTGGCTGGCCGGCGAGGTCAAGGCCAAGGGGACTTACGGCAGCGAGGAGCTCGAGCGCACGGTCTACGGCCTCTACGTGCTCTCTCGGGGATCAAAGGCGGACCTGGGCACCATGGACTTCATCCGCCAGAAGCAGATGAAGAATTTGTCTCCGGAGTCGCGGGCGCTGCTGGCGGCCGCCTATGCGTCGGCCGGGAATCCGCGGGCCACGCAGAGCCTGGCGGCCAATCTCGGGGACGTGGCGGAGATCCAGCGCCAGACCGGCGGCAACTTCGACTCGGCCATCCGCAACCGGGCGCTCCTGCTGCTGGCGCTGATGGACGCCGATCCCAAGAGTCCGAAGATCCCGGCCCTGGTGGACCGGTTGGCCCGGGACGCTCGCACGGATTACTGGTGGACCACGCAGGAGGAGAGCTTCACGCTGCTGGCGTTGGGGCAGTTCATTCAGAAGCAGGCGAAGCAGCCGCCCTACAGCGGGACGCTGTTCGTGGGAGGGAAGAAGATCGGCCCCTTCGGCAATCAGACGGTCACCTTCCCGGCGATCCTGGGGAACGGGCCGATCCGTCTCCAGATGGACGCCGGGTACAAGCCGGGCGCGGCCTTCTACAGCGTGATGACCCGCGGCGTGGTCAAGGACGGCTCCTTCCAACCGGACAGCCACGGCATGGAAATCCAGCGTGAGTTCCTCGACCGGGACGGCAAGGCGATCAGCCTCGACAACGTCCGGCAGGGGGATCTGATCGCCATCAAGACCAAGGTGCGGAGCGTGAGCGGGCCGCTCCAGAACGTGGTGATCGTCAACCTCCTCCCCTCGGGTCTGGAGGTGGAGAACCCGCGGCTCCAGAGCACCGAGCAGCTCCCCTGGGTGACCGACGCCAACCTCCAGCCGCGCTATATGGATCTGCGGGACGACCGCATCCTGCTCTTCGCGGACCTGCCGGCGGACACCTGGCAGACCTTCTATACGCTGGTGCGGGCCGTGGCGCCCGGGCAGTTCCGGTTGCCGCCGGTGCAGGTGGAGGCGATGTACAACCCGGCGATCAGGGCGACTAGCGAAAGAGGAAAGATGGAGGTTAAGACGCGGTAAAGGGCCGCTAACCTATCGATGCGTCCTGCCCTTCGAGGCCTCACCCCCTTTCCCCCTCTCCACGGGGTGGAGAGGGGGGACTCATGCGGGCAGGATTGCCGAACCGGGCCTCCTTATCGAAACCGCGTTCCCCCTCTCCACGAAGTGGAGAGGGGGAAAGGGGGTGAGGCTTCGAAGGGCAGGACGCCGAGAAACCACCGATGCATCCGACGCCATATAAATCCCGCCGCCGCCGGGCCCTGGCCCTCGCCGCCGCCGTCCTCCTCGCCGCCCCCTGGCTCTGGCTGACGGCGCTGGACCTCCTCTTCCCCTTCCCCTGGGAGAAGCTCCAGCGTCCGCCCGCCGTGGTGGTGACGGACCGCCAGGGCGAGCCGCTGCGGTTCTTCCTGCCGGCCGACCAGCGATGGCGGCTGCCGATCCGGCTTATCGGACTGCCTCCGGAGGTGCGGCGGGCCCTGGTGGCCTCGGAGGACCAGCGGTTCTACAGCCATCCGGGGATCGATCCGCTGGCGGTGGCGCGGGCGGTGTGGGCCAACCTGCGGCACCGGCAGGTAGTGTCCGGAGCTTCGACCATCTCCATGCAGGTGGCCCGCATGGCCGATCCCGGGCGCCGCACGCTGCGGTCGAAGCTCCGCGAGGCCTTCCGGGCGCTCCAGATCGAGCGGCGATATTCAAAAGATCAGATTCTGGAGATGTACCTGAACCTCACCCCCTACGGCGGCAACGTCGAGGGGATCGGGGCGGCGGCGTGGTTCTATTTCGGCAAGGGGCCGGACCAGCTCTCGCTGGGTGAGATCGCGCTGTTGACGGCCCTGCCGCGGTCCCCCCTCCGGTACGATCCGACGCTCCATCCCAGAGCGGCCCAGGTGGCTCGTGACCGGGTTCTGGGACAGCTCGCGTCGCGCGGGGTGTTCTCCAGGAAGGAGCTGGACGCGGCGCGGCGGGAGCCGATTCCTCGAATCAGACGCCGGCCGCCGTTCCTGGCCCCCCACTTCACGGAGATGGTGGTGGCGCAGCTTCCTGGGGAGGCCCGCATCCGCACCACGCTCGACCGGTCGATGCAGGCGATCGCCGAGTCGCAGGTGGCGCGGCGGGCCAAGGAGCTGCGGGACCAGGGGATCGGCAACGCGGCCGTGGTGGTGATCGACAACCAGACGCGCGGAGTGCGGGCCCTGGTGGGATCGTCCGGATATCGCGACACCTACTTCCAGGGGCAGGTCAACGGCGCCGTGGCCCGCCGGTCGCCGGGCTCCACGCTCAAGCCGTTCCTCTACGCCATGGCCATGGACCAGGGGCGGCTGGTGCCGGACTCATACATCCTCGACGTCCCCACCGATTTCGCCGGGTACGTGGCCGAGAACTACGACCAGCATTACCGCGGGCGGGTGACGGTGCGGGAGGCGCTGATCACCTCGCTCAACGCCCCCGCCGTCCGCCTGCTGGCCGAGACGGGGCTCGGCGATTTTCTTCACCTGTTACAGCGTGGTGGGCTCTCGACGCTCGACCGGCCGCCGGGGCGGTATGGGCTGCCGCTGATCCTGGGCGCCGGGGAGGTCCGGCTGCTCGACCTCGTCAACCTCTACGCCACGCTGGCGCAGGGGGGGCGGCACCGACCGGCCCGGGTCGTGGAAGCGGATTCGAAAATTCACGCGGAGCCCGATCCCGTCGTCCTCTTCTCGCCGGAGGCGGCGCGGACGGTGACGGAGATCCTCACCGACGTCCGGCGGCCGGACCTGCCGGAGGCCTGGGACCTCACCCGCGACGTGCCGGGGGTGGCGTGGAAGACGGGGACCTCCTACGGCCACCGGGACGCCTGGGCGGTCGGCTTTTCGGCGCGCTACACGATCGGCGTCTGGGTGGGGAACTTCGACGGCAAGCCGCGCAAGGGGATCTCGGGGAGCCAGCACGCGGGGCCGCTCCTCTTCGACCTCTTCCGTTCCTTGGAGAGCGGCGGCCGGGGGCCCCTGAAGCCGGAGGGGCTGGAGCGCGACGAGATCGAGGTCTGCGCGCTCAGCCATCAGCTCCCCGGCCCCTTCTGCCCGGACCGCGTGCGCGTCCCCTATCTCCCCGGCCGCTCGCAGCTCACCGCCTGCGCGATCCACCGCCGGATGCTGGTCGACGCCAGGACCGGCGAGCTGCTGGCCGGCGACTGCGTGAGCCGGCGTCCCCACGAGCTGCGCCTGTTCACGCTCTACCCTCCCGAGCTGGTGGCCTGGTGGCGGTCGCAGGGCAATCCCGTGCAGGACGCTCCCCGTCTCGCCGCCGGCTGCGCGGGGATCCCCGACGGCGAGCCGCCGCGGATCGTCTCGCCGGACGGCAACACCCCCTACCGTCTGCGCCGGGACTCGCCCGCCGAGTACCAGAAGATCGCCCTGGTCGCCCAGGTGTCGCCGGGGGTGCGGCATCTGTATTGGTATCAGGACGGCTCGCTGGTGGCGACCACCGAGGCCGCGGCGGCCGGGGGGCGGTTCCTGGCGACGGTGCGCGGGGAGCACCGGCTGGTGGTGACGGACGATCTGGGGCGGTCGGATGGGGTGACGTATCGGGTGGAATAGCCTTCCCCCTCCACTCGTTCTCACCATCAGCGCGACGCGGAAGGTATCGAAATTTGTCAATATGACCTGACGGCATTTGACACTGGTAGACCGAGAGGCGTAGATTCCTGGGTCTGTGGGAGTAGGGAAGATGACAGCACTACGCAAGAGCGTGCCGCTGATTCTCACCGCCGCCCTCCTGGGCCAAGCGGCTGTCGCGCGTGCCCAGCGCCTCCCGGGAGTCGGGGGGTTGGTGCGCGGCGAGTCGAGCCCGCTGTCCGCCGCCCAAGTCTGGGCCTATCAGATCACCGACCTCTCTCTGCGCAAGGTGTTGACGGACGCGCAGGGCAATTTCCTCTTCCAGGACCTTCCCGCGGGTTTCTACAAGATCATCGCCCACAAGGTGGGGTTCGTTCCCCGGATGGTTCTGCTCGCCCGCCAGAAGGCGCAGGATTATCAGCGCGTCGAGGTCGACCTCTCCCAGCGCCCGGCCGGACAGGCCGAGAAGGAGGACGACTTCTGGGGGCTCGTCTCCCAGGTGCCCCCCGACGTGCTGCACGAGATCAAGCGCGCCGAGGCGGGTGACAAGATCCTGCTCACCGGCCTCACCCCGTTCGACTTGGGGAACCGGCTCATCATCCCCAACAGCATCCGGGCCGAGATGCGGGCGCAGACCGGCGTCGACGATTCCGTCGCCCCAGGCAGCAGCAGGCAGATGGCCGACGTCGGCCTCCAAGGGGTGCTCGGGAAGATGCAGGTGGACCTCCAGGGGCGCTTCACCTCGCTCAGCCCGGGCGCCACGTTCCAGCCGGCCGGCGGCGGCATGGGCACGGGCCAGTCGAGCAGCCTGGCGCTCAACGTCGCGCGCGGCCCGGGCAGCCAGGTGAGCATCCAGTCGTTCAACAACCGGCAGGTCACGCGCAACGAATCCGGGGACTACGCGCCGGTCGACCTGGAGCACTACGGGGTGAGCTGGTCGCAGAACGTGGGCGAGAACGGCCGCTCGGAGGTCACCGCCCACTATACGGCGGAGAACAACTTCCACCGCCCGGCCGCGCTCTCGCCGCTGAGCATTCCGGACGCTTCACGGAGCTGGAACCTCGAGTGGGCCTACACCGAGAATTTCAGCGACCGGAGCTCGCTGCAGGGCGGCCTGCGCTACCGCCAGCGGGAATTCGGCATCGGGGACGTCGGGACCAACGGCAAGACGAGCAACAACGGCTGGCAGGACCTCTCGAGCATCGACCTGTTCAGCCGCGGCGGCCTGCGCGTGCAGCCCGCCGTGCTCATGGAGTACGGCCTCTACAGCACGCTCTCGGACGGCACCGTGGCGCTCACTCCGCAGGGTGGCGTGGTGCTTCAGCTCGCCTCCGACTGGCAATTCGAGGCCACCGCGGCCCATCGCATCTACCGCGATCAGCCGCTCGTTCCCGACTTCCTCCCCACCCTCTTCGAGCAACGCGACCTCTGCGAGCAGGGGAGCGCCTCCTGCTATCAGATGAACTTGACGCACAAGGTGGGGAACGACGACGCGCTGACCTTCGGCGCCGCCCAGCGCGAAGTGGGGGACACCCTGCGGCTCTACTTCAGCGACGACTTCTTCGACCGCACCGAGAGCCTCTACCTGGTGCGCGGCGACAAGCTGCCGGAGCTGCGGGTCGGCTTCCAGCACAAGGTCTCCCCCAAGATCAAGACCAAGCTCGATGCCAGCATGGCCTCGGGCGGCGGCGGCCTGTTCCTCGCCTCGGACGGCCTCCCGTACCAGAACAAGGTGCGCTATCTGGTGACCTCGCTCGACACGCAGTTCCTCGGCACCTCGACCGGGGTCTTCGTGGCCTTCCACCATCTGGAGCAGCAGCTCGATCCCGTGGGGATGGGACGGCCGGTGTCGCAGATGGACTTCGAGCGGCTGCAGCTCATGGTCAACCAGAACCTGAACTTCCTGCTGAACCTCGCCTCGCAATGGGCCGTGCAGCTCAACATGGAGCTCAGCCGCGGCCTCGATCCCACCACGAACGTCGCCTCGGACACCATCCGCCGGCGGATTCTGGGGGGGATCGCGGTGAAGTTCTAAACCCTCACCCCTGGCCCCTCTCCCGTCC
>DASXJP010000359.1:0-24452 GCA_036497345.1 Thermoanaerobaculia bacterium
CGCGGCCGGTGACGCCCGCCGAGCTCTCCTCCCGCCTCGATCCCTACGCCGGCGTCTGGGCTCTGGCGGCGACGGTCTGCGTCCGCGAGGGGGTGCGGGCGCTGCGGCGCGCCGCCAGGACCACCGCCCACCAGGGAGAGGCCTTCAAGGAGTCGCAACTGGTGGCCTTAGGGGTCGCCGAGGTGGAGATCGAGGCGGAGCTGACCGCCGTCGCGGTGCGCGCCAGCCTCGCCCTGGACCCCCGGGACCCCGCGCGCGCCGGCGGTTTCCTCCTCGCCGCGGCGGCGGCGCGCTCGCTCGCCGCCCTCGCCGCCCGCGCGGCCGAGCTGTACGACCGGATGGGCGTTGTACCCGGCGATCCCTGGGACGGCGCCGCGCCGGCGCTGACCGCCTACCTCGGCGGCCCGCCGCGCCTCGAAAACGAGGTCGCCCATGCTCTGGGCATCCCGCCCTGGGAGAGGGAGCGGTGAAGGTGGCCCTGGCCGGTTACGGCAAGATGGGACGGGTGGTCGAGGAGGTGGCGGCGGCGAAGGGCGTGGAGGTCGCGGCCCGCTTCACCGGCGGCCGGCCCCTGCGCGCCGACGCGGCGACGCGCCAGGCGCTCGGGGAGGGGACGGTGCTGGTCGACTTCTCCGTTCCCGCGGCGGTGGCCGATACGGCGCGGGCGGCGGCGGAGCTCTCGCTCCCCCTGGTAATCGGGACGACGGGTTGGCTGGACCGGCTCGACGAGGTGCGCGAGGTGGTCGAAAGCGCCGGCATCGGCGCCGTCTGGGGGGCGAACTTCTCGCTGGGCGTCAACGTCCTCTACCGCCTCGTCGAACGGGCGGCGCAGCTCCTCGCCGCGGTCGACGGCTACGATCCGTTCATCTTCGACTGGCATCACCGGCTCAAGAAGGACAGCCCGTCGGGGACGGCGCTGGAGATCCGGCGGCGGATGGCCCGGTACTACGGCGAGCGGGAGGTGCCGGTCACCTGCCAGCGGGCGGGCTACGTGCCCTCGGTGCACGCGGTCGGCTTCGACTCGGCGGCCGACACTCTCTATCTGGAGCACCGGGCCCGCAACCGTCAGGGGCTCGCCGAGGGGGCCCTGCTGGCGGCGCGATGGATCGCCGGTCGTTCAGGTTTTCACGAATTCGACCAGGTGATGAACGATCTCTTTCCCCTGGGAGGCGGGGCATGACTCTCGTGCCGACTCTCTTTGGAGCCCTACTGGCCATGACCACCCTGAGCTCGCCGCAGACGGTGCCGTTCGATTCCGCTCACTGGCAATGGCCCGCCGGCCAAGGCAGGGTGGAGGAGTATCTCGGCCGTCAGAGCCTTTTTCTCCAAGGCGGTATCGCTACCGTCGTCGGCACGCACTTCACTAACGGAGTGATCGAGCTCGACGTGGCATTCACCAATCAACGAGGGTTCATGGGAGGCCTCTGGCGCCTCCAGGACACCGGCAACTTCGAGGAATTCTATTTGCGGCCGCATCAATCGGGGAACCCGGACGCCAACCAGTACGAGCCCGTGTTCCATGGGCTCGAGGGTTGGCAGCTCTATCACGGCGAGCGGTACTCGGTGCCCGTCGTCTATCGCTTCAACGAATGGCTCCACGTCAAGATCCTCTTCGCCGGGACGCGGGCGGAGGTCTACATCGGGGACATGGAAAAACCCGTGCTGCTCATCGACGAGCTCAAGCGGAGCGTCGAGCCCGGGGCCGTGGGGGTCAGCGTCACCACCGGCTTCGCCCCCGCTCATTTTTCCAACTTTTCGTATACGATAACGGACTCACCGCCCATCCAGGGGCGCCCGCGGGCGCCCGAGCCCGCCCCTCAGGGGATCATTCCGTTCTGGTGGGTCTCGGATCTCTTCCCTGAGAGCACTCTAGGAGAGGGGGAGCCGCTCGGCCACGACGCCTTGGCGGGGAGGACCTGGACCCGTCTCCAGACGGAGAGCTCAGGGCTCGCCAATCTCGCCAGGGTGCAGGGCATTCACCCGCCGCAGAACACGGTCTTCGTCCGCCGGGTCATCCACTCGAGCCGGGCGCAGACCAAGCGGCTCGACTTCGGGTTCAGCGACCGGGTCAAGGTGTATCTCAACGGCCGGCTGCTCTTTCGCGGCGACGACACCGCCCGCTCGCGGGACTACCGGTTTTTGGGCAGCATCGGCTATTTCGACGCGCTGTACCTGCCGCTCGTGGAAGGGGACAACGAGCTGCTGCTGGCGATCTCGGAGGACGCGGGGGGGTGGGGGGTACAGGCGAAGTTTCCCGATCCCGCGGGGCTCGTCTACAAAGACTAGACATATAGGTTATTCACTAGGAGAAAGGACCTTTTCATGATCGATCTCACCAATGGCGCGACACAACCTGTCCTCCCTCCGGAGCCGGAGGCCACGCAGGGAGCCGACAAGCCGGAGCTCTCGCGGAAGGGCTTCATCATCACCTATCCGATGTTCCGGTACTGGAACAAGGAGGCGGTGCCCGAGGGGCTGAAGCCGCGGCCCCTGAACCTCTACGTCCACACGCCGTACTGCATCCAGCGCTGTGCCTACTGTTACTTCAAGACGACTACCCTGAAGGACAACCGCCTCCAGGAGATCGACCGTTACGTCAGCTCCGTCTGCAAGGAGATCGAGCTGGTCGCCCGCCATTACGACCTGCAGAGCCGGCCGATCGAGACGGTCTACTTCGGCGGCGGCACCCCGACTCTGCTGACGGAGGAGAACATCGACAAGCTCTTCGCGACCCTGCGCGCCAACTTCGCGGTCGGCGACGCGCAGATCACCTTCGAGGGCGAGCCGGTCACCCTGACCGAGCGCAAGGCGGCCACGCTGCAGCGCAACGGCGTCAAGCGCATCAGCCTGGGCATCCAGTCCTTCAAAGAGGAGGTCGTCTACCAGACCGGGCGGCGGGACACGGAAGAGCAGACCATGAAGGCGATCGCGCTCGCCAAGAGCACCGGCGCCGAGGTCAACATCGACCTGATCACCGGCCTGCCCGGCGAGACGCCCGAATACTGGGCCTACTCGGTGCAGCGGGCGCTCGAGGCGGACGTGCACAACATCACCATCTACAAGCTCGAGCTCTACGCGAACACCCCCTACTACTCGGCCGAGAAGAAGAAGGAGGTCACCCTCCCCACGGACGAGGAGGAGGTGGAATTCTTCAAGTACGCGATGGCCGAGCTCGACAAGCACGGCTACAAGCCGGTCAACACCTTCACCTTCAGCAAGGGTGGCGCCTACGATCAGTTGAACACCCGCAGCAAGTGGCTGGGCAACGACAACTGCGCCGTCGGCGTTTCGGCGTTCGGCTCCCTCGGGCGGTGGAACTACCAGAACACCAGCGACATCAAGGGCTACAGCGAGTCGGTCGAGAGCGGCGAGCTGCCCGTGATCCGCGGCTATCACAGCACCAGCCTGGACCTGGTGATGCGCGACGCGGTGATGGGCATCAAGCTCGTGCATCTCAACCATCTCCGGTTCCGGGAGAAGCACGGCATCGACCTGCTCAGGGTCTGCGCGGGTGAGCTGGGGCAGCTCGAGGAGGAGGGCTTCCTCACCGTCGGCCCCGAGAACGTCTCGCTGACCGACCTCGGGATCCTCTATGGCGACTACGTGGGACGGGTGCTCGAAGGCTCTCTGAAGAAGCTCGGCGGGGTGACCACGGGGAGCCGCGCGCGGGTTCTGTTCTAGGCGCCGGCGCCTGGATTTCTCATCTTTTCAAAGAAAGGGACCGTAGATGCAGTCAGAGCAAGTGATGGAAAAGATCAAGCGTATCGTCGTCGAGGACCTCGACGTGAACCTGACCTATGAGGATCTGGACGAGACGGAGCCGCTCTTCGAGGACGGCTTCGGCTTCGACTCCGTGGTCCTCGTCGAGCTCATCAGCTTCATCGAGAAGCGGTTCGACATCCAGATGGGCGACGAGGTGCTCAACATGGAGACGTTCAAGAACCTCCAGTCCGTCGCGCAGGTCATCTCCAAGCACCTGGAGACGCAGCACGCGGCTTCGCATGCGTAGGCCCAACTTCTTCATCGTCGGGGCTCCGCGGTGCGGCACCACCTCGATGTACATCTATCTCTGGCAGCATCCGGAGATCTATGTCTCGGTGCACAAGGAGCCGCACTTCTTCGGCAGCGACCTCTCACGGTTGGCCGGCACCATCCGTGAGGAGGACCTCTATCTCGAGCTTTTCGCCGGGGCGGGGGACCACCCTCGCGTCGGCGAGTCCTCGGTCTGGTATTTGCTGTCGCGGCGGGCGGCGGCCGAGATCCGTGCGTTCTCCCCCGACGCCAAGATCATCATCCTGCTCCGCGATCCGGTGCAGATGGCCCACTCCCTGCACTCCCTCTATACCCGCAGCGGCAACGAGGACATCCCCCTCTTCGAGGACGCCCTCGCCGCCGAGGCGGAACGCCGGCAGGGCCGCCGCATCCCGCCCGGCGCCTACTTCCCGGAAGGGTTGATCTACACCGACGTCGTGCGCCACGCCGAGAAGGTGGAGCGCTACCTCACGGCTTTCGGCCGCGAGAACGTCCACTGCGTCCTGCTCGAGGACCTGGTGCGCGACCCCGCCGCGGTCTACCGCCAGACCCTGGAGCTCCTGGGAGTGGACCCGACGTTCGTCGCCGAATTCGACTTGCGGCGGGCCAACCAATGGGCGCGCATGCAGGGGATCCGCCAGTTGCGCCACACCCCGCCGGAGGTGCGGCGCCGCATGCAATTCGACCAGATCAGGCTCCACGAGGACGGGAGCCGGCAACCCCTCTCTCCGGAGCTCGCGGCCCGGTTGCGGGAGCTCTTCGCCGAGGACGTCGCACGCCTCGGCGCCCTGCTCGACCGCGACCTCAGCGCGTGGACGCGGGGCGCGGCGGAGCGCCGGCCGCGAGCTGTGACCGCAGGATGACGAGGCGCTGATGAGAGCCGGAGCTGATCACACCACCCGGGGCCGTGACCTCCACCTGGAAGCTGAGCAGGCGTCGTTGCGTGACCTTCTCCAGCCGGATCCGGATCGCCACCTCCTCGCCCGCCCAGGCGGTGCCGACGTGAGTGATGTCGACGCGGGTGCCGACCGTGGTCTGTCCCGCTTCCAGAAGCGGCTGGACGGCGGCGAGACAGGTGTCCTCGATGAGACCGATCATCCGGGACGTCGACAGGATGCCCTCCAGGTGGGGAGGGCTCATCTCCGGAGTGACCGTGCAGGTCGCCTCCCGGGACAATCCGGGGCTGAGCTGGTCGGTGGGCATGACGGTGAGTAATCTATCGCATCTCTCCTCCCCGGTGGCCCTCTCCGGACCCGAGCTGGTCCACTGGCTGACCACCGACGCCGCGGTCCGCGACCGCGTGCTGACGGACGGCCAGACGACCGTCTCCTATGCCGGTACGGCCCCGCTCCTGGACCGGCTCGACCAGCTCCTGGCGCGCTGCGGGGTGAGTCGGCGTCACCCGGTGGCCCTCGAGTGCTCGCAGAGCGCCGCCGGAGCGCTGGCCCTCCTCCATCTGCTGAGCCGTGAGCACGACGTGGTGCTCCTGCCCGAGCTGGGGGTGTCGGCCAAGGAGGCCGGCACACCCCGGTTCATCCCCAGCTTCTGCTCGCACGTCGTCACGGCGTCGCCCCTCAGGGGGGCGCCGGACGCCGACCTCGTCGCGAGCAGCTTCACCGTCGCGGCCAACGAGGCCTTCGTCGAGGAGCCGGTGGTCACGGGCTTCCGCGGGCCGGACCTCTACCTGCGCACGTCGGGCAGCACGGGCAACCCCAAACTGACCCGGATGTCGCACCAGAAATGGCTCAACAACGCCCTGGCCTGCGTCGAGCGCTGGCGGCTCACCGCCGACGACCGGCTCACGGTACCGGTGCCGATCTTCCACAGCTATGGGTTCGGGGCCGCCTTCCTGCCGGGCCTGCTGGCGGGAGCGGCGATGGACGTCGGATCGGGCGGCAACATCCTCCGCTATCTGGAGCGCGAGGAGCGCTTCGATCCCAACGTGGCCTTCCTGACGCCCGCCCTCTGTGACATGTTCCTGTCCGTGCGCAAGTCCCCCCGGCGCTACCGGCTGGCGGTGACCGCCGGCGACAAGATCAAGCGGGAGACGATGGCCGGCTTCGAGCCGCTCTTCGGCCCTCTGCTCAACCTCTACGGCAGCGCGGAGATGGGCGCGGTCTCCGCCGCGGCTTCGGACGACCCGCCGCAGGAGCGCCTGGCGACGGCCGGCTACCCCCTCCGCGGCATCGAGCTGCGGGTGGAAGAGGAGGGGACGGAGGACGCTGCCCCGGCGGGGGAGCGCGCCGGCCGTCTGCAATGCCGCCAGCACAACGGCTCCGACGGCTACCTGATCCTGGAAGAGCGGTGGCGGTTCGAGCCCCGTGGAGACGCCGAGTGGTTCGAGACGGGCGACCTGGCGCGGCTGCGCCCCGACGGCTATCTCGTGGTCCTCGGCCGCTCCGGGCTCAGCGTCAAGCGGGACGGCCTGCTGGTGGTGTTCGCCGAGGTCGAGGCGGCGGTGGAGAAGGTCGAGGGGATCCAGCGCGCGGTCCTCGTCGCCGCGGGGGAGAGCCGCCGCGGCAGCCGGTTGATCGCCGTCTGCCTGCCGGCCGAGGCGGGGGGAGGCCCGCGGCCCGACGCGGTGCGCCAGAAGTGCTTCGACCTGCTGCCGCGCTACGCGGTGCCCGACGAGGTGGTGATCGTCGACTCCCTGCCGCAGTTGCCGAGCGGCAAGGTCGACCGTCGCGCCGTCCGCGATCTGATCTCCGACCTGGCATAAAATGCGCCGATGAGATCCGGTCGACCGCTGCGCTGGACCCTCCTCGCCGTCCTCGCCCTCTCCTGCCGAAGCGCTCCGCCGGCCCCTCCGCGGAGCGCGCCGCCCGCCGCGCCGGCCCGGCGGGTCGTCCTGTTGAGCCTCGACGGCGCGAGCACCGACGTGCTCCACCAGCTCTACCAGGAAGGGGCGCTCACGGCGGGCGGCTTCGCGCGCTTCTTCCAGCAGGGACAGGTCGCCGACCGGCTGGTGCCGGTCAATCCCGCGCTCACCGCCACCAATCACGTCAGCCTGGCGGCCGGCTATGCCGCCGACCGCACGGGGATCGTGGGCAACAGCTTCCATGTCGCGGGCACGCCGCTGCTCGACACGGTGAGCGGCTTCGCCGCGCCGATCGCCACCGAGACCCTCTGGGAGGCGGCCCGCAGGCAGGGCAAGCGGGTCGGCGTCGTCACCTGGCCGGGAGCGGACGACACCGGCCCACGCCGCCGCGGCGACTGGGGGATGACCTACGTCAACGAGCTGTACCGCGAGCCGGTCCTGGTGACGCTGGAGGGCGGCGCCTGGAAGCCGGCCGCGGCCGAGCGGGCCAGGAGCCTCGGCAGCCGCTCGCCCGTCCAGGAGGCCATGGTCCAGGTGGGCGCGCACGAGGGAGCGCAGCGCTTCGCGCTGCTGGCCGTGGACCGCACGGACGACGGCAAGGCCGATTACGACGGCCTAGTGGTGGTGCCGGCCGAGGGCGCGGACGGCGCCCTGCCCGCGCCGCTGGCGCCGGGCCGTTGGACCGACCTCCCCTGCCAGGTCATCGATAAGAAGGACGCCCCGCCGCTGAGCGCCGTCTGCACCGTCAAGCTGCTGGCGCTGGCTCCCGACCTCGCCAGCGCCCGCATCTACTTCGGCGGCGTGTTCCCCCTCCAGGCCTACCCGGCCGGTTTCGCCGCCGAGCTCGCCGCCAAAGGCCTCTTCTGGCCCGGCCCCCCGGACGACCGCAGTCTGGGCAACACCTGGGCCGGCCGGCCCGGCATCGACCTCGCGACCTGGAGCGAGCAGTCCGACCGCTTCACCCGCTTCTTCGGCGACGCCCTGATCGCCGCCGCGCAGCGCCCGGACTGGGATCTCCTGATGGGGTACATCCCGGTGATCGACGAGGCCGGGCACGAGCTCCTGTTGAGCGATCCGCGCCAGCCGGGCTTCTCCCCCGCGCAGCGCGACGCCTTCGCCGCGGCCCGGCGCCGGGTCTGGCAGGAGGTGGACCGCGAGCTCGCCCGGCTGCTCGGCGCCCTCGACCTGCGCACCATCGTGGTCGCCGTGGTCAGCGATCACGGCATGGCCCCCGCTCATACCCTCCTCGACGCCAACGTCCTGCTCCGCGACCAGGGGCTGCTCGCCGCCGATCCCCAGGGGAAGATCCTGGCGCCAGGGACCTCGGCCTACGCCGTTCCCGGCGGCGGCATGATCGACGTCTACGTGGCGCCGGGGCACGAGGACCTCCTCGGCAAGCTGCGCGACCTGCTCACCGGCTGGACGGTGGACGGCCAGCGGCCGGTCGAGCGCGTCCTCACCCGCAAGGAGGCGGCGGTGGTCCAGCTCGACAACCCCAACAGCGGCGACCTGATCGTCTTCCTCCGCGAAGGCTACACCTCGGGCAACCGGCTGCGCGATGGGAAGGTCGCCTCGGCCCCGAGCTCCTTCGGCGTCCACGGCTACCTGAGCGAGCACCCGAGCATGCACGGCATCTACCTGGCCCTGGGGCCTGGCATCCGCCACGGCACCGCGGGTACGGTGCAAAACCCCGAGGTCGCCGGTCGGGTCGCCCGGTGGCTGGCCATCGAGAAGCCACGGCCGGCGCCATGACCGGAGGCGATCCTCAGGGCTTGTTGACGACGTCCGCCGCGGGTCGCAGGACACACTCCTGCGGGAAGGCGGTCGCTCCCGAGGGGACGAAAAGGCGGAGATAGTCCTTGCCGTCCACGACGCGCAGGGCGCATCCGGACGGTCCCGCGCTCGCCTCGAGCCGGCTCCGGCGCAAGGTTTTTCCGATCGCGTCGCATGTCCCGCCGGCCTGCAGGGTGGCGCGCGCCTGCCGGCTCGCGCGGATCAGGGCCCGCGAGCCGGCGGCGGCCCGGTAGCGCGCGACGACGTTCGGATAGTCGGGTCCCGGGGCCTTGCCGTTGCCGAGCGTCACATGCACGTTTACGGTTTGATTCTCGAGATGCTTCTCGATCCAGCCGTAGTCGTGCTCGCACGCCTGGAAGTAGAGCCGGTAGCGGTTGAAGGCTTCGGCTCCCATGAGCGGGCCGGTCCACTGGAGCCAGCTCGCCTTGAGGTGCGCGAGAAAACCTTTCCCTTGCGCGTTTCTGCTGGCCTCGTCCAGCCCGGCCCAGAGCGCTCGATCGAGGCCGGCCGCTTGCAGGGTGACGGCATCGCGGTATTGATGGCAGAGATCGTTCGACAGCAAGAAGGGGGTGGGGTCCGCGGTGCCGGTCTCCAGCAGCGCGGCCGCCAACTGGAGCTGATATTTCTCCGCCGCGAATCCGTACAGTTGAATGATGAGCCCCGGCTCTCCCTCCAGGATCCCGGCTTGGCGGCCGAGGCTCCGGACCGCCGCGAGCGTCCCGGCGGCATCGCCGTCGTCGAAGGCCAGAGCCCCCCGCGCGTACAGCAGTTGGGTCAGAGGAAGTTGCAGGGAGAGGTCGCGGGGGGCCCAGTTTCTCGCCTCATAGGCGATCTTCAGGCGCGCGGCGCCGGGCGGCAGGGACGAGGCCAGGCGCAGCGCGTCCTGGTTGAGCTCCAGAAGGGTAGCCAACCGTTGCCGCTGGGCCCGCAGGGCGGGGGGACCGCCCTTGACCGTCGCGGTGAGGAAGCTCCTCTCGTCCGGCGAGAAAGCGAGCTGCCGGGCCGCCTCCCGGAGCCCGTCTCCGGCATTGCCGGCCGGCAGGCTGGGGGGATTGAAGCGTCCGGTCTCCAGAGGCCCGGTGACCTGTTCGAGCTTGTTTTTCGCCAATTCATAGATCAGCGTGGGGAAGAGCAGGGCCCCGGCAACCAGGAGGACCGCAAGGGCGATTCCCCACCGGAGCCACCGGCGGGACGCGGCAGGACGAGCGGGAGCAGAGGTGGTCGCCTCCATGGGTGCGAGCGGTAGTATACAGGCCCGCCCTTGCCATGCTACAAAGGCTGCAATGAGCGACGATCAGAAGTACCGCCAGCGGGGCTACAAGGATTCCGAGCGCCGCGACGAGCGCCCCCGGCCGGGTCTCCAGGGGCCGCGCGAGAAGAAGGACGGGCCGCGCGGCCGGGGCCTGGGAGCGCCGACCGAGTCGGTCTTCCGCTGCGCCGCCTGCGGCGAGAAGCGGCCGATGATCCTGGGCGACGACCCGATCCCCGTCGACGCCACCTGCGCCAAGTGCGGCGCCGATCTCCACGCCTGCTCGAACTGCGTGAATTTCGACACCTCGGTCCGCTGGGAGTGCCGCAGGAACGCGGAGATCCCGGCCCGGGTCCCCAAGAAGCGGGACCGCAACGAGTGCCCGCTGTTTTCTCCCAAGGTGGCCCAGGAGTTTGGGAAGGAGTCGGACAAGGCTTCGCCCGGGGATGCGCGGTCGGCGTTCGACGCGTTGTTCAAGTTTTAAGAAATGAAGCCCACGATTCCGAAGATGCAGCTCGCCGAATTCTGCCGGCGCAATCACATCCGGAGGCTCTCTCTCTTCGGCTCCGTCTTGCGGGATGACTTTGGCCCTCAAAGTGATATCGACATCCTCGTAGAGTTCGAGCCTGGGCATGTACCGGGCCTCCGGTTCATTCGGCTCCAGGACGAGCTCTCAGGGCTGTTTGGTGGCCGGCATGTGGACCTCGTCACGCCCAGATTCCTCAATCGCCGGATCCGTGACGAGGTGCTGAGGAGCGCCGAGGTGCAGTATGCCGCAGGGTGACCTACTGTATGTCGGGCATATGCTGGATGTATCGATTCAGGCTGTAGAAAAAATTCGCGGGAAGAGCTGGGAGGATTTCGATGAGGATGAGAATCTTCGCCTCGCTCTGGCCCACCTCATCCAGATGATCGGGGAAGCCGCCCGAAGGGTCAGTCCGGAGTCACAGCAGAAGTACTCCCAGATCCCCTGGAGAGACGTCATCGGAATGCGCCACAAGATCGTGCACGATTATCTGGATGTCGACTTCGCCGTGGTCTGGGAGGTGGCGACGAAAGACCTGCCAGCTCTGATCTCCCAGCTCAGCCCGATCGTCCCACCGTTCCCCACATAGATCCTGTTCGGCCCCCTCACACCGCCCCGTTCCGGATGAGCTGCGCGTAGAAGCGCACGATCTCGCCGTAGTTGGCGATCCCCAACCGCTCGTTGGTGCCGTGGATGCGCTTCAGGTCCTCAGGTCTCAGCCGCATGGGCACGAAGCGGTAGACGTTCGGCGTGAAGGCATGGTAGTGCTTGGTGTCCGTGCCCCCGGAGAGGAGGTTGGGGGAGACGATGACGTTGGGGAAGGTCTGGGCCAGGGTGCGCTGGATCAACGCGAATTCAGGCGCGCGGACGTCGGACTCCGGCGAGGGCTCGCTGTTGGCGTCCCCCGTGGCGCTCACCCGGATGCCGGGGCCCACGATGTCGCGCACGTGCCGGAGGACGCCCTCGATCGAGTCCCCGGGCAGGATGCGGAAGTTCACCACGGCGCGGGCCTCGTGGGGGAGGACGTTCTCCTTGATCCCCCCCTGGAAGATGGTGGGCGCCGTAGTGGTGCGGATGCGGGCGTTGGCCGCGGGATCGGCGGCCGCCTGGCGTTCGAGAAGAGGGCTGAAGAGCCAGAGGTTGGCGAGGATCAGGCGGGGGCCGAAGGGCATCTCGGGCGCCAGGTACTGGTAGGAGCGCCGGGTGGCGCCTGCGAGCCGCGCCGGCATCTGGTTGTCCTCCAGCTTCTCGACGGCGGCGGCGAGCATGCCGATGGCGCTGTGGGGGGGCGGCATCGAGGAGTGCCCGCCCTCGCTCCGGGCCACCAGCTCGACGCTCAGATACCCTTTTTCCACTGTGCTCACCATGGCGGCGGGCCGCGCAAGCCCTGGAACGCCGCCCTCGATGATGAGCCCGCCCTCGTCCAGGATGAAGGCCGGCTTCACGCCCCGCTGGGCCAGGAGCTTCGCGATCTCCGCCGCGCCGTTTTTGCCGCCCATCTCCTCGTCATGGCCGAAGGCGAAGTAGATGGTGCGGTCCGGCTGGAACCCTTTATCCAGAAGCGTCTCGGCGGCTTCGAGGAGCCCCAGGACGCCGACCTTGTCGTCGAGTGAGCCGCGCCCCCAGACCCAGGCGTCGTCCAGGAAGCCGGAGAAGGGGGGTTGAGTCCAGTCCTTCTCCGTGCCCGGCTCGACCGGCACCACGTCCTGATGGGACAGCAACAGCACCGGCGGCAGCTCCGGCCTCCGTCCCTTCCAGGTGTAGAGCAGGCTGTAGCCGTTGACCACCTCGCGGGTGAGCGTGGCGTGGACCTTGGGGAAGGTCTGCTGGAGATATTGGTGAAGCCCCTGGAACGCCGCGACCTCGACGTTCGCCCCGCCCTCGTGCGAGATGGTGGGGAAGCGGAGCGCCCCGGCCAGACGTCCGGCCGCCGCGCGAGCGTCCACGTTGAGATCGGTGATCGGCGGCGCCTGCACCTGATACGACTTGACCAGGATCATCCGCAGGAGGAGGACGGCGATCAGCAGGACCAGCGCGAAGCCGAGGACGGCGAGGATTTTTTTCATGACGCCTTGAGCTCCGCCGTTGCCAAAAACCGTGGCGCCTTCCGCACCTTCGTCGCAGCCTCGAAGGCGTAGGCGAGCTTGATCAACGTGGGCTCGCTCCAGGCCTTGCCGATGAACGAGACCGCCAATGGCAGCCCGAAGGCGAAGCCGGCGGGGACGGTGATGCTCGGGTAGCCCGCCACCGCGGCGAGGGTGGAGGTGCTCCCCGTATCCGTATCGCCGTTGACGAGGTCGATCAGCCAGGCGGGGCCGCCGGTGGGGGTCACGAGAGCGTCCAGCTTGTGCTTGGCCAGCATGGCGTCGATCCCCTCGGTCCGGAAGTGGCGGCGGCAGGACGCGAGCGCCTTCTTGTAGGCCGGATCGGTGAGCGGCCCTTTGGCCTCGGCCTGCAGGAAGAGCTCCTGGCCGAAATAGGGCATCACCCGGTCGCGGTGGCGCTCGTTGAATTCGATCACCTCTTTGAGGGTGTGGACGGGGGCCTTGGGGCCGAGGTCCGCGAGGTAGCGGTTGAGGTCCGCCTTGAGCTCGTAGAGCAGGACCTCGAATTCGGCGTTGCCGGCCTTCCCCTCGGATGGCAGCTTGACCGGATCGACGATCGTGGCGCCGGCCGCCTTCATCGCCGCCACGGCTTGGGCGAGGACAGGGGGAATCAGCGGGTTCTTGTCGAGCGAGCTGGAGTGGTAGACGCCGATCCGCGCGCCCTTCAATCCTCCAGGATCGAGAAATTTCGTGTAATCGGTCAGCGCCTTGCCCCGGCTCGGGAGGGTGGCCTCGTCGCGCTCGTCCACGCCGGTCATGGCGCCCAGGAGGATCGCGGCGTCGGCCACGGTGCGGGCCATGGGGCCGGTGGTGTCCTGGGTGTGGGAGATGGGGATGACCCCGGAGCGGCTGAGCAGGCCCACGGTGGGCTTGATCCCCACGATGCCGCAGATCGAGGACGGGGAGACGATCGAGCCGTCGGTCTCCGAGCCCACGGCCGCGGCGCAGAGGTTGGCCGTGACCGCCGACGCCGCGCCCGAGCTGGAGCCCGAAGCGTTACGGTCGAGCGCGTAGGGGTTGCGGCACTGCCCGCCGCGGCTGCTCCAGCCGCTGCTGGAACGGGAGGAGCGGATGTTGGCCCACTCGGAGAGGTTCGCCTTGCCGAGGAGGATCGCGCCGGCCTCGCGCAGCCGGGCGGCGACGAAGGAGTCGCGCGCGGGGATTGAGCCTTCGAGGGCGAGCGAGCCGGCGGTGGTGGTCATCCGGTCCGCGGTCGCGATGTTGTCCTTGATCAGGATCGGAATGCCGTGCAGGGGCCCGCGGGGTCCCTTGGCGCGCCGCTCGGCGTCGAGCGTGTCGGCGATGGCGAGCGCCTCCGGGTTGACCTCGATCACCGCCCGCAGCTCCGGGCCTCTGGTGTTCAGCTCGTCGATGCGGGCGAGGTACTTCTCGGTGATCGAATGCGCGGTCTCCTTGCCGGACCGCATCGCCTTCATGAGATCGGCGATCGTCATCTCCGCCAGCTCGAACGGCGCCGGGGCAGTCGCACCCGGGGCGGCCGGCGCGGCGGCAGCGGCCGGAGAGAGCAGAGGTCCGGCTGCGGCGAGCGCGCCGCCGGCCAGACCCACCTTCATCAGAGCACGGCGCGTCCAGGCGCCGGTGAAGCCGTCGTCCTGTTCTTTCAAGGTCTTCTCCTTGGGCGCAGATGCTACCTCAAAAGACGAGCATCCCCACAGCGGCGGCGAACATGAGAAGGGCCGTCAATCCCACCAGGGCCTGGGCCGGTTTCGAGCTCGGCTGCCCCAGCATAATGGCCGAATCCATGGCGACGATCAGAATGCCCACCAGCAGGAAGGGGGCGAGCAGGCCGTTGATGACGGCCGACCAGAAGAGGAGGCGGATGGCGTTGACCTTGAAGAGGTCCAGCACGACGCCGGCCACAGTGGAGAGGATGATGATCGAATAGAACCCGCGCGCCTGCCAGAGCTTCCGATCGAGCCCCTGGCGCCAGTGGAAGGTGTCGGCGATGGCGTAAGCCGACGAGCCGGCGAGGGTCGGGATGGCCAGGAAGCCGACGCCGAAGATGCCGACCGTATAGAGCGCGGCGGCGAAATCGCCGGCGAACGGCCGCAGAGCGGACGCGGCTTCCGCCGAAGTCTGGATGTGGGTCAGCCCGTGGACGTGGAGGGTCAGCGCCGTGGTCAGCATGACGAAGAACATGACCAGGATGGAGGAGAAGGTGCCGAAGCCCACGTCGAGCTTCCGGTCCAGAATCTCCTCCCGGGTCGCGCCCTTGCGGCGGGCGAGCGTGATGCGGCCGAGGGCTTTCTCCTCTTCCACCTCCTCCGCGGTCTGCCAGAAAAAGAGATAGGGGCTGATCGTGGTGCCCAGCAGGGCGACGAGGGTGGACCAGCCGTCCTTGGTCCGCGGCAGGGAGAGGGTGAGCGTGTCGTGGAGGACCTTCCCCCAATCCGGACGCAGGAGCAGCGCCGTGATCACGTAGGCGCAGAGGGCCAGGGCCAACCACTTGAGGACCGTGGCGATCCGCCGGTAGGGGAGCGCGATGGTGGCGGTGACGATGAGCACGGCGAACAGGCTGACGTAGTAGTGTGAGCTCACCCCGGTGAGCATCCCCGCCGCGTCGGCCATACCGGCCAGGTCGGCCGCGACGTTGAGGCTGTTGGCGGCGAGCAGGCTGAACGCGACGAGGATGAGGAGCCAGCGCGGGAAGCGGTCGCGCAGCGCGCGGGCCAGCCCCTTGCCGGTGACCATGCCGATGCGCGCGCACGTCATCTGGACCACCGCCATCAGCGGCCAGGTGAGCAGGGCCGTCCAGAGGAACGCGGTGCCGAATTGCGCGCCCGCGATGGAGTAGGTGGCGATGCCTGAGGGATCGTCGTCCGCCGCGCCGGTGATCACTCCTGGACCGAGCGCCGCGAAGAACCGGCGGACGGGATGCTTCTCCTTGGCCATCGCGCCGCAAGTCTACAACTCCTCGGGATCGGGACCCGGGCGATATGATACCGGGGCTCTTGGGAGGATCGGAGATGAAATGGAGCCCGGCCGGATCTGCCGTCGCGGTCTGCGCGCTGTCGCTGTCCCTCGTGGCCGCCGCGCCGCCGGCCCGGAAGCCTGTCCCCGGCCTCACGCCGGAGCGCGTCCACTTCACGTTCGAGGGTCTGGCGAAGAGCGTCCACGGAGAATCGCGGCGGCCCTCCCCCTGCCGCCCGAGCCCGAGCCGGATTTCGGCGCCGAGCCGGCGAACGTCCGATTCCGCTTCGACGCTGACAAGCTCTCGGGCTACGCCACCTCGGCCGAGCGGCAGGTGGTGATCTATCCCGCGCCGGCCTTCCGGCAGCTCTTCGTGAAAGCTGGGCAGGGGAAGGGGAATCCGGTGGACGTCCTGAGCGCGCTGCTGAAGAAGGGGTCGACGGCGGTCCAGGGGGAGATCCCCATCCTGCCTCTCGCCGACGCGGCCCAGGTGCTCAAGGCCCGGGTGAGGCTCCTCCCTTTCCACGGCGGCAAGGGCTTCGCCTTCGTCACCGCCTACGCCCAGGACGACGTCCCCGTGGCCAACGACGCCCTCTTCTACACCTTCCAGGGCCTGACCGACGACGGGCGCTACTGGGTGGCCGTCTACTACCCGGTCGCCACGCCGATCCTGCCGAAGACCGTCCAGGAGGCTCCCGAGCTCAAGGACGCGAAGGCCTTCGACGCGCACTTCAAGGCCTATCTCCAGAAGACCGTGCACGCCCTGGAAGACCCGAAGACCGTCTACACACCGGATCTGGCGAAGCTGGACGCGATGGTGCGGTCGATCGAGATCCGGTGAGGAGGGGTCTCACCGCACCCGGAAGACGGGGCCCCGGGGCGTGAAGGGGAGGCCGGCTCCCGCCGGGATCAGGAAGGCGTGCTCGCGGCGGATTTTGAGGATGTCTTCGCACTCTCCATCGGTGATGACGAGCACCGGCCCGGTTTTCGGGAAATCGCGGGCCTGATCCAACAGGTCGAGCCCGGGCTGAAGGACCGTGCCGCCCCGCCCCTTGATCCGCACCCGGCCGGCGATCTCCTCGGGCCGGACATATCCCTGGTCATAGGCGGCGGCGTCGCAGAAGACCAGGCGCACGGCCTCGACCTCCCGCGCGATGCTGTAGCTGGCGATGGCTCCCAAGGCCTTGCCGAGGAGGAGGCGGTCCATGCTGCCCGAGGTGTCCAGCACTACGGCGAAGGTACGCGGCACATCGTCCTCCACCGGCACGTAGCGCGGCCTGGGGATGTCCGGCGTGGCGGCCTGGCGGCGGCTGGGGCGGGCGTAGGAGCGACGCCGCTCCCGCGGCGGAAAATGGTGATCGAACCATTGCGCCAGCTCCACGTCCCAGGGGATCGGCGGCTGGGAGAGCGCCTGGATCTCCTGCACCAGGCCGGCGGGCAGGAGACCGCGGCACTGCTCCTGGTGGCAGAAGAGACCCCGCGTCAGACACTGGCGATAGAAGGCGTCGAGGTCCGTCCCCTGACCGGCCTCCCACCATCCGGGATTGCGGCCGGGCAGGATGTCACACTCTCCCACGCCGCGCAGAGTCATGAGCTTGCGGTAGCGCCGCAGGTCGGAGACGATCCGGTCGTAGACGGCCTCCGCCGAGAGCCCCTTGAGCTCGGGATCGTGGAGCAGGCCGAGCGTGGGCGGCTTGCCGACACCCATCTCGATCAGCCAGCCGTTGATCACGTAGTCGCAGGCCACGTTCCAGAGATAGGGGTCCCGCCCCTGCCGGCGCGCGTGGTGGCGCAGGCCGACGTGCAGGAGCTCGTGGGCCATCACGAAGCGGCATTCCTGATAGCTCAGCCCGGCGAGCAGGTTTATGTAGACCTCCCGGGCCTCGGCGTCCACGGCGGCGACGCGGATCTCCCATCGCTTGCAGACCTCCACGTCCTCGATCAGCTCGAAGGCCGCGGCGAGGGCGCCGAGCAGGGGATAGCTGGCGATGAACCAGGAGCGGGCCAGGGCCGCGGTCGATCGCGAGGCCCTTTCCGTACCCAAAGACGGAGCCGCGCCGCCCGCCACGTCCACCGCTCCCGCCACGGCGGCGCGGAGGCCCTCGCCGAAGAGGCGCACCCAGTCCTCACGCTTCATGCCCCAGCGCTCCTGGGCCACGAAGACCATGTCCACCGCGCCCGGGCCCGCCGTGCCGCAATCCTTCAGATGGGGCGGCACACCCCGCTCGAAGAAGGCGTCGTAGAGAGCGTTCTCCGTCGTCGACGGCAGGTCCGTGGCGGCGTTGATCTCCTGGGGGCGTCGACCGAGCTTCAGGTCGCTCAGGAAACGGCTGACGGAGGCGTCGCAGGCGAGGTTCCACAGATCCGGGCGAGCCCGCTTCTCGAAGTGGCCAAAGCCCAGATGGAGCAGGCCGTGGGCGAGCACGTAGACCCACTCCTCGGGATCGGCCCGGCGCTTCGGATGGACGTGGATCGCGCCGTTGGAGAGGACCACCGCCCAGCCCTGTGCTGGACAGAGGCTGTGCTCCTCGTTGCGGACGACGCTCACCCGCTTCCGTAGTCGGGCGAATATGGGATGGTGGTCCAGGATCTGGACCGCCGCCGCGAAAGCCGCGGCGGCCGGATTTTCAGCGGCGCGCGAGCCGCTACGCCGGGACACCGTTGCGTTTCTCGACCAGGCGGGGGAGATCGCGCACGATCTCGACCATCAGCCAGGAGGGGAGGGAGCCGGTGGTGTCAGCCGCTCCGCTCTCGTCCGTCACCACGAGCTGAGCCATCTCCAGGCTGATCGCGGCGAGATCCTTGATCAGCGCCTTGCCGCGGTGGGCGAGCTGGCGATGTTGCGGAGCGACTGCCTGCACGTCGGACGGCAGCTCCTTGACGAGCTGCGCCCGCAGCGACTGGGCGAGGAAATAGAGGACGTCGCGGTCCCGCGGGTCGCTCGGCCAGCCGATCTCCCCCTTCAGGATGCGGTGGAGGGCAAACTGACTCCGCGCCTGCTTGAGGAACGCCTTGAGCTGGCCCGCGTGGTGGGGCGTGAGGCAGCCGAAGGAGAGCGCCTCCAGCACGTCGTCGGAGATCCCTTCGGCGTACTCGTGGAGAGCGTCGCTCAGCATGTGCCACGAGCGCGGAGTGGAGAAGGGCTCCTCATGCTTGGGTGGAGCGCTCCACAGGTGGTCCGGCCGCAGCTCCAGGTAAGAGAGCACGTGAGGGTGAATGCCGTTCGCGTGCGCCCAGGCCATCCAGTCGCGGTGGGAGACCTGGAGATGGATATGCACCATACGGTTGAGCAGCGCCGAGGACATGGGCTTGACGATGGCGCTGTCCTGCGCCCGGTTGCCGGCGCCGATGACGATCGATCCTTCCGGCAGCCGGTACTCGCCGATCCGCCGCTCGTGGATCAGGCTGTAGAACGCTTTCTGGACCTCGTGGGAGCAGGCGTTGAGCTCGTCGAGGAAGAGGCAGTAGGGCTCGCGGCGGGCGATGGCGGCCGGGGGGCAGAAGCGGCTGACGCCGTCCTCGATCTGCGGCACGCCGATGAGGTCTTCCGGAGCCAGTTGGCTGCCGAGGAGCGAAACGCACGCCAGGCCGAGCTGCTCCGCGAACTGCGCGACGAGGCTCGACTTGCCGATCCCGGGCGGTCCCCAGATGAACACGGGGCGGACCACCGCGACGTTGAGGAGGAAATCCGAGAGCTGGGATGGGGTGAGGCTCTTGACGGCGTTCATACGCCGTCGAGGGACCTTGCGAGGGGAGAGGAGGTCAACGTGTAGCCATCGTATGCTGCGTTATCATATTGGGCTTCAGGAGGCTGCGCAAGGGGGGCTGGGGTAGGCCAGGATCGGATATCCTCTCCCCATGCCTTTCGATCCCCGAAACTTCGAGGTCATGGACGACGAGATGGCCGCGGTCTTCCGGACCATGACCGGAGCCCAGCGTCTGAAGATCGCGAACGACATGTGGGTATCCGCCCGGCGGATGATCGCGAGCCATCTCGCCGCGGAGCACCCGGACTGGGACGAGGAGCGTATCCAGCGGGAGACGGCGAAGAGGATCTCGCATGGAGCCGTCTGAGCTCCTCCAACGCATCGTTGCGATTTTGGAGCGGCTCGGCCTCCGGTACTTTGTGACTGGATCGATGGCCACGATCTTTTTCGGTGAGCCACGCTTCACCAATGACATCGACATCGTCGTCGATCTACCCGGCAACAAGATCGCCGAATTTTGCGCTGCCTTTCCGGCTCCGGAGTTTTACCTGAGCGAGGAAACCGTACATCGGGCGGTGTCGCGTCGCGGACAGTTCAATATCATCCATCCCGCCTCTGGTCTCAAGGTGGACGTCATGGTGCCAGCCGACTCGTCCTTCAACCGAAGCCGATTTTCACGCGTAAAAAGGATCCGGCCAGCCACCGGCTTCGACGCTGTTTTCTCCTCCGCCGAGGACGTCATCCTCAAGAAGATGGAGGCCTATCGCGAAGGTGGCTCCGAGAAGCACCTGCGCGACATCAGTGGCGTCCTGAAGGTCGTCGGCGAGCACCTCGACCGCGGCTACATTGCGGAATGGGCCGATCGGATGGGAACCTCGGAAATCTGGGAGGAGGTTCTGAGGAGGTCGGACATTGAGCGCCAGTGATAGCATTTCCAAAATGACCTGCAACGGCTTCGCCGTGCGGCGGGTGGCCGCGGACGCCACCGGCTACGCGGCGGTGACGTTCCGCTTCGTCATCCTCGGGGATCTCGCGAGCGCCCCGGATCTACCGTGAATGGGGCCGCCTTATCGGACTGATCCGTCGGATGATCCGACCGATCCTTCGGATCCGTCCGATCGGTCGGATGAGCGTCATGGATTTTTCTTCTTCCACCCCACCCACCCCGGCCCGCGCACCACGCGGCCGGCGGCGGCTCCGGTGGGCTCGCCGTCCTTGAGCACCTGCACGCCGTTGACGAAGACCTGCCGGACTCCCGTGGCGTACTGGTGGGGCTTGTCGTAGGTGGCGTGGTCCGCGATCTTCGCCGGATCGAAGACCACCACGTCGGCGAAGTACCCGGGCTTGAGCAACCCCCGGTCGCGGATCTTGAGATTGGTGGCCGGCAGCGATGTGAGCTTGCGGACCGCCTCCTCGAGCGGGACCACCTTCTCGTCGCGCACGTAGTGCCCCAGCAGGCGGGCGACGTTGCCGTAGGTGCGCGGGTGGGCGCTGGACTTCAGGAAGACCCCTTCGGCCGAGGGAGCCTCGGCGTCCGAGCCGAAGCTCACCCAGGGGAGCGCGATCTGCTTCTTGACGTTGTCCTCGGACATCAGGAAGTAGATGGTGCCGACCCGGCTGTCGTCCTCGATCACCAGGTCCATGGCGGTCTCCTCGGGCGACTTGCCGCGCATCTTCGCGATCTCGGAAAGGGTCTTGCCGGTGAGCGGCTTCAGCTTGTCGTTCTTGAAGGCGACGAGGAGGATCCCGTCCGGCCCGGCGGAGGTGAAGAGGTTCTCCCAGGCATCGGTCGGGGTCTCCATCTCCTTCTTGACCCGCTCGCGGATGGCGGGGTCCTTGAGGCGCGCGATCCAGGCCTCCAGGCCCCCTTCCTGGACCCAGGGGGGCATCGAGGCGTCGAGGCCGGTGGCGCCCGCGGTGTAGGTGTACATGTCGGCCGTGATCTTGAGGCCCGAGGCGCGGGCGTCCTCGACCTTCTTGATGGCGGCGTCGAGCTTCCCCCAGTTCGGCTTACCGGCCGCCTTGAGATGGTAGATCTCGGCCGGGAGCTTGGCCCGGCGGGAGATGTCGATCAGCTCGTCGATCCCTTCCAACAGGCGGCCGCCTTCGCTGCGCATGTGGGAGATGTACATGCCGCCGTATTTCGAGGCCTCCTCGCAGAGGGCCACCAGCTCGTCCGTGCCGGCGTAGAAGGCGGGGGCGTAGATGAGCGAGGAGCCCACGCCTAGCGCTCCTTCTTCCATCGCCTGATCGACCAGCTTGCGCATGCGCGCCAGCTCCTCAGGCGTCGGGGGACGGTTGGCGTAGCCCACCTCGTGGATGCGCACGGTCGTGGCGCCCACGAAGGAGGCCACGTTGGGAGCGATGCCGCGCGCCGCGAGCTGGTCGAGGTACTGGCCGAGCGTGGTCCAGGTGACGGGATATTTGATGTCCCCCTGCTGCTCGACCGTCTCCTTCTTCATGGCGTCGTTGAGGGGGCCCATGGAGCCCCCCTCGCCCATGACCTCCAGGGTGACCCCCTGGCGGAGATCGCTCTGGGCGCGGCCGTCGACCAGCAGCGACTCGGTGGCCCAGCTCAGCATGTTGACGAAGCCTGGGGAGACGGCGAGGCCGCGGGCGTCGACCTCCCGCTTTCCCCGGGCGTTGCCGAGATCGCCCATGGCGGCGATGCGGTCGCCGTTCACCGCCACGTCGCCGACGTAGGGCTTGCCCCCGGAGCCGTCGTAGATCGTCCCGCCGCGCAGGATGAGGTCATAGGTCTTGGGGCTCGCGGCGAGAGCCAGGGCCGGGAGCAGGCAGAGCGCCAGGGCGC
Source organism: Thermoanaerobaculia bacterium (assembly GCA_036497345.1). Lineage (GTDB taxonomy): Bacteria > Acidobacteriota > Thermoanaerobaculia > Multivoradales > UBA5704 > DATARR01. The sequence goes on from DASXJP010000359.1 coordinate 21,975, forward strand.
AGACGAGAGCTCGCGTCATATGGGGGCCTCCTCGGAATCCGCCGATTCTACGTCACCAGGAGCCCGCGATCGGCTTCCACCCCTGCCTCCGGGGGCCGAACCGGAATTGCGCGTCGGGATCGCCCGGCGTCAACGAATTCCGCAACCGGAAGACGGCCGACGCCGGATCGTAGACGCCGAGGTCGTCCCGCCCGTCGCCGTTCCAGTCGCCGATCACCGGCAGCGATCCCCTTCCCGGAGGGCCGAATTGGACCACGAAGTCCGGCGGAGCGTCCTGGAAGCCGTTGGTCAGATAGAAGGTGGAGGAGGCGGGATCGAACAGGCCCACGCCGTCGCGGCCGTCGCCGTTCCAATCGCCCGCCACGGGAAGAAGCCCTGAGCCTCCGGGCCCGAATTTGAAGGTGAGATCGAACCCTGATCCCGAGAGCGAATTCTTCAGATAGAACGTGCGGGTGGCCGGATCGTAGAGGCCCACGGTGTCCTTGCCGTCGCCGTTCCAGTCACCCGCGATCGGCAGCGCGCGAGAGGAGGGGGAGTCGACCTGGAGGATCACGTCAGAGCCTCCGCCCGGAGACGAATTCTTGAGCCGGAAGGTCCCGGTGGCAGGGTCGTAGAGGCCCCTGGTGGCCCGGCCGTCGCCGTCCCAATCACCCGCCAGGGGGAGCCACCGGCTGTTGCGCGGGCCGAAGCGGATGACCGTAACGTTGGCGTTCGCGGTGTTGGCGGCCTTCAGGTTGAACTTGCCGCTGCTGGGATCGTAGAGCCCCACGGTCTCGCGGGTGCCCCCGGCCGCGCTGCCCACGAACCGGTAGAGCTGGCCGTCCAGGTTGCCCGCGTAGAGCTCGCCGTTCACGTCCTCGCCGAAGGTCGTAAGCGAGGAGACCTGCCCTGAGATAGTCCGCACCGTGAAGCCGTTCCCCGAACGCGCCGCGGCCCAGATCGCCCCCGAGCAGAGATCGCCGAAGACGTAGGAGCCCCGGAGCTGCGACGCGCCATTGCCGCGGTAGACATAGCCTCCGGTCACCGCGCAATGGGGGTTGTGGTTGTACTCCAGGACGGGCAGGGTGTAGGCGGTCGAGCCGCAGACCGGGGTCGAAGCCGGGCAGGCGTCGCTGGAGTTGCAGAGGGTCCCCTCCATCACCTTCCAGCCGTAGTTCTCGCCGCCGCGCGACGAAGCCGGCTGGAAGTCGATCTCCTCGCGACGGTCCTGGCCCACGTCGCCGATCCAGAGATCCCCGGTCTGGCGGTCGAAGGAGAAGCGCCAGGGGTTGCGCAGGCCGCTGGCCCAGACCTCGTCCGGAGGATCGCCCGCGCCGCGGAACGGATTGGAGGCCGGGATGCCGTAATAAGGCGGAGTGGCGACGTTCTGATCGACGTCGATCCGCAGCATCTTGCCGAGGAGCGTGTCCGTCCTCTGGGCCCGGCAGGCGGGATCGTTGGCCGAGCCGCCGTCCCCCATGCCGATGTAGAGGTAGCCGTCCGGGCCGAGCTGGAGCTGGCCGCCGTTGTGGTTCGAGAAAGGCTGCTCGATGGTCAGCAGGATGCGCGCGCTCGCCGGATCGGCCCGGTTGGGATCGGAGGCGGAGACCTGGTAGCGGGCGATGACCGTGTTGCCCTGGACGTTCGTATAGTCGATGAAGAAGAAGCCGTTCTCGGCGTACCGGGGGTGGAACGCCGTCGAGAGCAGGCCCCGCTCGCCGTCGGTGGTGGTGAGGCTCTGGATGTCGAGGAACGGCTGCGGGCGCAGGCTGCCGTTCTCCAGGATGACGATGAGGCCCGTGCGGATGGTCAGGAAGAGCCGGTTGTCCCCGGCGTGGGTGATGCCCGTGACGGGCCCGAGGCTGCTCGCGATCTCCTGGAGGCTCACCCCCTGCACGGTGCCGGCGACGGGGAAGGGGGCGGCGTGGGCCGGGAGGGCTGATAAGGCCAGGAGGAGGAGAACGGTGAAGGAGGATCGGAGGGAGCGGCTCATGAGGGATCTCCTATGCGTGGGAGAGCATCTTACCCCGCGCTTCGGGAAAACCAGATCGCAATTATCTCTACCTGTCAGATTGCCTCGCCCGCCCCGCCCGGGCATGAATGCCCGGGCGGGGCGGGCGAGGCCACGCCGGAGAAATTCAAAGGTCTTCCACCCGAGTATCCCTGACCCGCCCGGCCCGGATGTCCGCTCGGACTTTGGCCGCCAAGCTCCCGAGCTCTTTTTGAGTACGCGCGAACGATTCATCCCAGCGTTGCTCGTCGGCGAGCTCATCCAGGATCAGGGCAGAAGGGGCGGTGCGCTCCCGAAATGACGTCATGGCCTGTATCATTTCACCGGATTTGCTTCGATCGCCAAGGATACCTCAGAGGCTCCCCATGATCCCCATCGACGACACTCTCGCCGTCCCCGACGAGGAGGTCTCCTTCGTCACCTCGCGGAGCGGCGGCCCGGGGGGGCAGAACGTCAACAAGCTGGAGACGCGGGTGACGCTGCGCTTC
>DASXJP010000360.1:0-11717 GCA_036497345.1 Thermoanaerobaculia bacterium
AAGCTACGGCGGGGTTCAGCCTTCTTGGCGTAAGGGAGCCAAGCCTGGATGATCCCACTGAGATAGGTACCTCGCGCAGAGAGAGGTGTCAGGCGATTCGCTGTGTAAGTCGGGCCCTTTGTAGTTTGGATCTCCACGGCAGGCGAGAGCCACCGGATTGGGGACGGTAGACTTGGCTCCCGGAGGACGTGCATGCGATTCGTGACGGACCCTAACGTCAACTCAACTCGTCCAAGGACGACACGGAGCCGGCGCGGACACTGAACGCGGTGAGGTCTTCGAGCGAAGCAATGGCCTCCACGCGCTACCTGACCTTCTCGGGGAGAGGACCGAAGCGCCTCTCGAACTCTCGCACGAGGACCGCGCGAACCTTGTCCAACGCCTCTTGGCGTCCCTCCCTGAGCCCCTCCTGACGCCCCTCTTCGAGCCCTTCCTGCTTCCACTGCTGAGTCCAATCCATAGCGCGTTCTGCGAGCATTGACTTGACCTCCTGAAGATCGTTGGCCTCGGGTATCTCAATCCCCGAGACCCGGGCGGGGAGCAGGGATTTCACCAGGTAGAGGGCGAACGACTCCTCAGCTCTTCGAGACCCGGCTCCCACAACCACTCGGTCAGCGCCGCCAAGACCCGCTGGAGGTCCTACGGACCCCGGCTTTTCTCCAGCCGGAACAGCCCCGCCGCCAGGTTGCGCAACGACTCCAACTCGGAGTCGACCAATCCTCATCTCGTCCAGCAGGCAGTAGCGCAACCGCGGCCGGTAGCGCTCCATGCCCCCCGGGACGTCCTCGATCAGCTCGGAGATATCCTGGGCGGCACTCCAGGGCGCGTACCCATTATAGAGAACCAGCGGCAGGACCGGCGGCAACTTGCCGGCACGGGTGGACTCCCGGCGTTTGTTGAGATCTTGGTAGAGCAGCCCCAGGTAGACCATCATGCGCAACGCCATCAAGGCATTGACGGTGGACTGGAGCTCGATCAGGAGATAGACGTAGAGCTGGTGGTCGCTCCCCCAGCGGACCCGCCAGACGACGTCACTCTCCCGGCTGCGGCGCTCCAGAGTGACGTAGCTGCCGCGGACCTTCTCCAGTGTCGCGAGATCAAGCTCTCGCACCCAATCCTCGCGGATGAAGTCGCGCAGCAGGTCGGCGACCATCTCTGGATGGGAAAAAAGTCGTTTGTATCCGCCGTCGTGCTCTGCCACCGCGCCCCCTTGGCATGTACAGAGAGAACGCGGCATTCTGGCAGGGAACGGTGGGAGTTGCAACTCTTCATCCCGGACCGCCCCCTCCCCCACCGGCCACCACCGCACACACTCCCCCAGCACCTCCACCCACCGCCCGTCGCGGATCAGCGTCCAGGGCCCGGGGCTTTCCGGGACGGCCAGGAGGCGGATGGGGCGCGGCTCGGTTCCGTCCAGCTCTTCCAGGCGGAAGGCCCAGGGACCGGAGCGCAGGCGGAGGGCGCCACGGACCCGGAAGACGGCTTCTCCGATCTCCAGACGGTCTCCGGGACGGAGGTCTTCCGGGTGCAGCGCCCGCCGCGGCAGTACGATGCGCGACTGGGCGAGGAGGCGGAGGAGCCGCCTCCAGAGCCTTCTCATTGCGGCTCCCCCTCGGACGCCGCGGAGTCCCGGAGCCGCGCCAATCGCTCTTCGACGGCGTCCGTCACCGCGTCCGCCTCGAAGCGGCGGCGGAGGTCCTCACCGGAGAGCTCGTCGTCGATCCTTTGATAATTGCGCTCGGTGGCGGCGTCCTCCTCGATGCGCGCGCTGATGCGGTCGAATTCCCCATGGAGATTCTGCGCGCCGGCGGTCGAGAGGACGTCGCCGATCGCCCGCCGGGCCTCGACCTGCCGCATCTGCGCCTGCACGAGCTGCAGACGGCTCTTCGCCTGCTCGACCCGCTCCTGCATGCGGACCACGGACTGGCGTACCTCCTCGGTCTCCGTGGACTGTTTTTCGAGTTGCTGGCCGAGCTTCTCGCGCTGGCGCTCGGCCTTCTCCACGCGGCGGAGCGCCTCGCGGGCGCCGGCCTCGTCCCCCTTGCCCAGGGCACGCTCGGCGGCACGCTGCCATTCGTCGGCGTCCTGGGTGTGGAAGGCGATCTGTGACCGTAGGCGGTCCTCGTTGGCCATCGCCCGCGCCACGGCCCGCTTGGCCGCGTCGAGCTCCTCCTCCATGTCCTGGACGAGTTGGAGGAGGCTCCGCTCGGGATCTTCCAGGGCGTCCAGGACGGCGTTGATGCGCCCTTTCACCAGCAGGTTGAAACGATGCAGGATGTTCATGGCTCACTGTCCTTTCTGTTAGACGGTTTGGAAGGGTTTTCAGCTCCAGGCGCGGAGCTCGCGGCCGAAGAGGCGGATCTGCTGGAGCACGCCTTCCCGCTGGTGCTCCAGCCACGCCGCGACCGCCATCAGGGCGAGACCGAAGACCAGGCCGAGCACCCAGAGGACCGTCGGCGCCGTGGTGCCGATGCGGAAGACGATGAAGCCGAGGTCGGTCAGCAGGGCCGCGGTGGAGACGGTCAATAGAGAGCGGCTGCGCAGGGAGAACGAGGCGGCGCCGAACCCCACGGCGCAGAGCAGCAGAGCGGCGAGCCACCCCCAGGAGATCTCGCTCGAGAGGGCGACGATCGGCGTGGCATAGACGAAGCACGCGCCGGCCGCGGTCAGGTGGCGGCTCCAGGCGGGGCCGAGCTCCGTCCGCAGCAGCCAGGCGAGGGCCAGCAGAGCGAAGCCCGGCGCCAGGAAGTAGACCTCCATCCCGAGCTCGCTGGCCGCGATCACCTTGAGCAGGGCGAGACCCAGGAAGGCGGCCGAGGCGAGGGCGGGGAAGATCCGCCGCGGCTCCCGCGAGGCCGCCACGGTGTAGAAGAGGCTGACCAGGAAGGTGACGAGCGCCGGGGCCCAGACCGTCCCCACGGCCGGAACCCGCAGCAGGGAGAGGACGCCCGCCACCGCCGGCAGCGCGAGGCCGATGCGGCGGCAGGAGGGAACGAGGGCCTCGCCGATCTCGGTGCGGGAGAGCAGCGCGCCGAGGGCATACTCGGCCGCGCCCACGCCCAGGAAGATCCAGGGGGCCAGACCGCTCCCCCAGTGGAGCCAGCCGGCGGTGAAGCCGTGGAGCAGGGCCAGCCCGGCCCAGGCCTGCGCCGCCCAGCCGTCCTCCGGCGCGCGGTCGTCGCGCAGGCCGTCGCCGGCGAAGGCGGCCGCCCAGCCCACCGCGGTGGCGATCAGGGCGAGATTTTCCGCCAGCGAGAAGTCGGCTCCCTGGAGATAGGCAACGACGTAGCCGCCGGCCGTGACGATCGCCAGGGCGATGGACCAGGGCCGCAGCGTGCGCCGGCGGCCGAGGATCTCGAGCAGGCCGCGCCAGAGGAGCCCGAGCCCCGCGATCCAGGGGAACAGGCTCAGCGGGTGGGAGAGGATCACCACCGGCAGGTCGCGCTCGGGACGCCCGCCGGCCGCGGCGAGGACGGCGAGATGGAGCAGCGGCAGCAGGCTCATCCGGGCCGGGACGGCGATGCGCGCGGCCCACCCTTCGATCCGGGTGCGGAGGAGGAACAGGACGCCGGTCATCAGCACGGCGAGCAGCAGCACGTCGAGGCCGGCGAACAGGAGGCAGGCCGCGCCGGCGAGCGCGAGCCAGACCTGCGTCACGTGCCGGACTCCGAGGGTGAGCAGCGCCTGAGGGGTGTCCTCCCTGGGGCCGAAGCGCCGAAGGATAAGGATTAGGGCGGCGAGCTCCAGGCCCGCGAGGCCGAGCCCGGCGATCAGCGCCGTGCTCCAGGACGCCATCCCGCTCCAGAAGAAGAGCTGGACCGGGGCCCAGGCCACGATCAGGCTCAAGCCGAGCTCGACGCCATCCCCCTTGCCGGTGAGCCCCTCCCACAGCAGGACGATCCCCAAGAGGATCAGGATCAGCGGCTCGACCGTCACCGCCAAGATCGACGCCGCGTGAGCGAACAGCATCACGGCGAAACCGGCGTGGAGGATGGCGAGCCCCTGGGCGCTCCGCCGCAGGGCGGGGTCGATCCGTCCCTCCGATCTGGCGAGGCGGGCGGCGAGCCAGGCGAGGGCGAACACCGCTTGGGCGATCAGGGCCGCCGTGGGCGAGAGGGGGCCGTAGAGGAGAATCGCCGCCGCCGTGGTCCGCAGGATCACCAGGGCGGTGAGGACGCCATGCGCCGCGCGCAGCTCCTCGGAGGCCTGGCGGCGCGCCAGCAGGAATCCGAAGCCGGCCAGGAAGGCGAGGAAGCCGAGGTCGTTCCAGGTAGTGAATTTCGGATGGCCGCCCCAGAGGGCCGGCGCGCAGTGGTACGCGGCGAACGCCGCCAGCACACCCAGGACATGAATGGCGCGGTGCCCATACCGCAGGCTCCAGCGCAGGAAGAGGGCCGCGGCGCAGAGGGCGGTGAGGAACAGGCAGCGGAAGGTGCCGTCCATCAGCGCCAGGGGCTGGGCGATCGCCACGAGGGAGAAGCCGAGGGCGAGCAGGGCCACGGAGCGGAAAGGCCAGCGCTCGGGGGCCCGGCCGAGGGAGTCGGCGAGCGCCTGGTAGTACTCCTCGCCCGTGCCCGCCAGGACCATCCCCAGCACGGCGAGCGGCAGGGCCAGGAAGGTCGAGCGGAGGTCCAGCAGGCTCAGCGCGCCCGCGTAGAGCACGCCCAGGAGCAGGAACGGCACGAGATGGATGGGCCGGTCCACGCCGTCCCGCCGGTCGCGGTGGAAGAAGAAGCGGTTGACGTGGCGGCTGCCGAGGTGGAGGACGGCGCCCAGGATCACGGCGGCGGGCCCGTAGAGGAGCTGGGGGCTCCAGGGCCAGCGGTTACCGATCCACGGCAGCACCGCCTGGGCCGCCAGCAGGATGCCGAAAGCGGCGGGGTAGAGCTTGCCGGGATAGCGGAGCACCGAGCGCAGCACGCTCACCGCCGCGCCCAGCAGGGCGGCGCCGCCCGCGCTGAAGGCGATCCAGCCGGCCGGGGTGTCCAGCAGCTTCAGGTAGACCGCGCCCCAGGCCATCACCGGGACGAGGCCCGTGAACAGGAAGAGCAGGGCCGATCCCGCCGCGGGCAGATGCAACCGGCGGCGGGTGAGGTTGCCGAGCCCGAAGATCGCCAACGCGCCGGCGACCAGGATCAGGAACTGAACCGGCACCGGGATCATCGCCCACCGCGCCTGGACCAGCCGAAAGATGGAGACGCCCGTGACCGCGGAGCCCGCCAGCAGCAGCCAGCGGATGCCCGAGATCGAGCGCAGCCCGCCCGTCTCGGGATTGGAGCCGTTTTCGGGTGATGCCATTTCGTTCATCGGAATCCCTCCTTTGGGTTCAGGACCCTGGAAGGGCAAGGGGGATGCCGGGTGAGGGCGGGGGCGTAAGTGATTGATTATATGGAGATTGGAAGAGACGGGTGAGCGGAGGTGCAGTGTTGGGGCTGCGGGTGGGAGGGGGGTGGGTGCAGTCTCCAGACTGCGCCTGGCCCCCCGAACCCTCACCCCTGTCCCCTCTCCCGTCCCCTCCCGCCCTCCCTCACTGGGAGAGGGGGACGTGATTGGAGCGGTGTTGCCTATAGGAGACGTTTCCGCACCAATACCGATTCCGATAACGCATCCTACGAAGCGCTATCGCCCCAACCAGGTCCCCCTCTCCCGGTGTGGGTGGGCGGGAGGGGACGGGAGAGGGGACAGGGGTGAGGGTTCGGGCGGGTAAACTACCCTCCACCCGTGCGCCACGACCTCCTCCTCTTCGCCCACCTGCTGCTCTACGTGACCGGCGTGCTGCTCTACGGCTTCCTGGCCCGCGAGCTGTTCCGGCACCGGCGGGTCCTGCCTGGGCTGCCGATGCGGCTGACGGTCGTCTGCCTCACGATCTGGTACGGCGGCTGCCTGGTGGACGAGATCGCGGACGTGCTGATGGCGTCGCCGGACGCGTTCGGATGGGGCGCGACGGCGCTCGACCTCCTGCGCGGCATCGCCTGGCTGGCCAGCTTCCCACTCCTCACCCACGGGCTCTGGGGTCTGCTGGAGATGGAAGGGGAGGGCCGGCGGCCCAATCCGTTCTGGCTGGTGCCCGGCTACACGACCCTGCTGCTCTTCGTCCCCGCGGCGGTGCGGGCCTGGCAGACGGGCTCCTATCTGCTGGCCGAGGTGGCGAAGCCGATCTTCCCCCTCATCCTGCTCCACGTGACGGTGGCGTCCGCCGCCAGCGCATGGATGGTGCTGCGCTGGCTGCGCCTGGAGAGCGAGCCCCGGTTCGCCCAGTTCCTGCGCTGGCTGCTGGCCGGGCTCGGCGTCACCGTGGCCCTGGTCGCGGCCGGCGCGCTGCTGCTGCGGCCGGGCGAGCCCGGATGGGCGGAGGCGGTGTGGCGGCTGGCGGTCGAGCTCTCCGGGCTGGTGCTCGGCCTCACCTTCCTTTACTTCGTCCAGCGCTACAACCTGCTCCGGCTCTCCATGTCCTACCGCAGCCTGCGCCGCTTCCTGGGGCTCGTCGGCTTGGTCGGGATGGTGATGCTGGTGGGAACGGTCCTGGGCGCGGGGGGCACGGCGGAGCTGCGGCGCATCGTGGCCTGGGGGATCCTCGCCGCCCTGCTCGCCGCCGCCATCTACACGCCCCTCCAGCAGGCGGCCCTCCGGCGCTTCGCCTGGCTCCGGCGCCTGCTGGGAGTGAGCATCACGGCCGAGGAGCTGGAGGGGCTCACCCGCCAGCTCCAATCCCTCGATCTCCCGGAGGAGCGGATGCGCGAGCTCACGGCTGGTGCCGTCGGCCACTGGCTCGCCACCCGGGCGCGCTTTCTGGACCCCGAGGAGCAGCCGGCGCTCTGGGCGTGCTTCGCCGCCGCGGACGTCCACGCCTTCAACCGGCTCGACGCTCCCACCCCTCGCCTGGCGTCGCTCCTCCAGCGGGCCGACCTCCAGGCCGCCTTCCCGCTGCGGGTAGGCGGCGAGCTGGCGGGGGTGCTGGTGGTGGAGATCAGCCCCGCGGCCGGCGGTTATCAGGAGGGGGACATGGAGACGGTGCAGATCGTCCTCCGCCAGCTCGCCGGCTCGCTGGAGGTCCGCCGTCTCCTGGAGGCGCGGCTCGCCGCCGAGCGCACCCTGGCCGAGCGCGAGCGCCTGAGCCTGCTGGGCATGGTCGCCGCCTCGCTCGCCCACGAGCTCAAGAACCCCCTCTCGGGCATGAAGGCGCTCGCCCAGACCGTGCGCGAGGAGCTCGCCGCGGCGAATCCGCGGAGCGAGCAGGCGCGCGACCTCGAGCTGATCGTCGAGCAGATCGACCGGCTGGACGGCGTCTCCCACGAGATCCTGGGCTTCGCCCGCGCCCCGGAAGGGGACGGGGAGGGGGTCGAGCTCACCGCCCTCCTGCGCGGCACCCTCTACGTGCTGGGCCACCAGGCGCGGCGGCGGGGGATCGAGCTGGACGCCTCCGGCGTCGAGGAGGTCGGCCGGGTGAACGGCACCAGCGCCACCTGGCAGACGGTGCTGCTCAACCTGCTCCTCAACGCCGCGCAGCACGCCCCCGCCGGCTCGACGGTGGGCGTCCGCCTCCAGCGCGACGTCTGCGGCATCGCCTTCGCCACCGAGAGCTCCGGCCCGGCGATTCCGTCCGAGATCGCCGGCCGCCTCTTCCAGCCGTTCGTGCGCAAGGGGGAGGATGGCGGCACGGGGCTGGGGCTCCCCCTGGTGGCCCAGCGGGTGGGCGAGCTGGGAGGTACGATCGAGGTGGTGAACGAGCCGGGAAGAATCGTCTTCCAGGTCTGCCTACGGGAGCCCGGGAGTTGAGAAAACCTCGCATCCTGGTCTGCGACGACGAGCCGGTGGCGCGCCGGGGGGCTGCCCGCGCCCTGGGGAGCGAGACCTACGACTTCCTGGAGTGCGCGGACGGCCGGGAGTGCCTGGCGGCGCTGGAACGGCCGCGCCACGGGGTGGATCTCGTCCTGCTGGACCTGCGCATGCCCGGGATGGACGGCATGACCACCCTCGCCCATCTCACGGCCCTGCCCGCGCCGCCGCCGGTGGTGGTGGTGACCGCCGACTCGACCCTGCGCTCAGGCGTAGAGGCGGTGAAGGCCGGGGCCGCGGACTACCTCGCAAAGCCCTACGAGATCGACGAGCTCCGCTTCGTGGTGGCGAAGACCCTGGAGACGGCCCGCCTGAAGAGCGAGAACCGGCGGCTCTCCGAGGAGGTGAAGCGCCTCGCGGGGCAGCGGCGGCTGCTGGGCGAGTCCCCGGCCATGCGCGCGGTGCTGGACGCGGTCGAGCTCGTGGGCCCCGCCTCGGCCGGGGTGCTGATCCGGGGGGAGTCGGGCACGGGCAAGGAGCTGGTGGCGCGCCGCGTCCACGAGTTGAGCGAGCGGGCGCGGGGGCCCTTCGTGGCGGTGAACTGCGCGGCCATCCCGGACACCCTGGTCGAGAGCGAGCTCTTCGGCCACCGCCGCGGCGCCTTCACCGGCGCCGACCGCGACCGTCCGGGCAAATTCCGCCAGGCGGACGGCGGCACCCTGTTCCTCGACGAGGTGGGGGACATGGCGCCGGCGGCCCAGGCCAAGCTCCTGCGGGTGCTCCAGGAGGGGATCGTCGAGCCCCTAGGCGGCGGCGATCCGGTGTCGGTGGACGTGCGCGTGCTGGCCGCCACCCACCGCGACCTCAAGGCCATGGCCGCCGAGGAGCGGTTCCGGGAAGACCTGCTCTTCCGCCTGCGGGTGGTGGAGATCGAGCTGCCGCCGCTGCGCGACCGGAGCGGGGATACCCTCCTCCTCGCCCGCAGCTTCCTGGCCGCCTCCTCCCGTTCGGGCCTATCCTTCGCTCCGGAAACCGAGAGAGCCCTCCTGGCCTACCCCTGGCCGGGAAACGTCCGCGAGCTGGCCAACGCCGTCGAGAGGGCCACCATCTTCTGCCGCGGCCTGACGATCCAGCCCGAGGACCTCCCCCAGGAGGTCCGCAACGCCGCCACCGCCGAGAAGGACGACCTCTGTGTCTGGGACCCGGACGACGACCTCCAGACCGCCAAACGTAAAATGGTCGACCGTCTGGAGCGCGCCATGATCACCGAAGCCCTCCGGGAGCACGGCGGCAACATCTCCCAGGCGGCGCGGCGCCTGGGCCTGCACCGGCAGAGCCTCCAGCAGAAGCTGCACGAGCTGGGAATCGCGGCGGAGAGCTTCCGGGAGGAGTGAGCCGCCAGGCCGGACGCGGAGCCCGCCTCGAAGTCGTCTCCATTACCGCCGGAAGGCGGATGTCGGCGACTGGATCGGTAATGATTCGCCCCGAATCCGTTTGTCGCAAGATCCGGCGGTAATTATTACCGCCGGATCCTGCGACATTAGCCTTTCGGCTGGCGCGGCGGCGGATTCGGCGGTGGAACGCGGGATTCGAGGCGGATGGCGCACGATCCGGCGGTTATGGAGCACGCCGGATGCCTAATGTCCCAAGAACATTCAGGAATGTCGCGAGCTCCTGGGCGGCCATGCCACGATCCGGGCCGCGCCTCAGGCGCTCCGGGGCGGATCGCCGGCCCCCGTCTTCTGGTAGACCACGGCCCGGCGGCCCGAGCCCGGATCCAGGATACGGACGAGCCCCTCCTGGACGAGCTTCCGGAGGCTCAGGTAGAGCGCGGAGCGGTACGGCTGATAGCCGAGAGCCTGGTAGGCGTCGCGGACCGTGAACGTTTCGGGGAAGAGCGGAAACGTTGCGCGAACGTCCGCGTCCACCTCGGGAGCGCTCCGCTGGGGCTCTGGCTCCGCGGCCGAGGGCGCCGCCTGCCCTGAAGGCGGCGCCGCGGCCGGTCCACTGGAGCTAACATCAACAGATTGAGCCACTTCGCCCCTCCCGCTCTGGAGAGAACAGTACAACTCCAGAGCCTTGAGCTGGGCCTGATACCCGGCCTCCACCATCTCCATCGCGCTCCGCCGCTGCTCCGCGAGGCGGGTCTTTGTACGTTCGTATTCGTCGTGGGTCATGGGTTTGGACATTATGGCGAAACATTTGGACGTTCAAGGGGGGAGGAGTACTAGGAGACGGTCAGACGTGACAGATGACCGTCTTGCGGGTGAGCTCGAGGAAGTCGAATTCCTGGAAGCCAGCCACGATCTCGGCGAGGCTGGCCAGGAACAGCGCTTCGAGCTCCGCGTTTTTGATGTTGCCGGTCGAGACAAGCAACAGCTTGCGGGGGCGTCGCTGTAGATGAAACGAGCTTACGAAATCTTCATCCTTGGTGACCAGGATGTACTGATCGCGGACCGAGAGATGACTGAGGCTGCTGTCCGGCGTCCGATTGCGTAGTGGAAGATCGAGGGTATGGAGGACTTCGAAGCCCTCCCGCCTCAGGCGGTCAGCCAACCGGCGGGGCAGTTGGGCGTCGACCAGAAATTTCATGCCACGAGGGGAACGACGCGTTTCGTCTGGCTCAGCCTCGTGGCGAACTCCAAAGCCGCCAGGATGTCCTCGCGTTCGAGATCCTCATAGTCGGCCAGAATCTCCTCGGTGGTCATCCCGGAGCTCAGCAACTCAAGGATCGTTTCCACCGGATAGCGCAGGCCCCGGATTGAAGGCTTCCCGTGGCAGATCTCGGGATCGATGACGATGCGATCGAGAAGGCTCATCCTATACCTCCAAGGGCCGTCATGATACCACTCCCCTCGCGAGGCGATGATCCTCTGCCCTGGTGAGCTGAGAACTAGGGGCCCGTGTCTGGGAGAGGGGGTGCCTACGGCGAAGAGGGTGGCACCTGTTTGGGGGGTCCTGGTAGAGCGGCCCCAGGTAGACCATCATGCGCAGCGCCATCAGGGGATCGACCGTGGACTGAAGCTCGATCAGGAGATAGACGTAGAGACGGCGGTCGCTCCCCCAGCGGACCCGCCAGACGACATCGCTCTCCCGACTGCGGAGCTCCGGAGTGACGTAGCTGCCGGGGACCTTCTCCAGCGTCGAGAAGTCGAGATCCTGGCGCCAGTCCTCCCGGACGAAGTCGCGGAGCAGGTCCGCGATCATCTCGGGATGCGAGAAAAGACTTCGATACCCTCCATCTTGCTCTGCCGCCGTGCACCCTTGACATGTCCGCAGAGAACGCGGCATCCTCGCAGGGAGCGATGGGGACCGCAAGGAGAGGCGACCGTGGCGTGCCGCCGGCAGAAGTGCCTGGCACCTCTACGACCGGGAGCCCCTTTCCTCTTCATCCCAGGTTTGCTGTAAACTATACGGATATGCCTGAAAGATTGGCGGACATCCGCCCACCGTTGCGTTGGGCAGGCAGCAAAAGGCGGCTTCTGCCGGAACTTCGTCGCATTTGTCCTGCCGTATTCAAGCGATATGTGGAGCCTTTTGCTGGCTCTGCTTGCCTATTTTTCGCTTTGAGGCCAGATTCTGCAGTCCTCAACGACATCAACGCCGATCTCCTTAATTTCTACGAAGTCCTGCGTTCTCACCCTCGGCTGATTGCTCGGTTAGTATCTTCTATGCCCTCTACGGAAGGTTACTATTATCAATTAAGGTCAGCCTCGGTAGCCCAAATGACGTCCCTCGAGAGGGCTGCTAGATTTCTTTATCTCAATAGGCACTGTTTCAATGGGGTATATAGGACAAACAAGAGAGGAATTTTCAACGTTCCTCGCGGTGTTAATACAGGCAACATACCTACCGAATCTCAATTATACAAATGCTCTGTGGCTCTCCGAAATGCTCATCTGCGGTCGGATGACTTTTCCAATGTTTTGAAAGATACGATC
>DASXJP010000361.1:0-17659 GCA_036497345.1 Thermoanaerobaculia bacterium
GGAGGCAACAGGCAAACTACGCACTGCCCCAGTGCCGGTCTTACTCAGCTTGACAAGTTTCGGCGCTGTTGCAGAACCCGCTTCTTGGTCGGCATGGCTGCCATGGTCTTGGAATCGGGGGCATCTGCCTTCCGTGCCAAACATAGAGGAGGCTGACAAGGATACGTCGTTTGCTCTGTGGCTGAGAAACGAACTGAAACGTCTAGGAGTCCCTGCGGCAGTAAGCCGAGAGTGGATCGAGGATGGTCAGATCGTCCTATTGCTTGACGGTCTCGATGAGGTGGCCATACCTCAAGCCAAGCGCCTCATCCACAGTCTCAATGCTTTCCTGCTTAACAACCGTATCGTGAGGACGGTAGTCTGTAGCCGGGCGAACGAGAACCAACAGCTCACGACAGACGGGAAGATAAACCTGGGCGTCAGAATGGTAACACTCCAGCTCAAGCCCTTCGACCGCTCACAGATCAATCTCTACCTTGACGCCGCAAAGGCTACTTCGTTGCGCGATGCCGTCGAAAGCGATCCGGAACTTTATGAGCTTGCGCAGACGCCACTGACATTGAGTATCATGACCCTTGCTTATGATGGCCGTGCACCTGTCTCATTGCCACCAAACCTTCCTTTGACCGAGCGGCGGCTTCACCTTTTCGACGACTACGTCAAGCGCATGCTAGAATGGCTTACAGAGCGCAAGGCCAACAAGCCCCTCGCCCCAGGCCCCCGCGAGGACAAGCCGCCCCGCTACAGTCCAGAGGAAGTCAATCGATTCTTGGGGTGGCTCGCTGTGCGGCTGAGCGAAAGAGCGCAGACGAGCTTCGCACCGAGAGATTTGGCAAGCCTTCTCGAAAAGAAGATCGCGCCCACTGCCAGGTATTCTTGGACTGAGCTGCGGCTGGCCTGTTTGATTTATGTCTTGTTACTATCGGCCGTCCTTTCCGTCTCCTATTTCGTTGCCGCTCATCCGGTCCGTCTCCCTTGGCCTCTTATTTTGGTCGGGCCCACGCTCTATGGAGTGAATCAAGGTTTCGAATGGTGGATTAAGAAGCAAGCTCCAGATTCTTTCAGCTTTAGGAAGTGTATGCGTGATCATTTTATCATCCTGGCGGTTTTTGTAGTTGTCGCTGTCGTGCAGATGTCCCCCTGGATCGCTCCGCGGGCACTTTTGGGAGCCATTGTCTTGAGCTCTTTCGGTGTTGGGACATTATTATTTTTGCCTGGTTATATGATCGATGCGGGGCGCCCTGGGATTGTTGCGTCACGTTTTCCTGCTGCCGGCTGCCTCCTTGGTGGGGGTCTGGTACTGATTGCCGATCGGCCTGATTGGCTGGTGAGTGTATCACTTCTCGGGTCCTTTCTAGGCGTGTGCTGCACCCACTTCTGGTTAGCGAAACTGCCTCCAACTCTACTAGTTTCTTATTATGGCTCCAGTAGTAGTGGCAGTTTTAGGAAGAGGGCAAGGGTTTCTTACATAGTACAGCATTGCTTAGCGATTCTGGTAATGACTGGTGGGATTCACTGGCTTAGGGATCGATTAATCTATCATTCGGTGCCTAATTGGTCCATATTCATCGTAATAGCATGGCTGGGTATTCAAAACCCCGATGGATGTCTAGAGATCGCGCTCGGTGCGATCTCTGGTATGTTTCTTGGTGGCTCTTCAGGAGCAATGCTTGGGGCGGGTGTTCTTGGTTACAATGGGAGGCTCTTGGCCAACATTGCGCCACGCTTCTCAGCTCGCTATATTCAGCAACCATTTCTTGTGGCAATCCTGAAGATACAGGGCAAGGTTCCTTGGCGCTATCAGAGATTCTTGTCCTATGCGACAGAGGTTTTACTGATAAAGAAGACGGCGGGAGAGAAGTACGAGTTCATTCATCGGTTGCTGCGGGATCATTTCGCTCTGCGCGAGAAGCTGAAGTGTCTCTCAGCAGAGCAGAATGAAGTTCGGGCCGAATCCGTGCAATGGATTGCTGCTCAAGGAGAGGCAAGCATCCGTGATCGCTTAAGGCCCCGATTTTACGGGTAGAGATGCTTGCAAAGGACCATGGTTACGTGTTTTCCTCTTGCTTGTGAAGAACAGAGAGGAGGCGCTCCCATGGCCCGAGGCAAGTCTACCCCCCTGCGTACAGCCTTGTCGAGGTTGTTCCCTGCAGCGCTGTTGCGGCGTTTGGCCCGCGAGACCGGAACCGTACAGCGGCGGCGCCGAGTCGACCCTGTGACGCTGTTCTGGATCGTTGTGCTGGGGGTCGGCAGCGGCGAGCGCAGCTTCGCTGAGTTGCGCCGTTCTTACGAGAAGGTGACCGGCGAGAAGATCTCCGCCAGTTCGTTCTACAACCGCTTCACCCCGGCCTTGACGCGGTTTCTCCGCGAGTTGTTGAGTGTGGGCTTGGAGAAGCTGAACCGCTGCGCCGAAGGGACGGCGGCAGTGCTGGGTGAGATTCGGGAGATCCTGTGCGTGGATTCCACCATCGTCCGTCTCCACGATGCCTTGGCGGCTGATTGGCCGGCCTGCCGCACCAATCACACCTTGGCTGCGGTGAAGCTGCACACGGTTCTCAATGTCCGCGGCCAGGGGCCGCACCGGGTCAAAATCACCGCCGAGCGGGTTCACGATGGTCCGGTTCTGCGCGCCGGTCAGTGGGTCAAGGGGCGACTCCTGCTGTTCGATTTGGGCTATTTCCGCTACTCGTTGTTTGCCGCGATCGCGCGGCATGGGGGCTTTTTCTTGACCCGCCTGAAGGACAACGCCAATCCGACCTTGCTGCGGCTTCATCGCCGTCATCGTGGGCGCACGGTGGGAGTGGAAGGACTGGGTCTGCTCCAGATCCGTTCCCGACTATGCCGCGCGGTGCTGGACGCCGAGGCCGAGATCTGCTTTCAGAAGCGGCGTTATGCTGGCCGGCGAAGGAAGGCGACGATGCGTGTCCGCCTCGTCGGTCTGTGGGATGAGAGCCACTCGATGTATCACTGGTACATCACGAATCTGCCGGTGGAGATCAAGGCCGAAGAGATCGGCAAGCTCTACTCTGCACGTTGGCTGATCGAGTTGCTGTTCCGGGAACTGAAGAGCTGCTACCAACTCGAATCGATTCCAAGCCGCAAGAGCCACGTGGTCGAGGCCTTTTTGTATGCCTCTTTGCTGACCCTTATGGCGAGTCGAGCGCTCCTGCTCGCCGTACGTCGTTGGGGGGCTCTGGGCGAGCGGCGAACGCCTTTGGAGCGTTGGGCTCGGCTCTTTGTGAGTGCCTCTGCGGACCTTTTGGCTCTTGTCTTGGACCCCGTCGCCATGGCGCGCACACGAGAGAATCCTCTCCTGAATTTTTTCGTTGCCGAAGCACCGGATCCGAATACGAAAAGAAGGCCTCTTGCAGAACGCGCGGGGCTGAAATGCGCGGCTTAAGCGATCACAGACGCTCAACGCTCATACAGCTCATCCCGCGAGGGGGCTCGGCCCCCGAGGTGATGACTCTGGTTGAGGAGGCGCTCCAAGGCAGCCTCTTGCGCAGGGCTCAGAGACCGCTCCGCCTTAGGTAGAGGCGAGAGGAGCGCGACAGGCTTACCGCGTCGGGTGATGACGATTCGCTCCCCGTCTTCCGCCGCCTTCACGTAACGGGTCAGATGTTGGTTGACTTCCCGTAGGCTTACTCGCTGCTCCATGAGATCCTCCACCACCCTGATTGTAGCACGTGGGATTTCCGCGCCCGGCTCTCTCCCGCCCCCCTCCCTGCGATAGAGTCCCCCCGTCATGTTCACCGGCCTCATCCTCGAGCGCGGCAGGCTGCTCTCCGACCCCGTCCCTTCGGGGCAGGGTGGGGTGCGCCTGGCCGTGGGGATGAGCCCGGGGCTGGCGGAGCGGCTGGGGATCGGGGACAGCGTGGCGGTGTCCGGGGTGTGCCTGACGGTGGTGGAGAGGGGGAGCGGGCAGGTGGTGGTCGAGCTGTCTCCAGAGACGCTGGCTCGCACCAACCTGGGGGAGCTTCGCGGCGGCGACGAGGTCAATCTGGAGCCGGCGCTCCGGATGGGGGACCCTCTTGGCGGCCACATGGTGCAGGGGCACGTGGACGGTACGGCCGAGGTGGTCGGGCGCCGCGATCTGACCGAGCACCGGGTGCTGGCGTTCTCGATCCCTCCCGACCTCTCTCCCTTGCTGGTGGAGAAGGGGTCGGTGACGGTGGACGGGGTGAGCCTCACGGTCTCGGCCCTCGGGTCCGACCGCTTCGAGGTGGCCCTGATCCCCCATACTCTGGAGGTGACGACCCTCTCCCGGCGGGTGCCCGGCGACCGGGTCAATCTGGAGGTGGACGTGCTGGCCAAGTACGTTCACCGCATGCTCGCCGCCCGCGGCCTCGTCTCCCCCCTCCCCGAGGGGCAGGCGTGAGCGGAGCGAAGCTCGCCGCCCAGCTTCCCGAGCCGGGGCGGTTCTGGATCCGCTACGTTCCCAAATCCTGGGAGCCGCCCGAGCGCCCCTGGGTGAATCTCGCCGCCGCCACCCTTGGCGACTGGGGACGGGGCAAGCCGCGCTCGCCCGATCTGGCAGCCCTGGCCGAGACGCCCCTCGACGACGTCCTCTATCTGCCGCCGGTGCCTCCCCGCCGCGTCGCCGATCGCGATCGTACGGCGCGCGACCGGCTGATGGGCGGCACTCCCGTGCTCGTGCAGCTCCTGCCGGGCGAGGAGTCGACCGTGCCTCCCGTGGCCGGCGCGGCGTTCGTCTTCGATCTGCTGCACGCCCTGTTGGAGCGCGATCTCGGCGTCCTGCGGCGGCTTCCCGCGGGAGCGACCGCCGTCTGGCCCCTGATCCCGGGCCTGACCGACGATCCCGCGCTCTGGGAGCTGGGATGCCGCGATCTCGCCGCCGCCGGGGTGCGCTGCGCCCAGGCCCAGGCGCTGACCCTCACCCCCGCCGACCGCCGCCTGCTGGCCGACCGCTGGGGCGGCGAGGAGGGGACGTTCGACGCTCTGTTCCATCGCGAGCCGCGCGCCGAGCGGGATTTCGCCCGCGTCGCCCATCGTCACGGCCTGGCGCCGTTCCTCCCCCGTCCCCTGCCACGCCCGCCCGTTCTCGGGGCCGCCAACCGCCGGATCGGCGGCGATCTGGCGCTCGCGGCCGAGGTCTGGCTGCGGCTCGGCCGCCCGATCGAGACCGGCCAGGCGCTCTATCGCGACGCGCGCTGGGTGGACCGTTCGACGTACGATCTGGAGGGTCTGGCGCGCGAAAGAAATCTGGGGGTGCTGCCGCTCAGCCCCTTGAGCCGTGAGATCGTGGCCGAGCACGCCGAGGAGGGGGAGCCCGCGCGGCTCGTTCGATCGCTGATCGCCGAGTATCTGGCGCCGGAGGAGGACCCCGGCGACGTTTCCCGGAGGATGTCCGATGCCCAGTCGTTTTCGAGTTGAGCTCTTCCTGCTCCTGGCCCTGGCCGCCGCCATGCCCGCCTCCGCCTCCTGGGAGGTGAGCCGCAACGCCACGCCCGAAGACTTCCGCGATTTCCACCGCCGGTTCAGCTCCGACGCCTATTTCTACCCCCGTCACAGCGCCTCCCCCTTAGGGCTGGTCGGCTTCGAGGTCTACGTGGATACGACCTACGACTCGGCCTTCGACAGCCAGTCGTTCAACGACACGGCGGTCAAGGGGGATTACACCGGAGGCTTCCTCTCGATCGCGCGGGTGGGGGCGCGGAAGGGGCTGCCCTGGGGGATCGACATCGGCGCTTCCTACGGCGAGGCGCTGGGCGGGGACGTCAAGCTCTTCTCCGGGGAGGTCCAGTACGCGATCCTCCACGGCGGGGTCCTGGCGCCCGCGCTCTCGGTGCGGGTCACCGGCACGCGCACGGTCGACGCCAACGCCTACCGGCTCGACCAGTACGGCGCCGAGCTCCTGCTCTCCAAGGGGTTCCCGGCCGTGACCCCCTATGTCGGCGCCGGCTTCGTCAGCAGCAAGGGGACGCTCGATTCCAACCTCCGCTCGCTCAGCGACACCACGACCCACCCGGTGATCTTCGCCGGGGTGACGCTGAGCCTGCTGGTGCCCAAGATCCACATCGAGCTCGAGTGGGGGGAGGCCTTCCAGGCGGCGGTGCGGGTGGGGATCGGGTTGGGGAAATAGGGAGATTTTCATGGACCTGATCGATCTGCGTTCCGATACGGTGACCAAGCCCGACGCGGAGATGCGCCGGGCCATGGCCGAGGCCGAGGTGGGGGACGACGTCTTCAGCGAGGATCCCACCGTCAACCGTCTGGAGGAGGAGGCGGCGGCGGCCGTGGGCATGGAGGCGGCGCTCTTCGTCCCCTCCGGCACGATGGGCAACCAGATCGCCCTGCATCTTCATGGCCGGCCCGGGGGCGAGGTGATCTGCGACGCCCGGTGTCACATCGTCAACTACGAGATCGGCGGCATGGCGGCCCTCTCCGGTCTGCTGCCGCGGGCGCTCCCGTCCCCCGACGGGCTGCTCGATCCGGCGGCGGTCGAGGCGGCCGTCGCGCCGGACGTCAGCTACCGGGCCCGCACGGTGCTGATCGAGATCGAGAACAGCCACATGATGGCCGGAGGAACGGTCTACGACCGCCCGCGTCTGGAGGCGATTCTCGACGTGGCCCGCCGCCACCGGCTGCCGGCGCACTTCGACGGCGCCCGGGTCTTCAACGCCGCCGCGTCGCTCGGGGTCTCCGTGGCCTCCCTGGCCGCGGGCTTCGATTCGTTGAGCTTCTGCCTCTCCAAGGGCCTGGGCGCGCCGGTGGGCTCGCTGCTCTGCGGCTCGCGGGCCTTCATCACGGAGGCCCGGCGGGTGCGGAAGATGCTCGGCGGCGGCATGCGCCAGGCGGGCATCCTCGCCGCGGCCGGCCTGATCGCGCTGCGCAAGGGGCCGGCTCAGCTCCCCGAGGACCACGAGAACGCCGCCCGTCTCGCCCGGGCTCTCGCCGGCATGAAGGGGATCGACCTCGACCCGGCGTCCGTGCGGACCAACATCGTGATCTTCCGCCTGACCCCCGAGCTGTGCGGCGGCTCCGCGCTGGAATTCCTCGGCCGCGCGAAGGACGCCGGGGTGCTCGGTGTGCCGATGAGTCAGGAGAAGGTGCGCTTCATCACCCACCGGGACGTGAGCCGGGGGCAGATCGAGGCGGCGATCGAGCGGATTGGGGGGCTCTGAGGAGGGGCGCTTCGCGCTATCCCCGCCGCGCCACCAGATCGATTTCCACCAGCCCACCCTTGGGCAGCCCGGCCACCTGCACCGTGGTGCGGGCGGGGCGATGGTCGCCCATGGCTTCGGCGTAGAGCCGGTTCAGGACGGGGAAGTTGGCGAAGTCGGTCAGGAAGACGGAGGTCTTCATGACGTTGGCGAAGGTGCAGCCGGCCGCCGTCAGCACCTCGCGCAGGTTCGCCAGCACCTGCCGGGTCTGGGCCTCGAAGCCGCCGGGGACGAGGTCGCCGGTCTTGGGGTCCAGGCCGGTCTGGCCGGAGAGGTAGATCCAGCCGTCCATCTCGATGGCCTGGCAGTAGGGTCCGATCGCCTTGGGAGCGTTGTCCGAAGCGTGGAATTTCATCGTTCCCGGTCCTTTCAAGAGGGGGAGGGCACGGTGGCCGCCGAGTCCCCGGCGTCCAGCACGGCGATGTAGGGGAGGTTGCGGTAGCGCTCGTCGAAGTCGAGGCCGTAGCCGACCACGAAGAGCGGCTCGATCTCGAACCCCTTGTAGGCGATCTCCACCTCGACCTCGCGCGCCGGGGCCTTGTCGAGCAGCGCGCAGAGCTTGACGCTGCGGGCCCCCCGGAAGCGCAGGAGGTCCAGGATGGTGCGCAGGGTGTAGCCGGTGTCGACGATGTCCTCGATCAGCAGCACGTCCTTGCCGCGGATCGGCAGGTCGATGTCCTTGCGGATGCGCACCTCGCCGGGGCTGGTGCTCGCACCGTAGCTGGCGGTCTGGAAGAAGTCGATCGACACCGGGACCGTCAGCCGCTTGAGCAGGTCGACCATGAAGAAGACCGACCCCTTGAGCACACCTACGGCGATCAGCCGGTCGGATTCCGCGTAATCGCGGTCGATCTCCGCCGCCAGCTCCGCCACTCTGCGTTCCAGCTCCTCCTGAGAGATCAGCACCCGCAAGGCCCTTCCTCCTTTGTCATTTCCGCCGCTTGGCGTAAACTCTTCAAAATTCTACGCGCGCACCCGGACAGACCGACTATGACCACCGTCCAAGAGCTGAGCGTCCTTCACCGCCGCTACGCCGACATCTCGCACCGCTTCCGGGCCGGGTGGACCTTCCACCAGTTCCTCCAGAGCCTGGGCAAGACGCTCCTCCAACGCGTGGAAGACCCGCATTCCACGGAATTCCAGAACCTCTACAGCGGGCTGAAGGATATCTCGCAGAGCCTGAACGCCTCGGAGAGCGAGAAGATCCGCCACCGCCTGGAAGCGATCGACCGCCGGCTGACCGAGCTTATCGCAGCGCTCGACGCAGAGGATACCAAAGTCACCCCCGACCTGCTCCGCCAGTTCTTCCGGCGGGTGAAGAACTATGACGAGAAGATCCTCACCCAGCTCGTCCGGTTCTACCTCTACGCCCACATCTCCGGGCCCTGGCCCACGGAGCGGCTGGACAAGATCGACTTCCTGCTCGCCCGGCTGAGCGAGGAGGTGGACGACCGCTCGGGCGAGCTGATACTGCGCGACCACCACCGGCTGACCGAGATCTTCCAGGGGATCTGGGCCCAGCTCGGCGAGGCCCCCCCGGGCGACCAGCTCATCGAGGAGAGCCGGGCGGCCATCGACCGCCTGCGCCACGAGATGGCCGGCGTGGAGAGCCTCGACGCGCTCAACGAGACCGGCCTGATCCGCCGCTACCGCGAGACCAAGCATGGGCTGGGGCGCAACTACTTCTATCCCGAGCTGCTGCTCGCCATCCAGGAGACCAACCTGGTGTTCAAGAGCCGCATCCAGAAGCTCTACCGGCAGGAGGAGCAGCGGATCGTGGCCGAGTACCAGCGGGTCTTCGAGTTGGAGCGCGAGGTCTCGCTCGACTCCCAGCTCGACCTCGAGCTGGCGGCGTTCCGCGAGGAGATCGAGCGCTTCGAGAAGCAGCTCCAGAAGGAGGAGTTCCGGCTGGGGGACATCGCCCAGATCCGCCAGAAGGTGCGCCAGCTCCTGCCGCGCCTCACCGCGGGACGCCCCCCCACGGCCGAGCGGCCGAGCGTCTCCCGGATGGCGACGTCGACCGGCGAGGTGGCCCTCAACCGGGCAGCCAGCGCCGCCGCCGCCCCCCTCTCCGGCTCCGAGGAGCTGCTCGGCGACTACTATCGCCGCCTGGTCGACACCCTGAAGGACATCAACCCTCCGGACCTGGCGCCGGAACGGGTGGTGCTTCGCCCCGAGGTTTTCGCCCTACGGGTCGAGGCGCGCGAGGTCGAGGCCTATCGCCGGGTCTTCGGCAAGGGCGAGCACGACCGCGAGCTGGAGCAGTTCCTCCTCGAATCGGCCGCCCTGCGGGTGCGCATCAACGAGGAGGCGCACGACATCGCCAGCCTGCTCGACGAGACCTCGGTCACCGGCGACGCCGTCGTCTTCGCCCGCGCCCGCCTGACCTGCCGCACAGCGGACGCCTACCTCTGGCGCTTCAACCACATGCTCCAGGAGCAGATGATGGCCGGCAACATGGCCGAGTGCCGCCAGATCCAGCTCCTCCACATGCGCCTGATGCGCGACTACTTCGGCCTCTGGCTCCTGGCCTTCAAGCCGCTGTACAAGCGGCAGCCGATCGGGACCATGGCTTGATCGGTGGCTAGGCTTCCGGTGGGCGTTCGTCTTCCGATAAGAAGAGCTGCCAGTAGCCGACGTCCACCCAGCGCTCGCACTTCCACCCCACGCCCTCGAAGTGGGCGACCTTGTGGAAGCCGAGCTTCTCGTGCAGCCCCACGCTGGCCTCGTTCGGCAGCGCGATGCCGCCGATGACGGTGCGCAGCGGTCTTCGTCTCAGCTCCGCCAGGAGCTCCGTGTACAGCCGGGAGCCGTACCCCTTCCCCCCGGCCGACTCCTCCAGGTAGACCGAGCTCTCCACGGCATAGCGATACCCCCGGCGCGACTTCCAGGGCGTGGCATAGGCGTAGCCGATCAGACGCTCCTCCTCTTCGAGGACCAGCCACGGCAGGCCCGCCGCCGCGACCGCTTCAATGCGCCGGGCCATCTCCTCCGGCGTGACCGCCTCCTCCTCGAAGGAGACGACGGTATGGAGGACGTAGTGGTTGTAGACGCGGCAGATGGCTGCCGCGTCCGCGGGGTGTACGGGTCGAATCATGGCCTCTCATTGTAGAGCTCTGGTATAGTTGAGCCAACGTCTCCACCGTGCCTGCTGCTTGACAGATGATCGGGGCCCGGGATATTTCGGAAGACCTGACATTGTTCTCAGTATGGAAAATCTGGGTGAATGCGCGTACAGAAGCCAAGGCGCGCATTCTCCTCTCACGAGTCCTCAAGAAGATGCACTGTACGGCCGAGGTACGGTGGATAGAGCCTTATCCGAAGATTGATGGCTTCGTTGTTTGCTTTTCGATCCCCGTGGAGAGCCAACGTTGGAATGATGCGATCGTGGAAACTATCGAGCGAGGACAGCGCTTTGCCCATGGCTGGGACCTTGACGGAAGTATCTATGAAAATCCGGAAGCCGCCTCCAACCGCACAAGCATTTCTGGAGTCGTGATGGCAGAGTGGCGGCTGCTCTCAGAGCCGCAACTGAGGGTGCTCAGGGGCGGTCTCGCCGATCAATTTCAATAATTGACCTTGACCTCCGTCCCTTTCTTCACATCCAGCGTCAGCTCGTTGCAGACCAGCTCCACCGGTTGAAAGCGATCGCGCGGGCGCGGCGGCTGGGTGCCGTCCTGGATCACGTCCTGGATTCCGCCGGTGACTTTCACCGAGTAGAAGCCGGGCTTCGACATGTCGTAGCCTTGCGAGAGATCGACGCCGATGATCTGCGATTCGCCGGCGCGGAGCGTCATGTAGTCTCCCGCGACGGGATCGCCCCGCTTCACCATGGGACCGCGATAGGGGAGCTCCTGGCCCTGGAGGCTGACGGAAAAGATCGTCCCGCGCCACCCCTCGAACGGCGTGTTCCAGCGCAGCATCGAGAGCGGCTTGTCCAGCCGGTTGATCAACTGGAAGCGGATTCCGGTCGGTCCGCCGGCGGTCTGCGGGCGCATCGCCTCCATCCGGCACTCCAGGGGGTGCTTGGCGTCGGCGGGAGGGTGGGGTTTCATCCAACAGCTCGTGGAGAGGAAGGCGGCGAGGATCAGGGAGAGGAGGACGGTCTTCCGCATTCGCGGAGTCTATCGCGGACCGAGGGGGCGCGGGCGGAACGGCTCCGCCCGCGCTGGAATCCGAGGCTCAGCGGGGCTCGGCGAAGTACTCGTGGCTGTCCGCGTTGTTGGTGGCCTTGGTCGGGTTCGAGATCGCCAGGCTCTTGCAGGCGGACTGGCCGTAGGCGTAGTCCTGCGTGCCGGCGACCACGCTGAAGTGGCTGGTCTCGTGGATCAGGGTCCCGGCCTTGGAGTCGGTACCGGTGGCCGGAGCGCTCCAGAAGGCGTTGCACAGGTGTACGTGGTACGGCTGGTTGGCGAAGACGTAGGCGTAGGAGCTGTCCGTGCAGTCGCAATGGAAGGTGAACGTCTGGGTGGACATGGCGCTGTAGATGTTGACGTAGTCGGTCGTCACCTTCGACCAGCGGCTCGAGGTGTAGGCACCGAACCAGGTCTTGTAGTTGGTGTCGGTGGAGCGGGAGGCGCTGGGGACGGCGTTCAGGTAGTCCCGAGACCGCTGCGCCAGACCCTGGGCGTTGTTGAGGGCTGTCGCCAGCGAGCTCTGGCGGCTGCTGGAGCAGCTCACGTAGCTCGGCGTGAGGGACTTCTCGGCGCCGCGGGCCGCCTCGTCGATCTGCACCAGCTTCTCGATGGCGTCGGTCGCGCGCTCGTTGCGCTCGGCCGCCAGGAAGACGGTGTTGGACTCCAGGCTGCCGCCGAAGCCGGCGAGCGACTTGGCGGTGTTGCCGCGCCGGCCGTTCTGGAGCGAGGCCTGGTAGCGGATCGAGTACTCTCCCGTGCGCGAGAGGTCATAGACGCTCGACAGCTCGACGTCGGCCGAGACCGAGCCGCCGGCCGGGATGCGGATGTAATCAGAGGCCGTCGGGATGGCGCGCTTATAGAGGCGGCCGGTGTAGGCGGCCGGCTGGCCGTCCACGCGCACGTCGAAGAGGTTCTCCTCGACGCCCTGGAGGGCGGTCTGCCAGCGGACGAGATAGAGGTCCTCCGTGGCATCGTTCCGGTAGGTGATCCTCACCACCGCGTCCTCGGATGGGCCGATGAAGCTCTTCTGGGTCTCCAGCGTGGTGGTCAGGCCGCGCACCCCGGCCGACGCCGTGGACGCGAACGCCAGGAACGCGGCCAACGCTACAACGAGGAACATCGCTCCGCTGCGTCTAGACATGCCCTAGATCCTCCAAGCAAAACACGGACTGCCGCTTCATTGCGGTCTCCGAGCCATCTCGATTGAGAGGAAAGAACGGGAATCAAGCTTCGAAAGCGTAGGTGAGAAGGCCGGGACGGGGCGCGCCGTTTAGATGTAAAAAAATTGTAGAAGATGGGGGGAGGATTTACCGGGAGGTGGGGCGGCGAATGTGACCCGGCTCCCGGATCTCAGAGGTGACTCGCGACCGGTCCTCCTCCTCACGGGCCTTCAGCCGGTCCATCAAGCGTTCCAAGTCGCCACCACATTCCTGGAGCAGCCGCTCCCTGATCTTGTGGACTTCTTCAACGAATGGGTCTTCCATGTCCCACCTCCTGGATCAGGATAGCTCTTCGGGAGTCAGAATGACAGGGTAGGCCTGCGGACTTCCTGGTTGATCCGTAGAAGGCGTCGAATGAAGTATCCATTGGCGATGTGCTTGCAGTTCCATGTCACCAGGTAGTCCAGTCCATAGCTGACGGCAAACGCGATATGGAGCACGTCCGCTTGGGCCTGAGGAGGGAAGTTGAGTCGATCCGAGTAGAGCCTGACCAGGTCGCGAACATCTTGCCTCAACTCGAGCACGGGAAGGCCCGCGACGACCCCTAGCCGCTTGGTGGCGACAGCCGGATCCCCTGCCCGGATTTCTTCCAGAACCGCCTCAGAAATGAAGAGCTCGAAACGTTCCTGTGCCCGATTCCACCACTCATGGGTGATCTGCTGGTGGGCAGCAATCACGAGATCCCGGCTAGGACGTCCCGCCAGATAGCTTGGGATCGTGGTTTCTAAGTAGACAGTCTCAGCCACTCCGGCACCTCCGCGATCGAATCCAGCACCCCGTCCGCCGCCTGGCGGGCCCGCTCTTCGTCCTGGGGACGATATTTGCCGGTGCGCACGGCGACTCCCAGCATGCCGGCGGCGCGGGCTCCGGCGACGTCGGATTCGAGGTCGTCCCCCACCACGGCGATGCGCTCCGGCGGCAGCCTGAGCTCGCGGGCGGCGGCCGCGAAGAAGGCGGGGCTCGGTTTGCCGACCAGGGTGGCCGTCTTGCCGCTGCCGTGCTCCAGGGCGGCCACGAAAGGGCCGGCGTCGAGGCTCAAGCCCCCTTCGGTGTGCCAGTAGCGGTTGCGCTGGATGGCCAGGAGCTCGGCGCCTTCCATCAGGTTGCGGAACGCCTGGTTGAGCAGGGGGAAGGTCCAGCCTTCGCCGAGATCTCCCACCACCACGACCTCGGGCCCGCGGTCCACGATCTCAAATCCCGAGAATTCCTCGAAGGTGGCCTCGGCCAGGAGGAGCTGCGCGCGGCGGACCCCACGGTCGCGCAGCCAGCGGGCCGCCGCGGCCGGAGCGGAGAGGATCTCCTCCGGTTGGGCTGGAATCCCCATCTCACGCAGGCGAGCGGCGAGGGCCGCCCGGGGCCGGCGCGTGGTGTTGGTGGTGAAGCGGAAGGGGAGCCCCCGGCGGCGCAGGGCCTCCAGCGCTTCCGCGGCGCCGGGGATCGCCCGCCCCTCCTGATAGACGGTGCCGTCGAGATCGAAGAGGAGACCGCCGGCGCGGCCGGGCCCGCTCATCCGGGCGGTTCCGCCGCGATCTTGGCCCGCACCTCGTCCGGCACCACGTCCACCCGGCGGGCCCAGGTGGTCTCCGGATAGCGGGCGCGGAGGTCGTCCCAGCGGCGGACCACCTCGGCGAGCCCCTTCAGCCGGTAGCCCGCCGCCGCGGCCCAGAAGAGCGCCTCGGGCGCGGCGCTCGCCGCCGGGAAGAGCTCCGCCGCGCCTTCGAGCCAGCGCAGGGCCGCCTCGAAATTCGCGTGGGTCATCTCGGAGAGGCCGAGGACGAGCCGCAGCTCGGCGAGGAATTCGTCCGGCGGGAGGAAGCCCACGTAGCGCCGCGGCTCGGAGCCGCGGCCGTCCAGGAAGACGAGCAGCGGCGCCCACAGCACCTTGCCGCGGCCGAGCGCCTCCTTGAAGTCCGGATGCGGCTCCTTGACGTTGAATTTGATCGCGACGAAATGTTCCGAGACGAATTCAGCCACCTGCGCGTTGGGGTACGTCACGGTACCCATCTTGCGGCAGCCGAGTCACTCGGGGGTCCAGAAATAGAGGAGGAGCGGCTTGCGGGCGTCGCGCGCTTCCTCCATCGCCGGCTGGAGCCGGTCACGCCATTGGATCTCGGTCATGGTGATTTCTCCGTGGGTCAGGGCAGCAAGTCCGCGACGAGGATCGAGACCTCGGGGCGGGCGAGAGGAGAGACGCGGTCGGTCGCCTTCAGGATCGTTCTGGATTGATAGATCCCGTCCTCGGGATCGCGAAAGACCTCGAGCCGCCGTCTCTTGGTGAGCAGCACCCAGTAATCCTGGATCCCGGCCCGGGCGTAAAGGCGCGCTTTCCGTTTCCGGTCGTGGGAAAGCGAGCTCTCCGCGACCTCGACCACCAGGACCGCGAAGGTCGGGTGCGACTCCAGATAGTCGCGGGGATCTCCGGGGACCACCGCGACGTCCGGCTCGGGCTCGGAATCCTCATCCAGCACCAGAGGCATCTGGACCAGAATGTCGAAGCCCTTCGAGAAAATGGGTCCCAAAACGTGCCGGACCAGCCGGACGCCGACCGCATGGCTCGTGCTCTGTGGGGTCATCTCGTAGATGTTCCCGTCCACCAGCTCGACCCGCTCGTCGGACCGGAAGAAGCCCTGCTCGGCCATGCGCTCATATTCTTCCCTCGTCCAGTGGCGGGTATGGATTTCGACAGCCGGGATCGCCATTGTGGGGCTCCTCGCGCGGCGGCGCGCTCTCTCCGATCGTACCTCAAACCAGCCCAGGCTGCCTCAGCACCGCTCCCAGCAGCTTCTGGAGATTCCCGGCGGCGGCCTGGGCGGCGGCGAGGACCTCTTCGTGGGTCACCGGCGTCTCGGAGAGCCCGGCGGCGGGATTGCTCACCATGGAGATACAGAGGCAGCGCATTCCCATGTGATGGGCGGCGATGATCTCCAGCACGGTGGACATGCCGGCGACGTCGCCGCCGAGGGTGCGGAGCATCCGCACCTCGGCGGGGGTCTCGTAGCTGGGTCCGGCCACGCCGGCGTAGACCCCCTCGGTCAGCGGGATGCCGAGGTCGGCGGCGGCCTGCTTGGTGATCTCGCGGAGATGGGGGTCGTAGGCGGCTCCCATGTCCGGGAAGCGGGGGCCCCACTCGGGCGGGAGCTGGCCGCGCAGGGGATTCAGGCCCGTCAGGTTGATGTGGTCCCGGATCAGCACCAGGTCTCCCGGACGGTGGTGCGGCTGGAGGCCGCCGGTGGCGTTGGTCATCACCAGCACCTTGGCGCCGAGCAGGGCGGCCAGGCGGACCGGGAAGACCGTCTCGTGCGCGCTGTAGCCCTGGTAGGAGTGCAGGCGCCCCTTGTAGTAGAGGACCGGCCGGCCGGGGAGGGGCTCGAGCATCTCCACCGCGTGCGGATGCCCCTCGATTGCGTGGCTCTCGAAGGGGAGGAGGAACTCGAGCTGCACCGGCCCGTTCGTGCGTTCCCCCAGATCCACCGCCAGCCCCGACCCCGAGACCACGGCCACCCGCGGGCGCGGCCAGCCCAGGAGGTCGAACCGCTCCACGGCGGACTTGTGCTGCTCGATGAGGGTCTCCAGGCCCGCGGAGGCCTCCTCCAGGGGGTGATGGACCAGCCCTTCCAGGTCTTCGGTGTCGTCCATGGCGGGTATCCTAGCAGCGGAGACCTGTCCGGTCCGATGGGCTCCACGACCTCAAGGAGATGACAACATGAAGAAGACTCTGACCAAGCTCGTCCTGGCGTGCGCCCTTCTCGCTCTCCCCGCTCTGCTGCCGTCCCCGGCGGCGGCCGACAAGTGCGCCTCCTGCCCGGACCTCGTCAAATCCTGCAAGTCGTTCTGCGGCAGCAACAACGTGATTTTCAACTGCCAAAACAGCAACCCCTGCGCGGGCACCTGCACCTGCGGTTAGGCGACACCGCCGGAGGTGGCCCCGTGCGGGGCCGCCTCGAACCGTCCAGGGCTCCGCTCCCCACCTCTCGCCGTTTCACCTCGTAAGTTGGCATGAAATTTCTATAAGGACCTCCAGTCCGGCATTGGTGGCTTTCCGCGAGCAGAGCTTCGATCCTAGAAAGGAGATCTTCATGACGAAGATGGTTCTCGGGGCTTCTATGATTCTGGCCTGTCTGATCTTCCTCGTTCATCCGGCGACGGCGGCCAGCGTGTCGCACGGCGCGCCGGGGCTCAACGCCTTCCTGGCCAGCCTCGCCGGGCCGGCCCCCGTATCGGCAGCGAAGCGTCCGGCGATCCGGGGGGAGAAGTCCCTCTGCGCCGCCGCCGCGGCTTGCGCGGGCGGGGGCTCGGTCAGCTGCAGTGGCAATGCCAGCACCACCAGTTGCTCGGGCGTGGACGGCAACTGCGCCATCAACGAGCCGGGGCACGTCACCTGCGACGGCCAGACGACCTGGTGCCCGAATACCTGTTTCGACTGTGGCACCTTGGAGCAGGAATGCGCCTGGGAGTGCAGCCCCTGCGAAATCAACTTCACGTGCGACCCGGATACTCACGACTGGAACTGCCGCTGCATACTCCGGGGTTGCCCGCAGTAGAAATCGTCCCCATCGGCCTGGAGAGCCACCACCTCCCGCGGCCGGTCGCGTAGGCCGGCCGCGTCTGGGTTCCAGAAAGGGAGGGCCGTCCCAGAAGGGAGATCGTTCCCGCGATCTTCTCTTGCAATCTTTCAGTTTGCACCAAAATTGCAAGCTCAGTGGCTGCCTCCAGCAGGCCCGGGGCCGCAGGTCGAGAGCAGAGGCCCGCCGCACCCTCCGTTCTCCTACTTACGGCCTTTATATAGATAATTCTGCATTTGTTATGGTGTGGCGGCTTTCTACGAAGGGAAACATCGTTTCTACAAAGGAGATCGTCATGAAGAAGATGGTTCTCGGGATTTCTATGATCCTGGCCTGTCTGATCTGCCTCGTGCCTCCGGCGACGGCGGCCAGCGTGCCGCACGGCGCGCCGGAGCTGAGCGCCTTCCTGGCCTCTCTCGCGGGACCGGCCCCGGTGACCGCGGCGAAGCGTCCGGCGATCCGGGGGGAGAAGTCCCTCTGCGTCGTCGCCGCGAATTGCGCGGGAGGGGGCTCGATCAGTTGCAGTGGCAACAACAGCACCACCAGTTGCTCGGGCG
>DASXJP010000362.1:0-24183 GCA_036497345.1 Thermoanaerobaculia bacterium
ATTGGGCTTAGCCCTGCGGGGCTTGGGGATGTTGGGGGCGGCCTACCTGGGGTTGACACCCCAGGCTGGATAAATTTCGCCCTGCGGGCGGCCCCCTCCCATCGTCGCCGGGCCCAAGATCTCCCCTTCCCCCCGGTTCCGTCGTACCCTGTAATAAACCATGAGGAGGGACGTATCCATGGGCGAAGGAGAAAGGAGGGCAGGAGGCGTGCAAGCCGCAGCGTATGACCAACTACCGCTTACGAGCCCCCCAGGCGCCCTGGAAGCGCTGTTCCGGGAGCATCATGGGGCGGTGTACCGCGCGGCGTACCGGATCACCGGCAACGCCATGGACGCGGAAGATGTCTTGCAGACCGTTTTCACCCGTCTACTGCGGCGAGAGGAGCAGCCGGACCTTTCCGAGAGCGCCGGGAGCTATCTGCACCGCGCGGCCGTCAACGCCGCGCTCGACCTGATGCGCCGCCGCAAGCGGAGCC
This sequence comes from Thermoanaerobaculia bacterium, assembly GCA_036497345.1. Lineage (GTDB taxonomy): Bacteria > Acidobacteriota > Thermoanaerobaculia > Multivoradales > UBA5704 > DATARR01. The sequence goes on from DASXJP010000362.1 coordinate 477, forward strand.
GCAGGGTCGACCTCGAGGAGGTGGGCGACGACCTGGTGGACACCACCGATCCGGGTCCCGAACGGACCCAGGGGAGCCGGGAGCTCAAAATCCGGCTGCGCGAGGCGATGTCTCGCTTATCCCCCCGCCAGGCCGAGATCTTCACCCTCCGCTATCTCGAGGGGATGGGCAATCTGGAGATCGCCAAGATGATCGGCGCTTCGCAGACCTCCATCGCCGTCTTACTGCATCGCGCGCGCCACCGGCTTCAGAAGGAGCTGGGGTCGCTGCAAGGAGAAGTGTCATGAGCCTGTTCAAGAACCATTCCGATCTCCTCGACGAGGCGGTCCACCAGGTGGCCGACGAGCCGATCGACCCACGAGAGGTCGAGGCCGCCGCGGCCCGCGTCTGGGCCCGCCTCTCCCAGGAAGGCGCCGCGAGCTCTCCAGCCCCGATCCTCGAGGCCACCGCTCCGGCCGCCGGCAGCCTGCACGGCTGCGGCGATTTCCGGTCCCTGATCCCCGCCTTCGTGCGGGGTGAGCTGTCCCCGGCGCGCGCGCTGCTCGTCGAGGACCATACGCGGAGCTGCGTCCCCTGCCGCCGGGCCCTCCGCGAGGCCCGCGAGGGCAAGGCGGCCCAGAGCCACGCCCCCAGGAGGGCCGCCAACACCAACCACCGCGCGGTCTGGATGAGCCTGGCCGCCGTGCTGGCGATCGCCCTCGGCTTCGGGCTGGTGATGCTGGTCCAGGACATGATGGTCAGCGGCACGAAGATGGCCCGCATCGAGTCGGTGGAGGGGACCCTCTACCGCGTGGCCGGCGATTCCAGCCGCATGATCCGCCCCGGCGAGACGATCGACGAGGGCGAGGAGGTCCGCACCGCCAAGGGGTCGACCGCCCTGGTGCGGATGGCTGACGGCTCGCTGATCGAGATGAGCGAGCGGGCCGGCTTCTCGCTGGACGCCAGCCGCAAGGGGAACACCATCCAGCTCGAGCGCGGCCGCATCATCGTGCGCGCCGCCAAGCAGCACGACCGCCATCTGTTCGTGGCCACCCGCGACGCCGAGGTCTCGGTGGTGGGCACCATCTTCGCCGTCAACAGCGGCACCAAGGGGTCCCGCGTGTCGGTGATCCAGGGTGAGGTGCACGTGCAGCAGGGCGCCAAGCTGGCCGTGCTCCACCCCGGCGACCAGGTGACGACGCACGCCAGCGTCGAGCGGGTGCCGGTCAAGAACGAGGTGGCCTGGAGCCGCAACGCCAAGGAGTACGACCAGCTCCTGGCCGAGCTCACGGCCCTGGGCAAGGAGATCGATTCCCGCGTGGCGCGTCCGGGCCTGCGCTATTCGACCCGGCTGCTGGATCTCGCCCCCGCGGGGACGACGATCTGGATCGCCCTGCCCAACCTCTCGAAGAGCCTCGCCGAGACGCAGAAGATCCTCGACGAGAAGATCAGCGAGAGCCCGTCGCTGGCCCAGTGGTGGACCGGCGTGCTGCGCTCGACCGACAGCGAGCAGAAGTTCCACGAGATGATCGCGAAGCTCGGCGCCCTGGGAGCCAACCTGGGCGACGAGGTGGCGGTGGCGATGGACCCCGGTGAGAACGACAAGTGCCAGCCGGTGCTGCTGGCCGAGGTGACCAACGAGGCCTCGTTCCGCGCCACGGTCCAGCAGGAGCTGGCCGGCAGCGGGCACGCCGACAAGGTGGTGTTCGTGGACGATCCGGCGACGGCGCCGGCCTCCGGGAACGCCATGCTGCTCTGGATCCACAATGGGTTGATGGTGGCCTCGCCGAGCGGGGACGAGCTCCGCAAGGTGGCGGCGGTGATCTCCGGGGGCAACGGCGGCGCCAATCCGTTCAAGGCAACGGCTTTCTATGGGCGGATCGCCCAGGACTATCAGGACGGCGCCGGCTGGCTGTTCGCGGCCGACCTCCATACGCTGATCGCCACGGGTGAGGCCAAGAAGACGGCCGAGGATCAGCAGACGGCCGAGAAGCTGGGCGTCCTCGATCTCGACCAGTTCATCATCGACCGCCGGGAGATCGACGGCAAGGCCGAGACCCGCGCCGCCCTCACCTTCGACCAGGCCCGCCGGGGGATCGCCTCCTGGCTGGCGGCGCCGGCGCCGATGGGCTCTCTGAGCTTCTTCTCGCCGGACGCGAACTTTGTCTCGGCTTTCGTCGTAAAGAGCCCTGTGAGCATCCTGGACGAAATGCTGTCGATCAAGCCCGAGCTGGCCCAGGAGCTGGCCGATGCCCAGGCCAAGCACGGCTTCGACCTCCGCAACGACCTGATCGCTCCCCTGGGCGGCGAGGTCGCCATGGGGGTGGACGGTCCGCTGCTGCCGACGCCGTCCTGGAAGCTGGTGGCCGAGGTGTACGACACCGCGCGCCTCCAGCAGACCTTCCAGAAGGCGATCGGGCAGATCGACGCCGAGCTGCGGGCCAACGGCAAGCCGGGGCTCCAGATCACCAGCGAGACGGCCGGCGGCCGGACGTACTACTCGTTCGTCTCCGGCGACGGCGCGTCTCACGCCAGCTACCTGTTCGAGGACGGCTACATGATCGCCGGCCCGAGCCGGGCGCTGCTGGAGCAGGCTGTCCAGCTCCGGAGCTCCGGGGTGACGCTCGCCACCACGGCCAAATTCCGCGACCTGCTGGGTCCGGACGGCCAGGTGAACGTCTCCGCCCTGGTCTACACCAACATCGCGCCGATCGCGCAGTCGGCCTCGAAGGTGCTCCCCAGCGCTCCGGCGAAGGGTGGTCACCCGCACGGTCCGGCGGCGATCGGCAAGCTGCTGGCCGGCCAGGGACCGACCCTCTACTACGCCTACGCGGAGCCGGACCGCATCGTCTTCGCGGGGAGCAACCAGAACCCCCTGGGTCTCAACCTCGGCACGCTGGCCAGCTTCGGCGGCATGCTCGGGGCGGTGCACCAGGGGCAAGAGGACGCCGTCCACTAAGGTCGCCTGATAAGGCCCTGGAGGGAAAACGACCGTGTCGAACGATCCAGTCATCGAGCTCCAGGGCCTGGAGGTCCATCTCGGGAAGCGCCCGATCCTCAGGGGGTTGAGCGCTTCCCTCTCCGGCCGCTGCATCGGCCTGCTGGGGCCGAACGGAGCCGGCAAGACCACTCTTCTTCACACCCTGCTCGGGTTCCACCCCGCCTCGGCGGGCACGGCCCGCATCTTCGGCCGGGACATCCGGACGGATGCGCGGGCCATCCGGGCCGAGATGGGCTACATGCCCGAGAGCGACGCCTTCCTCGGCGGCATGACCGCGGTGCGGTTCGTGCGGCTGATGGGGGAGCTCTCAGGGCTGCCCGCGGAGCGGGCCCTGGAGCGCGCCCACGAGGCGCTCTTCTACGTGGGCTTGGGCGAAGCCCGCTACCGCAAGGTCGAGACCTATTCGCTGGGCATGAAGCAGCTCGCCAAGCTGGCCCAGGCGCTGGTCCACGGGCCGCGGCTCCTCTTCCTCGACGAGCCGACCAACGGCCTCGACCCCGACGCCCGCGAGCGGATGCTGCGGCTGATCCACGACATCCGCGACACGGGCGAGGTGAACGTCATCCTCTCCTCGCACCTCCTACGCGACGTCGAGGAGTGCTGCGACGAGGTGCTGATCCTCAAGGACGGCCGCATCGCCACCTACTGCAATCTGGAGGAGGAGCGCCGGGCCAACCGCAAGTTCCTCGAGCTGGAGACGCGGGGGGGCGACGGGCCGTCGTTCGTGGCCGCCGTCGAGGCCCTGGGGGTCGAGATGGCCACGAGCAGCAAGCAGAAGATCAAGCTGGTGCTGCCGGAGGGGGTCGGGGTCCGCGACCTCTACCGGCTGGCCGCGGAGCGGCAGGTGCAGATCCGCCGCCTCGACTACAAGAAGGACTCCCTGCAGGACATCTTCCTCCAGGCGATGGAGACAGACACGGAGGTGGGTCATGGCCGTCTATGAGCGCAACTACGGGCGCTACCGGGGCACTCTGACCCCCGAAAGGTCGCGCTTCCTGATCCTGCCGCGCTACGCCTGGAAGGACGTCTTCGACAGCCGGCTGTTCGTGGGCTTCTACTTCCTCTGCTTCCTGCTGCCGTTCGCCGGCCTGCTGATGATCTATCTCCATCACAACCTGGCGGCGCTCAAATTCCTCAACCTTCCCCTGGAGCAGCTCAAGGAGGCGCTGCCGATCAACGCCTCCTTCTTCCGGCGCGGGATCGAATTCCAGAGCTGGCTCTGCTTCCTGCTGGCGCTCTCCGTGGGGCCGGCGCTGATCGCGCCCGACCTGCGCAACAACGGGCTGCCGCTCTACCTTTCGCGCCCCTTCTCGCGCACCGAGTACGTGCTCGGCAAGATGCTGGTGCTGGTGGGGCTGATGTCGCTCATCACCTGGATTCCGGGGCTGCTGCTCTTCTTCTTCCAGGGCTATCTGGAGGGGGGCGGGTGGCTCGCGGACAACCTGCGGATCGGCTTCGCGATCTTCGCCGGGAGCTGGTCCTGGATCCTGGCCGTCTCGCTGGTGGCTCTCGCGATCTCGGCCTGGGTGAAGTGGAAGCCGGTGGCGCGCATCTCGCTGCTGATCGTCTTCTTCGTGCTCACCGGCTTCGCCGAGGCCCTCAACGCGGCGCTCGACACCTGGTGGGGGTACCTGCTGTCGCTGTCGACCGCCATGACCAAGGTCTGGGCCGCCCTGTTCGGCCTGGAGGCCGGCGAGACCCGCCTGGATCAGCAGCCGCTGTGGGCCGCCTGGCTGACCCTGATCCTCGGCTGCGCGCTCGCCCTCTGGCTGCTCTCCCGGCGCATCCGCGCTTACGAGGTGGTCCGATGACGACCGAAACCGCTTCCTCCCGCGTGACCTTCGAGAACGTCTCCAAGTTCTACGGCGACGTGCTCGGGGTGAACCGGGTGAACCTGTCGATCCCGCCGGGGATCACCGGCCTGGTGGGGCCCAACGGCTCCGGCAAGACCACCCTGATGAACATGATGGTGGGGCTGATCCAGCCCAGCCGGGGGCGGATCTCGGTGCTGGGGATCACCCCGGACCAGCCGGAGGCGCTGTTCCGCAAGGCCGGCTACGCCTCGCAGTACGACGCCTTCCCGCCGGGCCTGACCGGCTATCAATTCGTCGAGTCCTACCTGCGGGTGCACGGCTTCGGCGCCAAGCAGGCCGAGGCGATGACCTGGAAGGCGATCGAGCGGGTGGGGCTGGTGGAGGCCGCCAAGCGCAAGGTGGCCGGCTACAGCAAGGGGATGCGCCAGCGCATCCGCCTCGCCCAGGCGCTCGCCCACGAGCCCGCCGTGATGGTGCTCGACGAGCCGCTCAACGGCCTCGATCCCATGGCGCGCGCCGAGGTGATCGACCTCTTCCGCGAGCTGGCGGACGGCGGCCTGCACGTGATCGTCTCCAGCCACATCCTGCACGAGGTCGACCTGATCTCGGACCAGGTGGTGTTGATCAACGGCGGCTACATCGTGGCCGAGGGGGACATCGGCGACGTGCGCGACGAGATGGAGGAGGAGCACCCGGTGCAGGTGCTGGTGCGCTGCGACCGGCCGTCGCTCCTCGCCTCCAAGGTCTTCGAGCAGGACCACGTGGTGGAGGCGCGCATCCTCGACAAGGGCCAGGGGCTGCTGGTGCGCACCCGCGACGCCGACAATTTCCACCTGGTGCTCAACGACATCGTGATGGAGACCGGCCTCGCGGTCGAGGCGGTGGCGCCGGCGGACGCCGACGTCAACGCGGTCTACCAGTACCTGATCGGCTCGAATGGAGGCAAGCTGTGAGCGACATCGCTGCCACGACGGTCCCCGGCGCCCGCGCCGGCCTCCCCTGGGGGCAATGGTGGAGCCAGCTCCGCGCCATCGTCCGGCTGGAGCTGCGCAAGGGGTTCCGCCGCTCCTTTGGGCTCCTGCTGCTGGCGCTCGCGCCCCTCTTCATCGTGGTCCTGCGGATGATCGTGCCGGGGGGCGTCCGCGACGCCAGCGACATCCCCGCGGCGATCACATTTTTCGCCGGGCTCTATCAGGCGTTCATCCTGCGGATCGTGATCTTCCTCGCCTGCGTCTCGATCTTCGGCAACCTGATCCGCCGCGAGACGCTCGACCGCAGCCTGCACTACTACTTCCTCTCCCCCGTGCGGCGGGAGCTGCTGGTGGTGGCCAAGTACCTGACCGGGCTGATCGTCTCCTTCGGCCTCTTCGGGCTGACGACGGCGCTCTCGTTCCTCCTCACCTACCTGCCGCACGATTCGGCGCGGGTCCAGCACTTCCTCTTCCAGGAGCACGGGTTGGGGCATCTCGCGTCCTATCTCCTGGTGACCCTGCTCGCCTGCGTGGGGTACGGGGCGGTGTTCCTCTTCTTCGGGTTCTTCTTCAAGAGCCCGGCGATGCCGGCGCTGGTGGTGTTCGGCTGGGAGGGGATCCACTTCCTGCTGCCGCCGCTGCTCAAGGAGATCAGCGTCATCCACTATCTCCAGTCGCTCTGTCCGGTGCCGGTCTCCGAGGGGCCGCTCGCCATGCTCTCCGACGCGCCGGCCCCCTGGGTCTCGATCGTGGGGCTCGCCGCTCTGGCCCTGGTGCTGGTGGCGGTCTCGGCGTGGAAGATCCGGCGGATGGAGATCACGTACGAGGAGTCGTAGGCCTCGTCCCCTCCCCAGCTCACGGGCAGACGCTCGGGACACCTCCTCCGTATACTCTGTTGCAGCACGGTAACAGGTTGGGAGGAGATCGCGATGCGCCTGACGCTCTGCCCGCTCGTCCTCGCTCTGCTCGCCGCCGCCCCCGCTGGAGGGGTCACGGCGCACCTGGTCAAGGACATCAACACGAACCGGGTCTCGGCAGGCTCGGGGCCGGCGGGCTACGTGGCGGTGGGCGGCCTGGCGTACTTCTCGGCGGACGACTCGCTGACCGGCCGGGAGCTGTGGCGGACCGACGGCACCGCGACGGGGACCTTCGAGGTGGTGGACGCGTGTCCCGGCGCCTGCGCGGGCTCGCCCCGGTCCGTGGCCACGAACGGGCGCTCGTACTTCTTTCTGGCCTCCTCGGGGTCCGGGGAGGATCTGTGGGTGACCGGCGGATCGCCGGCGAGCACGGTCCGGCTGACCCAGGGGCTCTCTTTTCCGGGGGCGACGGAGGGGATCTGGAACGTCTGGGTCGAGGGGCAGGGGCTGCTCTACTTCACGGCCGGCGACGGGGCCCACGGCCGGGAGCTGTGGCGGACGGACGGCACCCCCGCCGGCACCTTTCAGGTGGCGGACGTGCGCCCCGGCCCCGCGGGCTCGGACCCCGGCGACCTGACCATCTTCAACGGCCGCCTCTACTTCCGCGCCGACGACGGCCGGCAGGGTCCGTCCCTGTGGACCAGCGACGGCACGGCCGGCGGCACGCGGCTGGTGAGCGATCCCGTGCCGGGCTCGGCGAAACACCCGGGACCGGTCTATCTCCGGGCGGTGGGCCCGACCCTGTTCTTCGTCGCGCCGGTCGGACGCCTCGGCTTCGAGCTCTGGAAGAGCGACGGCACGGCCCATGGCACGGTGCCGCTCACCAACCTCCGCTTCTCGCCGGACAACCCCTTCCTCGACGTCACGAGCCTGGGAAACCGGCTGCTCTTCCTCGCCTCCGATCCCAAACGTGGGCAGGAGCTGTGGGCCTCCGACGGCACGCCGGGCGGCACGCGCCCGCTGACCAACCTGCCGCGCCCCGACGCCTTCTTCTCGCCGGGCAGCTCCGACAAGCTCTCGCTGCCCCGCGAGCCTCTCGGCGGCCGCCTGCTCTTCCGGGCGGACGACGGCCCTCACGGCCGCGAGCTGTGGACCACCGACGGCACGCCTCAGGGGACCCACCTGCTGCAGGACCTCTGTCCGGGCAGCTGCGACGGAGCGTTCTCGGACGTCGCCGTGACCGGCGGCCGCGCCTTCTTCACCGGCAACGACGTCGCGCATGGGCCCGGGCCGTGGGTCACGGACGGCACGCCGGCCGGCACCCGGCTGATCGGTGATTTCTGCGCGGGTTCCTCCTCCTGCGTCCGCGTCCCCTACGGCTGGCACGCCGGGAGCGGGAAGGTGTTCTTCGGCAGCCAGGACGCGGAAGCGCCCTACGTCCCCCAGCTCTGGGCGACGGACGGGACGGCGGCGGGGACCCTCCGCCTGACGAGCTTCTCCCAGGCTGGCCTTACCCTCAGGGACTTCCAGGGCGTCTTCCTCCACGGCACCCTCCTCTTCGGCGCCTATGAGGTCGGGCTGCGAGGCCAGGAGCCCTGGACGAGCGACGGCACCCTTCAGGGCACCCGCCTGTTGAAGGACATCGACCTGGAGGACTTCGGCGGGTCCGCGCCCTACGACCTGCACGCCGCCGGCGGCAAGGTCTACTTCCTCGCTGATGAAGGGAACGGCTATGGGGTGTGGGTGAGCGATGGCACCGAGGCGGGCACGGCGCCGGTGCTCGACGGGCTCCCTCCTCCTCTGCCGGGCGCCACCGTGCCGCAGATCCTGGCGGCGGCCGACGTGGGCGGGCGGCTCTTCTTCTCCTCCCTCTTCGCGCCCGACCGCGACGGAAACGGCGACACCGCGCTCTGGCGCACGGACGGCACGCCGGCGGGAACCGTGCGGCTGACCCCCGAGGCCGTGCAGGTCTCCCCCGCCAACGACGTCGTGGCCCTGGGTGGCCAAGCTTTCTTCATCGCCTCCGGCGGGGCTCAAGGGTATGGCCTGTGGGTGAGCGACGGCACGGCCGCGGGCACCCGCCCAGTGGCAGGCCCCCCCGCGGATTCGCCCTTCTTTGACCAATGGCACCTGACGGCCTTCCAGGAGCGGGTCTTCTTTGTCGTCCCCCTTCCGGACGCCAGCGGAGAGCTCTGGCGGAGCGACGGCACGGCCACGGGCACGGTCCCGGTCAAGGCCCTTGCCAGCGAGCAACGCGACCTCGTCGAGCACGCCGGCCGGCTCTGGTTCGTCCTCCATCCCTTCGACGACTCAGGGAGCCAGATCTGGAGCTCCGACGGCACGGCGGTCGGCACCGCGCCCGCCAGCTTCTATACGGCCACGACCGGCTCAGGAGTCTGGCAGTTGGTGCCGGCCGGCTCCCGGCTCTTCTTCTGGGTCAGCTCTCACACGTCTTCGAGCCTCTGGGTGAGCGATGGCTTCTCGGCCGGGGGGACGCGGGAGGTCGCCGGCGCGGACGTCGCGATTCTTTTCAACGACTTCGATCACAGTGTCACGCCGGCCTTCGCCAACGGCCAGCTCCTCTTCAGCACCTCGGACGGAGGCGGCACCCTCTGGAAGAGCGACGGCTCCGCGGCGGGCACCGGTCCGCTCCTCGACCGTGACGGCCACACGATCCTCGACCCTTACTACTTCCGCCCCTTCGCCAGCCAGATTTTTTTCACGACCCGGGGCGAGGGGGGCCTCTACCAGACCGACGGCACACAGGCCGGGACGTTCAAGGTCCTGGACCTGCGCGAGCCGTTCTTTGACACCTCTGTCTTCGAGCTGGCCCCCGCCGGTCCGCGGCTCTTCTTCCGCAAGTGGGACCGCGACCACGGCTCGGAGCTGTGGGCCCTGGAGTCGGAGTAGGCGTGAGCCCTCATCACCCCGGCCCTCTTCTCCCGTCCCCTCCCCCCTCCCTCACCGGGAGAAGAGGGAGAAAACCAAACAGAATCGAAACGGGTCCCTTTCCCCTCTCCCGGTGAAGGAGGGTGGGAGGGGACGGGAGAGGGGCAGGGGTGAGGGTTTACTCGCCCGGGCCCGCCTTGAGCACCGCGAGGAAGGCCTCCTGGGGGATCTCGACCGAGCCCACCATCTTCATGCGCTTCTTGCCTTCCTTCTGCTTCTCCAGCAGCTTCCGCTTGCGCGAGATGTCGCCGCCGTAGCACTTGGCGGTGACGTCCTTGCGGAAGGCGTTGATCGTCGAGCGGGCGATGATGTTGCCGCCGATGGCCCCCTGGATGGCGATCTTGAAGTTCTGCCGCGGGATGGTCTCGGCCAGCCGCTCGCAATAGTGGAGGGCGCGATGGCGGGCCTTCTCCCGGTGCACGAGCTGCGAGAGGGCGTCCACCTTGTCGCCGTTGACCAGGATGTCCACCTTCACGAGGTCGGTCTGGCGGTAGTCGGTGAGGTCGTAATCGAACGAGCCGTAGCCTTGGGTGATCGTCTTCAGCCGGTCGTAGAAGTCGAAGAGGATCTCGGCCAGCGGCAGCTCGGAGGTCACCTGCAGGCGCCCCATGGCCAGGTATTCGAAGGTGGTGCTCTCCCCCCGCCGCTCGCGGCAGAGCTCCATCACCGCCCCCAGGTAGCGCTCGGGGATCATGATCGACGCCTTGATGTAGGGCTCGCGGATGAAGTTGATGCTCCCGGGGTCGGGGAAGAGCGCCGGGTTGTCCACCGTGATCTCGGTGCCGTCGGTGAGCACCACCTCGTACTGCACCGAGGGGGCGGAGAGGAGGAGGGAGAGGTCGTGCTCCCTCTCCAGCCGTTCCTGCACGATCTCCAGGTGGAGCAGCCCCAGGAAGCCGCAGCGGAAGCCGAAGCCGAGGGCGCTCGACGAGTCCTTCTGGAAGGTCAGGGAGGCGTCGTTGAGCTTGAGCTTGTCGAGCGCCTTGGCGAGGTCCTCGTAATCGTCGCTGGCGATCGGATAGATCGACGAGAAGACGACCGGCTTGGCCTCCTTGTAGCCGGGAAGCGGCTCGGCGGCCGGCCGGGCGGCCTCGGTGATGGTGTCGCCGACGTTGATCTCGGATACCGCCTTGACGCCGGCGATGACGTAGCCCACGGCGCCCGCCTCCAGCTCCTCGGACTTGACCCGCTTGAGCTGGAGCAGCCCCACCTCCTCGACCTCGTACTCCTTCTCGGTGTGCATGAGGAGGATCTTCTGGCCGGGGCGCATCGTCCCCTCCTTGATCCGGCAGATCAGCACGACCCCGCGGTAGACGTCGTACTGGGCGTCGAAGATCAGGGCGCGCAGGGGCGCCTCCGCCTTGCCCACGGGGGGCGGGATGCGGGTCACCACCGCCTCCAATACGTCGTCGATGCCGATCCCCTGCTTGGCCGAGCAGAGCACGGCCTCGAAGGGGTCGAGCCCGAGGTCGGCGTCGATCTCCTCGCGCACCCGTTCCACCTCGGCCGAGGGGAGGTCGATCTTGTTGATCACCGGCACGATCTCCAGGTCGTACTCCAGGGCCAGATAGAGGTTGGCGACGGTCTGGGCCTCGACCCCCTGGGAGGCGTCGACGATGAGGAGCGCCCCCTCGCAGGACATCAGCGAGCGGCGCACCTCGTGGGAGAAGTCGACGTGGCCGGGGGTGTCGATCAGGTTCAGCCGGTAAGGCTTGCCGTCCCGGGCGGTGTAGTTGAGGGTGATGGTGTTGCTCTTGATGGTGATGCCGCGCTCGCGCTCGATGTCCATCGAGTCGAGGATCTGGTCGCGGAAGTCGCGCGCCTCCACCCCTCCGCAACGCTGGATGAGGCGGTCGGCCAGGGTCGATTTCCCGTGGTCGATATGGGCGATGATGCAGAAGTTACGGATGTCTTCCAAGACGATTTACCTCGAACAAGCGCCTCGACAGGAGTCCCATTGCGGCGCGTGGAGTGCCGTGCGAAGATCCTACAACGCCCCGGACCCCGGCGGCATTCCGAGGCAGGGCGTCGATCCCGTGAGACCGAAATCAGGCCGCACAGTCTACTCGACCGAATCTCCCGTCGCCAGACGGGAAGCCCCGGCTGCGCAGGAGCCCGCGGTCAGCCTGCCGCCGTCGTCGCAGTCTCCCAGGGTCCGCCGGGAGAAGGCGGGGCGCGGCGGCAAGACGGTGACCGTGGTGGGCCCGCTGGTGCTGGCGCGGCCGGAGGCGGAGGCGCTGCTCGCGTCCTGGAAGCGGATGTGCGGCGGCGGGGGCGCGCTGAAGACCGGGAAGACCGCGGACGGCTCCCCGGCCTTCGAGCTGGAGATTCAGGGCGACCACGCCGAGCGGCTGGTGACCGAGCTGGTGAAGGCCGGGTATAGGGCGAAGCGGGCGGGGGGTTAGGCCCGCCCGGGGATCAATCCCCGGGCTACGTTCCAAACGAAAAGCCGGCTGAAGCCGGCTCTCGAGCGCGCTTTTCTGACCAGGGAGCCGGCTTCAGCCGGCTTTTTGGTTGAAGCGTAGCCCGGGCATTCATGCCCGGGCGGGCCTACCCCTCCCCCACCCGGTGCCCCGTCCGCTTATAGAGGTAGTCGTACCCCTCCTGGGTGAAGATGAAATCCCCATCCTCCTGGCGGATGAGGCTCCCCTCCAGCAGGGTCTGGGTGGCGCCGTCGAAATCGACGCCGGGGCTCTCGGCCGCGGCTTCCATGAAGGCCTGCTCGGGCAGGCGGTCACCTACCTGGGCCCCGACGCGGTCCCCCTTCTTCTCGTGGAACTGGACCAGCAGGATCTCCGCTCCCTTGGACAGCAAGGTCACTGGCATGTCGTCGTCTCCTTCCTGATCGATGGGGACCCCGTCCCCTCGGCCCTGGCTTGAGCAACGCACGTGCCACGCGCTGGCAGCGCTCGTGCAAAGACGCTTCCTGGAAAGACGACCCGCGAAGGAGGAGCGAGCGATGAGCGATACCACGGTGACCAAAGTCGACTCCCGGTACTCCCCCCATGGGGCGCTGGGTCAGAAGTACCTCGCCTCCGGCGTACACGTCGCGATGCGCCTGTGGGAGGAGGAGCCGACGCAGGGGAACAAGCCCGAGAGCCGGCGGGACTACGAGACGGTCGGCTACGTGATCGCGGGGCGGGCCGAGCTCCGCCTCGAAGGACAGACGGTGCTCCTGGAGGAGGGGGATTCCTGGGTGGTGCCCAAGGGGACCTCGCACACCTACAGGATCCTGGAGCCGTTCACGGCCGTCGAGGCCACCTCGCCGCCGGCCCACGCGCACGGGCGGGACGAGCGGTAGGCACGATCACAGCTTCAGGACCATCTTGATCATGTCGTGCTGATTGCCGTCGGGGTCCGTCCCGTAGCCCGGGATGGTGTAGCCCTGGAAGCCGATGTTCCGCAGGGTCTCGACGGCGTCGGCCTCGGAATCCGAGATCAGCATGCAGGTGAGGTGGCGCAGGCCGTCGGCGCGGGCGGTGTCGATGAAGTTGTTGACCAGGAGGGTGCCCAGCCCCACGCCCCGGTAGGCGGGATCGAGCAGCCACTTGATGCGGCCGACCAGACGCAGGGGGCTTCCATCGCGCCGGTGGAGGGTCGCGTCCGCCACCACCTTGTGGCCGTCCCAGGCCAGCAGCGGCAGCACCTTGGCGTAGTCGAGCTCGCGTCCCCAGCTCTCGACCAGGGAGCGGCTGTCGATGCGGTCCCAGGCGAAGCGGCGCACCTCCTGGGGGAGGCGGAGAAAAAACTCGTACAGGGGATCGACGTCGTGCGCGGTGAACGGACGTATCAGCAGGCGGCGGCCGTCGCGGAGCACGGCTTCCTGGGGATAACGGGTCGGCATGAATCTCCCTCCTGGGGAAGAAAAAAATCGAGGAGGGAGCCTAGCACAGGGTAGAAGTGGTGGAGGCTGAGCCCGACCCAGACAAGCGGGAACAGTCCGCCGGCCCGCCGCACCACCTCCGCCCCGGGTCTTTTGCTTCATGTCGAGGCGGTAGGCGCTACCAAGGCGGTACTCGCGTACTATACTTCCACCTGACGGTCGGCGGGATCGTGGTTGTTCTCTAGATCGAAGTATGTTTTACTTGAGGCCGAGCCATGACAGACTTGAATGACGTCGAGACTTGGCGCAGAGAGTTGGGCCTGCTCCCAGTGCCTCTGATGAGCGAAGGGCAGACGGAATCTGCCTATGTCCTCTTCAACGGCACAAGAGGCAATTTCTGCCTCTACCTGGATGGGCGAAGCCCGGATGCCACCTCACGGAGTCAGGCGTGGTCTGCCAATGTGGGCCATGCGGTCACGCTCTCGGGTGACCAGGTGCTCATCCAACGCTGGGACAGACCGGAGGTCTATCACCCGATGGCGTGCTCGGAGCTGCGTTCCGCTCCTGACCTCTTTCATCGTCGCCTGGAAGAGGATGCGCCTGCCAGCGAGCTCTCGATCATTTCACATGCCCTTGGCGTCTTTCGTGGTCTGCGAAACGCTTTGGGGCCGTCGCGAGCCGGTGGTCAGGCACTGAAGGGATTCCTGTATCTGCTGGCCGCAATCTTAGAAGGAGAAGGTCAGCGGCAGGTCACGCTGTCCTCATGGCGGCTGGACGCTGAATCCGAAGAGGTTGCCCGGTCAGTGACTGAGGCGGATTGGAGCAGTCTCGTCGCGATGCTCTGCCGTGGCTCCGTCCTCGAGAGCCTTCAACCATACCTGAACCTCACCCTGCGGCACGCTTCCGGAGTGTTGTTCCAGGAGGCGCACTATTCCGCGGTCTTTGGACCGGTCTATCAGAGGACCCTTCCCGGCTTCGCACCGCCGCCGGTGGAGCTCGAGGCCGAGACGTCCTCCGTAGGGGTCTACTTTACGCCCGTCGCGGTCGTCAGGACGCTGGTCGAGGAGGCGCTCGCAGCGTTGGGAACGCTTCCTGAGCGCCTATGTGTTTTCGATCCTGCCTGCGGCTCTGGAGAATTCCTGCGCGAGACCTTGAGGCAACTGAAGCTCCGCGATTTTAAGGGCACGGTCCATCTGGTGGGATTCGACGTTTCGAAGGCCGCCTGTGCCCTTGCGGATTTCGTTTTGGGATGGGAAGCGCGCGGAGTCGAGAAGCAGGTCGAGATCGAGATCCGTCCCTGTAATGCTCTGGAAGACGGAGTGGGCTGGCCTGCAAGGGTCGACCTCCTTCTCATGAACCCGCCCTTCGTTTCCTGGAGAGATCTGGACCCGGCGCAAGAAGAGGCGGTCCGACGGATCCTGGGGCCCTATGCGCAGTTGCGGCCAGATCTCTCGACAGCCTTCCTCTGGAAGGCCGTGCAGAGCCTCGGCAACCGGTCGGTGCTGGCTGCGGTCATACCCTCCTCTTTCTTGGATGGGGTCGGATTCCGCTCTCTGCGTGCGGAGCTTGGCGCCAGGCTCTCTGCGCACCTCATCGCCCGTCTGGGGAGCCACGACGTTTTTCCCAGTGCCCGGGTTGACGCCTCGCTCTATGTGGGTGGGCGTGGCATCTCCACGGACCTCCCACTGGCGGTGTGGGCAGATCATCGACTCTCATCGACCTCGGCAGCCTTGCGAGCCTTACGGCGCCTCCGCAGCCTGGAGTCGGCCAGCCTGACCGCTGCTGTCCAGGAGGGCGATGGCTTCAGTCTCTACGGAACCGATGAGATCGGGCAAGGTGGAGAGAGTTGGTCGCCGCGGCCCTATCGTGAATGGCAACTGGCGCGCAGTCTTCGGATCCTGCCCCCCGTGGGGAGGCGATTCTCTGTCCAGCAGGGCACGATTACAGGCCTCAACCGGGTCTTCCTCCTGGGAAAGTCGGATTGGAGTCTCCTCCCCGAAGCCGAAAAACCCTACTTCCGCCCATGTGTCCTGAACGATTCGATCCGCGGCGGCCACCTTTCTGACGATTGGTATGCGTTCTATCCCTATGGCGCCTACACCTTGGAGAGCGAGAGCGAGGTGCGCAAGGCGGTCCCCACGTTCTTCCGGGAGAGACTGCGCCCACAGAAGAGCGCCCTTTTGGAGCGCCGCCGCATCCCGCCGGACCGCTGGTGGAAGCTGAGTGAGCATCGCGCCTGGCAACGCAAGGCAACCCCCAAGATTGTCTCGACCTATTTCGGCGAGGCAGGCTCATTCGCCTGGGACAGCACGGGTGTGTTCGTAGTTGTCCAGGGATACGGCTGGCTGCCCACCCTGCAAAAGAACGTCGGCCTGAGCCGAACGGTCTGGCTGGCCTACCTGGCGCTACTCAACAGCGATGTATTCTCCTCGCTCCTTGCCGCTCACTCCAACCATGTTGGGGGAGGGCAGTGGAATCTTTCCAAGCGATTTGTCGAGCAGATCCCTCTTCCTGACCTGACCGCCGATTTCCTGAGCAGCGAACGGGTTACGCTGTCCCATCTGGGAACGACGATCCATGAGCAAGGCCTCGACGCTCTCCCTCGCGACGAAAGACTTCGTCTCGCCGATCTCGCGCTAACGATATATTCATTGGCTGCGGCTCACGAGCAAAATGCCCAAGAAGAAATCGAAAATCATTCCATTTGAGGACGGACCGAAGATCGAAGAGCCTGAAGAGATCCGTACCAGCTTGGATGCGGCACGAGAGGCTTTGGGGATTCCTCATCTCAAGTTCGATCACTCATTCCTCCGCGGGGAGCTCATCTCGGTGCTGGATGGCAACGGGGCCGTACAGACGCTTCTGGAAGACCGCCAACACCCTGTCCTTCCTCTGCTCGATTCTCATTGGCTGGGGCTCCAGCTCAAGTTCCGAACAACCTTGAGCCAAGCCGAGATCCGCAGCGCAAGCATGATCGTGCTGAAAGGTGAAGCCTATGAGTCTAAAGTCCCGCTATTACGGGCCGAGTGGGAGCGTGCCACGGATGACGAATCGCGAGCTCATGCTCAACCTCATTGGCACGTCTATATGTCTTTGGTCGGCTTTTCCCAGAGCTTACCCCGAATCACGCTAGCGCCTCAGGCAGAGCCTTGGGCATACGGAGCTTCACAAACGGGTCAACAGACCTGGACAGGAGGAGGCCTGGGGAAATTCCACCTGGCCATGGCGGCCCAATGGCACGACGGAGGAAGTCACTATTGTGAGCCGACTGCGGCTGGCCTTGGCCACTGGATTCGAGGCTGCATCGTCTACACTCGTCAGCAACTGACTTATGTCTCTCGGAAAGCCCGCCTTTCCTGAAACAAACCTTGGCTCTCCGGGCGAAGCTGCTGGAAGCAGCAACGCACTGGCAAACATGGCATGCGCCTTGCCGTCGATGGATTTCCGCCGGCCGGCGCCGCAAGGAGGCGCAAGGCCGGGCTCAGGAGGAGAGAGATGTTCAAGCTTCAGGATCAGACATCGGAATCGGCCCTCTGCGTCGGCATCATCGCGGCGCTGATCTGGGGGGTCGGTTTGCGCCTGTACGGTTTCCATCAGGCGCAGGGGGATCTCTCCTGGCTCGCCTGGGGGGCCCAACTTCTCGGCGGCGTCCTCGCCTGCCTGATCGTGCCGCTCGCCTTCGTGCGCGGCCGGGAGTGGGTGCTGGCGCGGGTGCAGGAGACGGGGGGTGGGCTGTAGCGGCGGTAGGGGGAGAGTCAGACCGCGGGATCGATCCCCGCGTCGTCGTACGCCTGCCGCAGCAGATCCTCGACCCCGAGATGGGGAGCCCATTCCTTCAGATATTCAAAATCGAGACTCGCCCGTTTGACCTTCAGCACGCCCAGAACATCGTTCCATTGACGATCGGAGACGCGGTTGCCGATCTGGTACCAGTGGAGCTTCTGGAGGATGGTGTCCTCGGGGGAGGCGACCTGGAGGGTGGTCCCGGATGGACCCGGGATCGGCAAAGTCTGGCGACGAATCATCTCCTGAAGGGCGAGCGGGTCGGCCTTGAGAGTGAAGACATCGACTTTGATCCCCGTCGCGAGGTGGACCAGATTGAAAGACGCGCGCCGGCTGACCGCTTGCGTCACTCGTTCAGGGGACACGTAGAAAGTTGGAGAGACGGCGGCGACGAAAGATTGGACGTGCGCGGGACGCAGGTCCGCAACGAGATCAGCGTCCTGGGTGCTTCGGGGAATGCCGTGGAGCGAGCTCGCGAGGGAGCCGCCAACCGCGTAGGGAATTCCGAGCGCATCCAGATGGCGGCTCACCTCCAGAACGACACGTAGAGCCTCCTCCGGAGAGACCATTCAATAACCTTTGGCCTCAGGGTCCCAGCCGAACGCCTCGATCATTAGATCCCTATCCAGCCAGAGGGCGGCCAGTCTCAGCCGGATCTCCCGCTCGGAGAGGTCTGGTCCGTATTGAGCCTGGATTCTCAGCGCGGCCATCTGCTGCGCCATCTGGTTCAGCTCGAAGACCTGCATGAGCTTCTCGAACGGGGGCATCTGGCGATAGCGCTCCAGGACGATCTCCTCGATCTCGGGAGGGGTGTCAAGGGAGAGGGTCTTCATTACGAGTAGGATACCCGGTCCGGGGCCCCGGAATCCGCCGGTCCCCTATCGACGTTAGACTTCCTGGCATGGCCGATCCGGTTTGGGAGGACCTCTCCCGAATCCTCCGCAGCAGCGCCCCCTACAAGACCCTCCTCCAGGGTCTCGGGGACTTGGTGCGCCTGCCCGTGCCCGCGGCGGCGTGGGTGGGCGAGCTGCTGGCGCGCGATCTCAAACGGCCGGTGCTGGTGCTGGTGCCGCGCGAGGCCGACGCCCTGCTGTGGATGGAGGCGGCGCGGCTGTTCGGCCGCGAGGAGGGGAGCGTCTACTTCCCCTCGCCGTCCCTCACCCCCTATCAGGAGGCCGAGACCTCGCTGATGGTGCGGGCCCAGGAGTCCGTGGCGCTCGACTGCGTGGCCTCGGGGAAGCTGACCACCGTGGTCGCCACCCCGCGCGCCCTCTTCCGCCGGCTGCCCACCCGCGAGGCGTACCTCCGCGCCGTGATCACCGTCAAGCCGGGCGAGGACCACCCCATCGAGGAGCTGGTCACCCACCTCACCCGCTACGGGTTCCGGCGCACCGATCTCGTCTACGAGGTGGGGGATTTCGCGGTGCGCGGGGGCATCGTCGACGTCTTCCCGCCGGGCGAGGAGACCCCGATCCGGCTCGACCTGTTCGGCGACACCGTGGAGTCGGTCCGCTGGTTCGACCCCCAGTCGCAGCGCTCGGAGGACACCCTCGACTCCATCCGCATCCTGCCGCTCTCCCTCTTCCCGGCGGGAGCGGAGGAGGCGCGGCTGCTGGCCGACCTCCTCTCCGGCGGCCAGGCGGCCGATCCGGACTGGGGGCCGGAGGCGGCGGAGCTGCTGGAGGGGCTGCGGACGCGCGGCGAGTTTCCCGGCTGGGAGAACTACCTGCCGCTGCTCGCCGACCACACCATCCCGCTGCCCGAGGTGCTGGGCCAGCCGCTGGTCTTCGCGGTCGATCCGCCGGCCCTGGAGGGGGAGGTGGTCCATCACGCCGAGCGGCTGGAGACGGACTTCGCGGCGCGCCGCGAGCACGGCCGTCTCGCGGTCCCTCCCGAGATGATGGAGGAGCCGGCCGAACGGGTGCGGGAGACGCTGGAGACGGCGGCGTTGCGGCTGCGGGAATTGATCATGGGTGGGGTGGTGGGCGGCGGCCGGGACGGGGACGCGAAGGGAGCCGATTTCCACGGCGCGTTGACCGATCTCTTCCACGGCCAGCTCCCGCGCTTCCCCCAGGAGGTCGCCACGGCCCGGGCGCGCGGCGAGCGGTGCATCGTGGTGGTCTCGCCGGCGCACCGGCGGCGGATCGAGGAGCTGCTCGAAGGGCGGGAGCTGCAGCTCGGCCGCGGCGGGGTGGAGCTGGTGGCGGGGGAGCTCGCGCGCGGCTTCCGGCTGCCGCCGGCCGGCGTGGTGGTCTACGGCGAGCAGCAGCTCCTGGCGCAGGCGAAGCTCCAGCGCCGGCCGTCGCGCTCGCGCTTCGGGCCGTTCCTCTCCAGCCTGCGCGACCTCAAGGTGGGGGATTTCGTGGTGCACGTGGACCACGGCATCGGCCAGTTCGTGGCCCTGCGCTCGGTGGGGGGGAACGGCGACGGCGCTGCGGGGCTGCCGCCGGCCCTCCGGGATATCGCCGGGGGGGCCTCGGCCGGCGCCGCCGCCGAGACCGAGGTGATGGAGATCTCCTACGCCGGCGGCAAGCGGCTGCTGCTCCCCCTCTCGCGCATCGATCAGGTGCAGAAGTACAGCGGCATCGAGGGGGTCGCCCCCCGTCTCGACCAATTGGGTGGCACCTCGTGGAACAAGACCAAGGCGCGGGTCAAGAAGGGGATGCGCGACATGGCCGGAGAGCTGCTCAAGCTCTACGCCGAGCGCCAGGTCGCCCGCGCCCCGGCCATGCCTCCGGACACCGACCTGCTGCACCAGTTCGAGGCGGCGTTCCCATATGAGGAGACGCCGGACCAGTTGGAGGCGATCGCCACCATCCGCGAGGACCTCCAGCGCGAGCGGCCCATGGACCGCCTGCTGTGCGGCGACGTGGGCTACGGCAAGACCGAGGTCGCCATGCGCGCCGCCTTCAAGGCGGTGGACGGCGGCTACCAGGTGGCGGTGCTGGCGCCGACCACCATCCTGGCCGACCAGCACCTGGAGACCTTCCGCAGGCGGTTCGCCGGCTTCCCGATCACCATCGAGATGGTGTCGCGCTTCCGCTCGCCGGCCGAGATGCGGGAGCTGAAGAAGCGCCTGAACGAGGGCAAGGTGGACATCCTCATCGGCACCCACCGGCTGCTGTCGAAGGACATCCAGCTCCCCCGGCTCGGCCTGCTGATCGTCGACGAGGAGCAGCGCTTCGGCGTGGCCCAGAAGGAGCGGCTGAAGCAGCTCAAGAAGAACGTGCACGTGCTGGCCATGTCGGCCACCCCGGTGCCGCGCACGCTCCAGCTCTCGCTGGCCAACGTGCGCGACCTCTCGGTGATCGAGACTCCGCCGCGCGACCGCATGGCGGTGGAGACGGCGATCCTCCCCTATAGCAACAACCTGGTGCGCGAGGCGATCGAGGCCGAGCTGGAGCGGGGCGGGCAGGTCTATTACGTCTACAACCGGGTGGAGTCGATCGAGGACCGGCTGAGCAAGCTGCGCGAGATCGTGCCCGGCATCCGCGTCACCGTGGGGCACGGCCAGCTCGAGGAGGAGGAGCTGTCGCGGCGGATGCACGCCTTCACCCGCGGCGATTTCGACGTGTTGCTGGCGACCACGATCATCGAGAACGGCATCGACATCCCCAACGTCAATACGATGATCGTCCACCGGGCGGACCGCTTCGGCCTCGCCCAGCTCTACCAGCTCCGCGGCCGGGTGGGGCGGAGCAACCAGCTCGCCTACTGCTACTTCCTGGTGCCGGAGGACCGGGTGCTCTCCGAGCAGGCGCGCAAGCGGCTGGCGGCCCTGCGCGAGTTCTCGGACCTCGGGGCCGGCTTCCGCATCGCGGCGCGCGACCTGGAGATCCGCGGCGCCGGCAACCTCCTGGGGGGCGAGCAGAGCGGCCACATCGGCTCGGTGGGGATCGAGACCTACCTCAAGCTGCTGGAGGAGACCGTGCGCGAGCTGCGCGGCGAGGTGATCGAGGAGGCGCCGTCGGTGGCGCTCGACCTGCCGGTGCCGATGTCGATCCCCCCCGAGTACGTGGACGACGCCAACCTGCGCATGGAGCTCTACCGCAAGATCGCCGAGGAGCCGGAGAAGGAGATGCTCGCCGAGCTGGTCGACCGCTTCGGCCCGCCCCCCTCGCCGGTCGAGACGCTGGTCGAGGTGGCGGCCCTCAAGCGCTTGGCCGAGTCGCTGCGCGTGCAGTCCATCTCCGCGAAAAGCGGCGAGCTGATCATCCGCCTGCGGCGCGACGCGCGTATCGATGTCGAAAGGTTGATCGAGATGGTCTCCACCCTCCCCGGCGCGAGCTTCAGCCCCACGGGCGTGCTGACCCTGCCCGGCGGCGGCGGCCGGCAGATGGTCGCCACGGCGCGGCAGACGCTGGAGGCGTTGGCGCAATGATTTCCGGACGGGCCGTGGTCGCGTTCGGTTGGGCCGCCCTCCTCGCCGCCGCCTGCCAGCGGGTCGACCCCCTGCCGCCGGACGCCGTGGCGCGGATCGGCGACGCCGAGGTGCGCTACGCCGAATTCGAGCGCTACGTCGCCCAGAACGTGGGGGAGCCCGGCGGGGTGTTGGGGAGCGACGTGCTCTCGGAGCTGTTCGATCAGTTCCTGGACGAGCGGCTGCTGGAGCGGCTGGCCGCCGACCGCGGGCTGGTGCGGGCCTCCACCTCCTCTCTCCCAGGGGGCCAGGGAGGCCAGGCGCGCCAGGCGATCGACGCTCTGCTCGAAAAAGACCTTCGCCAGGAGCCCGACGACGCGGAGATCGCCCGCTATTACCAGGCGCACCGCCAGGATTTCGCGCGGCCGGAGCGGGTGCGGCTGCGGCAGATCCTCACCGCCGACCGCAAGGCCGCCGAGGAGGCCCGGCGCCAGATCGCGGCGGGGACCCCCTTCGAGGAGGTGTCCCGCCGGCTGTCGCGGGGCCCGCGGGCGGACGGCGGCGGGTATCAGGGGGAGCTGGCGCGGGGCGACCTGCCGCCGTCGTTCGCCGACCTGATCTTCGCGCTGAAGCCGGGCGAGGTGAGCCCGGTGGTGCCGGCCGAATACGGCTTCCATCTCTTCCAGGTGACCGAGCGCGAGCCGGCCGAGGTGGTGCCGCTCGCCGCCGCGCGGGGGGAGATCCTCGGCAAGCTGCGCCAGCAGCGGGCCGACCAGCTCTTGCGCTCGCTGGTCCAGGAGGCCCGAAGTCATTACAATGTGAGGGTTTATGAGCGGAATTTACCGTTCGCCTACCAAGGTTCCTACAGTCATGCCCAGAAAGCTCGCTAGCCTGACCCTCATCCTCGCCTTCGCGCTGGCGCCCGCCCTGGCTCCAAAAGCCCGCGCCGAGGTGCTGAACCGTGTCGTCCTGCGGATCAACGACCAGATCGCGACGCTCCACGACTACCAGCAGCACCGCGAGGAGCTCGTGCGTGACATCCTCCATCGCGAGCAGGACCCCGGCGAGCGCCAGCGGCTGCTCGGCCAGGCCGGCGAGCTCGCCTACGCCGACCTCTACCGCGAGCTGCTGCTGCAATCGCGCGCCGACCAGCTCGGCGTCGAGATCACCGACGCCCAGGTGGACGCCGACGTCGCGCTGCTCAAGCAGAACAACAACATCAAGTCGGACGACGAGCTCAATCAGGCGCTGGCGCAGTCGGGCATGACCATGGCCCAGCTCCGCGCCTCGCTCCGCAAGCAGCATCGGGTGCAGGAGGTACGCGGCCGCGAGGTGCAGGGGCGGGTCAAGGTGGACGAGGAGGACCTCCGGCGCTACTACCGGAAGAACCTCGAGCAGTTCCGCCTGCCCGAGCAGCTGCAGCTCCGCGAGGCCGTGGTGCTCGACGACGGCGGGCTCTCCGCCGCCGACCGGCAGCGCCTGGCGGCCGAGATCCGGACCAAGGTCCAGGGGGGCGCCTCGCTGGACGACGCCGTGGCCGACACCGTCAAGAAGGGGACCACGAGCAACGCCGTCGACCTCGGCTGGGTCTCCCTCGGCGATCTCGACAAGAACCTGGAGACCGCGGTCTGGAAGCTCCCCAAGGGGGCGATCAGCGAGCCCGTGCAGGCGCGCGGCGGCCTCCATCTCGTGCAGGTGCTCGATCGCCACGAGTCGCGGGTCCCGTCGTTCGCCGAGGTGCAGGAGGTGATCAAGCAGCGCGAGCAGGAGCGGGTGTTCCGCCAAGAGGTCGCCAAGTTCATGGTGGAGCTGGAGAAGAAGTCGCTGATCGTGGCCAATCCGCCCGCCGAGGCCGCCAACTATCGCCGCCAGCTCGCCGCCGATCTGGAGGTGAGCGGCGATCAAGGGGGGAGCCTGAACATCCCCTCCGGGAACCCCGCGGAGAAGGCCGGAGCGCCCGTTTTGGGGACGGCTCCCGCCACCTCGACGACGGCCGAGCCCACCGCGCCGGGCACCCTGACGCCCCCGAAGCCGACCGATATCACGCCGCCGCCGGTCGGGGCCCCGCCCGTGACGCCACCGACGACGAATCCGCCGCCGCCGTCACCTCCGCCGCCGGGGATGTGACGCGTCCCTTTCCCCTGTAGGGGCGGCCCTGTGTGGCCGCCCC